>DAIPIC010000038.1:0-23122 GCA_036771025.1 Solirubrobacteraceae bacterium
ATCCGCGCGACGCAATCTGCGGAGTGTCCTCGCTGAAGGCCGTAGCACCCGGTGCCCGGATCGGGACCAGCAGCCTCCGGCGCCAGGCTCAGCTTCGGGCGGCGCGCGAGGACATCGACGTGGTCGACGTGCGGGGCAACGTCGACACCAGGCTTCGCAAGCTGGCAGCCGGAGAGTGCGATGCGCTGGTGCTGGCGGTGGCGGGGCTCCGGCGGCTGGGCCACGAGCCGGATGGGATCCTGGACGAGCTGGTCCCGGCGGCGGGGCAGGGCGCGCTGGCAGTAGAGGCCCGCACCACCGATGAACATGTACGTACATGTACACAGGAGTTACGGGATGAGGCGACCTCGGCCTGCGTGCTGGCGGAGCGTGAGCTCACGAAGCGGCTCGGCGCCTCGTGCAACAGCGCGGTAGGCGCCCACGCCAGACCGGTCGGCGACGGGCATCTCGAGCTCCGCGCCTGGGTCGGTCTGGCCGACGGATCGGGGTGGATCAGCGACCGAAGACGGGGAGCGCCCGCTGGACTGGGAGCCGCCGTCGCGCAGCGAATGGTTGCGGTGGGGGCGGAGTCGATGCTCAGGTGACCGTCTACCTCGTGGGAGCAGGGCCCGGCGATCCCGCGCTGCTCACGCGGCGGGCCATGGAACTGATCGCGGCCGCTGACGTGATCGTGTACGACCGTCTGATCCCCCCGGAGGCGCTCAGCGGGGCACCGGCGGGCGCCGAGCTCATCTACGCCGGCAAGCAGGGCGGTGGGGAATCGGCCGACCAACAGGAGATCGAGCGGGTGCTGGTGGAGCGCGGTGTCGCCGGGAGCACCGTGGTCCGCCTGAAAGGCGGCGACCCGTTCGTGTTCGGGCGCGGCGGCGAGGAGGCCGAAGCTTTGGCCGAGGCCGGGGTTCCGTTTGAGATCGTGCCGGGCGTGACGGCGGGCGTGGCCGCCCCCGCCTACGCCGGGATCCCCGTCACGCACCGAGACGCGGCCAGCGCCGCGGCGTTCGTGACCGGCCACGAGGACCCCTCTAAGCCGGAGTCCGCACTCGACTGGGACGCGATGGCCGCATTCCCCGGGACGCTGGTCGTCTACATGGGAATCCGCCGTCTGCCCGACATCGCGGACAGACTGATCCACGCGGGCCGGCCGCCGACCGAGCCGGCCGCGGTGATCGAACGCGGGACCCTCTCTGACCAGCGCGTCGTGGAAGGGACGCTGGGGACGATCGCCGCCACCGCGGCGTCCGAGGGCCTGAGGGCGCCAGCCATAGCGGTGTTCGGGCAGGTAACGGCCCTGCGCGATCGGCTGCGGTGGTTCGAGAACCGGCCGCTTGCCGGGATGCGGGTGGCGGTCACCCGCGCCCGAGCCCAGGCCAGCGAGCTGGCGGCGCGCCTTCGAGCGCTCGGCGCCTACGTGGTCGAGGCGCCGGCGATCAGGATCGTGCCGCTGCCCGGGCCCACGCCCCCGCTCGACCGGTACGACCTCGTCTGTCTCACCAGCCCCAACGGAGTCGGGGTCCTGTTCGAGCGGCTTCGAGAAACCGGCCTCGACGCGCGGTCACTGGCCGGAGCGCGCGTCGCGGCGATCGGGCCCGGGACGGCCGCGGCGCTCGAGCGGCAGGGCATCACAGCCGACATCGTGCCCGACAAGTTCCTCGCTGAGGGGCTCATCGACGCCTTGGCCGAGTTGCCCTTGAAGCGGGCACTCCTCGCCCGCGCGGCCGGCGGGCGCGACGTGCTGCCCGAAGCCCTCCGTCAGAGGGGGATCGAGGTCGACGACGTCGTGCTGTATGAGACGGTTCCCGAACCGCTGGGCCAGAACGAGCTGGAGGAGGTCGAGCGCGCCGACTACGTCACATTCACGTCCTCCTCGACGGTCCGCTTCTTTTTGTCCTCTGCCGGCGATCGGCTCGGCTCCCGTACGAGACTCATCAGCATCGGCCCCGTGACGAGCGCCGCGCTCCGGGAGCGGGGGCTGGAGCCCGACGTAGAAGCGTCGAGGCACGACATCGAGGGCCTGATCGAGGCGCTCGTGCTCGACGCCGAAGACCTGCGCGGCGCCGTGCGTACGTGAGCGACGCGAGCCCGGCGCGGCGAGATGCCAGCCCCTGGACCCTGCTGACCCGGAGTGGCGCCCGCACGCGCCGTCCAACTCAGCTTCCGTCGAGCTGGTCTGCCGGTTCGGAGCGGGCCATGAGGTACTCGGCGGGGCTTGCGCCCTTGTCGTATAGGTCCTTGAGCACCGTCCAGTCCGGCAGTGGAGGCACATCCGAGACCGCCATCAACTCGCCCCGCAGACACGCGCGCACGAGCCGCTCCGGCGAACCGTCAGGTATCTCTCGCTCGTAGGCGGACCTCAGCTCGCCGTGCAATTGCGCGCCGAGCGGGTGGTAGGTGTAGTTGAAATGGCGCCGTCCGTGGAGGTTGCGCTTGGCCCACACATACCACCGATTCCTGCGCTCGCGCTCAGCCACCCGCATCACTGTTCCGCCGACGAGGTGCAACACATAGCTGTGGCGCAGGAACGGAAACGGCACCACCTCGTAGCCGGCGTCTGTCGCCGTGTGGAGGAGCTTCCTCTCCGGGTTCCCGTCGTCCCGAAAAGGAGCGAGCGGGTCCCGCCAGAGGAGACCTGGCTTGAACATAAGCGTCGCTGGGGGCATGTACTGATAGCCGTCGTACTCGCCGAACGACTCGCCGATGATTGCGGCTTCAGGCCGGCGAAGCACATCGAGCGCGTCCCGGATCGTGTCGCGCCGAAGGATCAGGGTGTCGGAATCCAGTGCCCATACGTAGTCGATTCGGTCCTTCTCCCGGAGGCCCACCTGACGCGAAGCGAGCCACGACACCGCTTGATTCAGGCCCGAGCCGTGGTGGCGCTGTCGCTTGTTGACGATGAGATGAATCAGCTGGGCATCGGCGAGCGCTTGCAGGACCTGCACCGAGCCGTCAGTCGAGGCGTTGTCTACGACCACGATGGCGGCGAACTGATCGCGGCCAAGGACGCGGTACAGCGAGAAAATAAGCTCCGAGATCAGAGTTCGCGTGTTGTGGTTGACCACCACGATCGCGACCCGGTCGCCGTCGGCGCTCCGTGATGCATCCTCAGGCCATGCCACGCGCCGTCGTCGCTCCCGAAGCTCCCTCAGCCTCGCGGCGGACGGCGATTCCCTCAATCGGGCCAGGGCTTGGGCACCGCGCACCGGGCTATCTCCTCAGCGCGTACGCTCCCGCCCGGTCGTTACTCGATCAACCCCCGGCGCATCGCCTCCGCGACGGCTGCCGCCCGGTCGTTGACCCCCAGCTTGTCGAGCACGCTTTTGACATAGGTCTTAACCGTCGATGAGCTGATGAACAGGCGCTCGCCGATCTCGGGATTCGAGAGGCCCTCGGCGATCAGCAAGAGCACCTGCGACTCACGCTCCGAGAGCAATGAGGCTGCCGGCCGGTCACGTTCGCGCAGCTCACGCACCAGGCCCGACTGCACCTCCCGTGCGAGCACTGTCTCCCCACGGGCGACGGCAACGATCGCATCGCAGATCTGGTCGAGGGTCGAGGCCTTCGTCAGGAAGGCGGCCGCGCCCAGCTGGACCGCGTCGTACACAAGCTCCCTGGAGCTGTCGGCCGAGAGCATCACCACGGAGGTGGGAAGCCTGTCGCGCCGGATGGCGCGGACGACATCGAGGCCCTCCAGCTGAGGTAGCCGCATGTCGAGCACCGCGACCGTCGGCGACAGCGAGCGGATGTCCTCGAGCGCGCGCCGGCCGTCGCCGCCCGCACCGACCAGCTCGAGCTCCGGACGCGACGAAGCTGCGCGCGCGACGGCTTCCCGAAAGACCGGATGGTCGTCCGCGACATACACCGTGATTCGCTCTCCTGCCATTCGGGAAGGAGCACATTCTAAGTTCTGGCCCCCCCGATTGGGGGATCCAGGGCTCCACCCGGTTGGACGAGGCCAGCCCGGCCGCCCGGACAGCCCACTCTGACCCTTGAATTGCCCTCTCGGGGGATGGTCAGAGCGGTGCCCTTAAGGAAGTATTCCTTCCGCAAGATTTCCTGCACAACCTGACCGACATTGGGGGCCAGGACATCGAGTAGGCGGCCGCACGGGGCAGCGGCCGCCCTCGAGAAGACTTCGAGTAGGCGGCCGCACGGGGCAGCGGCCGCCCTCGAGGAACCAGCGACCAGCTGTTAGCGGTGGCGCTGCGAGATCCGGGGCATTTCTCTTCTCGCCGCACCACCGCACAGCTGTCTGTATCACCGTCAGATGGATGAAAGCCGCCCGGCGTCCTCCGTCCAGCCCTTGCCGTCCATCGCTGGAATCCGGTAAAACAGGACACGTGCAGGGGTTCGCGCTCGACGCAAACCGACTGGCCCAGCTCAGTGTCTTCAGCGACGCCGAGCGACAGGCGATCGCCAAAGGGGCATCGAACGTGATCATCGACCAGCTCGATCGGTTGGAGCACGCGCTCGCCACCTCCGATCTGGGGACGGTTGCCGACGCCGCGCATCGGGCGCGCAACGAGACGCTGCTGGTTGGGGCCCGCCAGCTGACGAGCGCGTTCGGGGATCTCGAGCAGGCGGCGCGCGGCGGTGAGCATGAGCTGGCGCGTGCGGCGGCCGAGGAAGCGAAGGCCATCTGGCCACCGACGCAAGTCGCGATCGATGAGATAGCGGCCGAGGGCTGACGGGAGCCACGGCCGCGGCGGGCACCGGTCACGGCGGCGGTCGTAATAGCCTCGAACGCGTTGACCGAAGCACCGGTGATCACGTTCCTGTCCGACTACGGTCTGGCCGACGGCTTCGCCGGCGTGTGTCACGGCGTGATCGCGACCATTTGCCCGGAGGGCCGGGTGATCGACATCACGCACCAGGTGCCGCGCCACGACGTCCTGGGTGGCGCGCTGATCCTGCGGGCTGCGCTCCCCTACGCACCGGTTGGCGTGCATCTGGCCGTGGTGGACCCGGACGTCGGCGCTGAGCGTCGTGCGATCGCCCTGCGCGCCACGGACGGGCGACTCCTGGTCGGCCCCGACAATGGGCTGCTGTGGCTTGCTGCGCAGGACCGCGGCGGGATCGTCGAGGCGGTCGACGTAGGAAGCTCTCCCTGGCGGCTTGAGCCAGTGTCGGCCACATTTCACGGCCGCGACATCTTCGCCCCAGTCGCGGCGCGGCTCGCCGCCGGCGAGCAACTGGCCGATGCGGGCCACCCCTGCGATCCGGCCGGGCTGGTCCGTCTCGAGCTGCCGGACTCGCGCCTAGAAGACGGCGTCCTGGTAGCGCACGCCGTGTACGTCGATCGGTTCGGAAACGTGCAGCTCGACGCCACCCACGACGACTTGCATCAAGCCGGGCTCAAGCTGGGCCACGGCGTGCTGGTGGGGGCCCACGCTGCGCGGTACCTGCGCACGTTCGCCGACGCGGAAGCCGGTCAGCTCCTCGTCTACGAGGATTCCTCCCGGATGCTCGCCCTCGCCATCAGCCACGGCAACGCGGCCGAGCGGCTCGGCATCTCGGCAGGCGACGAAGTGCGGATCAGAGCTGAGCCGTGAGCACCGTGGGGAGCCCGAGGGTCCATCTGCGGCGGACGGACTCGACCAACGAGCGAGCCCGCGAGCTTGCGGAGCTGGGCGCGCCTCACGGGACGATCGTCACCGCGGGCGGGCAGAGCGCCGGACGCGGCCGGCAGGGTCGGAGCTGGGTCGCGCCCGAAGGACGCGCACTGCTCTGCTCGCTCCTGCTGCGCGATCCGCCCAGGCTGCTCCCGCTGGCGGCGGGCGTGGCGACGGCGTCGGTGGTAGGACCTCGGGCCTTGGTCAAATGGCCAAACGACGTCTTGCTCGACGGCCGCAAGGTGGCCGGCATCTTGGTCGAGGGCCGTCCGCAGGAGCGCTGGGCAGTCGTGGGGATCGGGGTAAACGTGGCCTTCGAGCCAGAAGACTTCCCGCCCGAGCTGCGCGACAGCGCGGGGACCCTCGGGCTGGGGCCGGATGCGATCGAGCCCACGCTCGAGCGGCTGCTGGAGGCGCTCGAACGGTCCATAGCGGCGTCGCCGCAGGCGGTGCTCGAAGCGTTTCGGGCCAGGGATGCCCTGCTTGCCCGCCAGGTCCGCTGGGCGGGCGGCGAGGGCCGAGCGGCCGGCGTCGACGGCGATGGCAGGCTAGTAGTGGAGACCCCTCAGGGAAGGGTCACACTCGACGCGGGGGAGGTGCACCTGGCCTCGACTAGTGCGATATAGGTCTCCATATTGGAGACCAATCTCACAGTAGTTCCTGGGGTTCCTCCGTGGCGGAGTCGGGTGCGCGGGCCTCGCCGTTCGTGGCGGCCCCCGGCTCGTCCCCCACGGCTTGGGGTGCGTCCGCCGCGCCCGCCCCGTTGCTTTGCGCCGTGGCCGTGACCTCCGCCGGCTCGCCCCCCGGCGCCGCGCCGTCGCCGCCCTCCGCTGCTCCACCCTTGCGTCGGCGGCGTCCCTTCCCGCCTCGCCGCCCCTTCGGGAAGTTGCGCAACAGCTCGCGCGCCAGAGCAGCAGGCTTGCGGGCCAGTCGCGTCCGCGCCCCGCGAAGCGCCTCCTCGGCCTCAGGAGTGTGGGCAAGCGCCGCCGCCAGCAGCGCGGCCGACAGGCGCCGGTCCTCCTTGCGCGCGGCGTGCACCAACCGCCGGGCGTTGCGGGCGTGGGCCGGCCCGCTCGAGTTGACCAGCAGCCCAAGGAGCCGCTTTGTCTCGGGCCACCGCTGGACCGCGTACTCCTCGTGGACCTCGCGCGTGTACTCGGCCATCCGCCAGATCCAAGCGTTGGCCTGATCTCGACGCCCGATTCGGCGCTCGGCGAGGGCCTGGAGCATGATCTTGACGCCCTCGCGGCGTTCGTCGCGCGGCCAGGAGGCCATGATGTCGATAGCTGTGTCGAAGGCCTCGGGGTCCTTGCTCGCCGCGATCTCCTGGAGCGCGCGCAGTCGCAACTGGGCGTGACGGTTGCGCTGAACCGCGGTCAGCAAGAACCGGCGCTTGAGCTCCCCGCCGCGGTCGAAGTGGAGCATGGCCTTCGCCCGGCGCCAGCCGTTCGGGGCCACGCGGGCGCCGGCCAATGCCGCCCAAACGTGCTGCTCGCCGTAGTCCAGGTGCTCCACAGCGATTCGCCACAGCTCCCGCTCGAACACCTCCGCCCGGCGCTCGGGGTCGGGTGTCACCGGCAGGACGCGCCGCTCGACGCGGACCCGGCGCCCGCGGCCACGACGGACGGGGCCCACCACGATGGCGCCGCCGCGGTAGACGTCGCGGTCCAGCAGCGAGTGCAGGGTGACCACGGGATCATCGTGCTTCGTCGCGGGGTGGACGAAGTCGACGACGATGCCCGCCTCCTTGCCCGGCGCCCGGCGGGTGACGCGACCAACCCGCTGCTGATAGACGCGTTTGGATGCCGTGGGGGCCAGGTGCATGCAAATCGTGGCCCGGGGGCTATTCCACCCTTCCGCCAGCAGCATGGCGTTCACCAGCACATCGATCTTTCCGGACTCATAGTCGGCGAGAATCCGAGCCAGCTGGCGCTTTGGGGTCTCGCCGGACACGGCCTGGGCCTTGAGCCCCAGTTCCCGGAAAGCCTTGGCCACGTTGTTGGCGTGCCGGACACCGGCCGCGTACACCACGCCCGGAACGCCGTTGAAGCGCGTCTTGTACAGGTCGGCCACGGCCATGTTGAACGGCGTCTGATCCAACAGCTCGGCCAGCATCTCCTGGTCGAACTCGGTGTCCACTTCGCCGCGGCGCAGCGGCACCTTGGCGATCGTGCGGACGCCGGGGCCCGGCGGGATGCGTATGCACCGCAGCGGCGCGATCACTCCGCGCCTTGCCGCCTGGGCCAGGTCGAAGCGCGAGGTCTGCGTGGGGAAGAGGTCGGTGACGTGCCGGGCGATCAGCGCGCCGGTGGCGGTCATGCCGATGAAGATCGGCCCCGACCAGCGGCGGATGGCGCCCGAGGTCTTCTCGCCCAGCGCCGTGTGGGCTTCGTCGCAGATGACGATCGTGTAGGAGTCGGAGATCTTGCCCGCGTTGCGGACGAACCACTGGTAGGTCTCAACGGTCACCGGCCCGACCACGTTCTCCGGGGTGCCGGCGCCATTCAGGAGCGGGGCATGGATCCGTTCGCGATAGCCCCGGTCGCGCAGCTCGCCGTTGAACTGGTCGACGAGGTTGCGACGGTGGGTCAGGATCAGGATTCCGCCGGTGCGCGAGGCTTCGACGAACCCCAGGGCGGCGACCGTCTTACCTGCGCCGGTGGCGTGCTCGAACCAGAAGCGGCGAGCGGCGTTGGGGTCCTCGGCTGCCTCGCCGAGCTGGACATCTTCGTCCAGCTCGGAATCGTCCTGCCAGTCGCGCGGCTCCTCGTCCTCCTCGCCGTTCTCCTCCTCGAGCTCCGATTCCTCCTCGCCGGGGATCGCCACCGAGGCGAGCTGAGGAGGCTCGAGCGCGGGCCCTGCGCCATTTCCGCCTGAAGTCCCGTTCCGCTGGGCCTCCGCCAACAGGGCCGTCAACGTGCCCGACAGCGCGTCCACCTGGTGGGCCGACAGCACCGTCCCGTCAGCCAGATGAGGCTCGTCCTCCGAGAGCAGCCGCTCGAGGCCCAGCAGCAGCGAGAAGCGGCGGCGCCATTCGATCGAGGGCTGCCTGGCGCCCCCTTCCAGCTCTGCCAGGGCAGCGTCCAGGGCCGCGCGGCGAGCGCCGCCCGGGGCTAGCGCGTCCTCGAGGCCTTCACCCTCGTAGACGAAGTTCTCGCGCGTGAACAGTTCTGCGCGCGCGATCGCGGCAGGAGTTGGAAACGGGGCGGTAACACCCATAGAGATCAAGAAAGTGCGTCTAGATGTCGAGCCGCGGCGGAACGTCGTGGCGGCTCAGTGCGCTCGGCCAAGCCGGAATGGGCGAGGGAGTCCTCTGGAAGCGGCTTCCCCCTCGGCCCTCTCGCTTAGAGGATAGCGGTTATTTAAGCAAAACAAAGGAAATGTCCACGTGTGTCAAGCTGTCCCCAGATGTCGGTCGTGTCCTACCAGGTCCGCCGCGCGCGCGGGGACGGTGAGCTGGAGGAGGCCCTGGCGCTCAGGCACGAGGTCTTCTGCAGGGAGCAGGGCGTCCCCCAGTTCGAGGAGCTCGACGGCCGGGACCCGGAAGGCGTGCATCTGGTGGCCGTCGCCGACGGGGAGCTGGTCGGCACCTGCCGGCTGCTCCACGTGGGCCACACCGTTCAATTCAGCCGGCTGGCTGTGCGAGCCGATGCGCGGCGTCAGGGGATCGCGACCAAGCTGCTCGAGCTGGCTGACGCCGAGAGCCGGGCGCTGGGGGCCAAGCGCCTGGTCCTCCACGCCCAAACCTACGCACGGGAGCTGTACGAGGGGGTCGGCTACCGGCCACGCGGCAAGGTGTTCGTAGAGGCCGGCATCGAGCACGTGGCGATGGAGAAAGTGCTCTAGAACGACCGCCCCCGCGCGACGACCACCAGGGAGCTCCGATCGAGAACGCATCGCCCGAGCTGCGGATCGACCCGCTGAGTGGTCACCGCGCGATCATTGCCGGGGCCCGGGCCGGCCGACCCGGCAGTCAAATCGTCGTGCCGGCTTCGCCGGCACTTGATCCTGAAACCGACCCGTTCGCAGAAGGTCATGAGGACCGGACTCCGCCTGAGCTCTATGCCGTGAGGCCAGACGGAGGCGCGCCCAATTCACCGGGTTGGAAGGTGCGAGTGGTGCCGAACCTCTACCCGGCGCTCCAGTCGGCGCCCGACGGTGGCCCGGCGCAGGAGCCAGAGCCCCGGCCCGGGGCCAACGCTGCCCGCGACCTGTTCTGGGCCGCGCCCGCCGTCGGTGCCCACGAGGTGATCGTCAATGCTCCCGACCCGGTGGTGTCGCTCTCCGAGCTGGCGGTCGAGCAGGTGGCCCGCGCGGTGGAGGTCTGGCGCGAGCGAATGCGCGTCCACGGGGACGCGGCCTACATCCACCTGATCGTCAACGAACGGCCAGAGGCCGGCGCATCGCTTCCGCACAGCCATGCCCAGCTATACGCGCTGGACTTCGTCCCAGCGGCGGTGGCGCGCGAGCGCGAGCGGTTCGCCGCCTATGCCACGCGCACAATGGGCGGCAATCTGCTGGCCGACCTCGTGCAGGAGGAGGTGAGAGCTCGCACCCGGATCGTCTCGATCGACGAGGACACCGTTCTCATGGCCCCGTTCGGCGCGCGCGGCCCCTACCAGCTGATGATCGCCCCACGCGTGTCCAGGATGCGCTTCGAGGATCCTGGACCGAGCGGAGCGTCGATGATCCATCAGGCTCTCGAGCGGCTGGCGCGCCGGCTGGGGTCGAGCCCTCCGCTGAACCTATGGATCCGGACCGCACCACGCGGTGCCGAGTACTACTGCTGGCGGGTCGACATTCTTCCTCGCCTGACCCATCTCGCCGGGCTGGAGCTGGGGACTGGGGTCAATCTCAACGTCGTCGCGCCGGAGCGGGTGGCCGCAGAGCTGCGGGATCAGTGAGGGCGCTCGTCCAGCGGGTCAGCCGCGCGTCCGTAACTGTTGACGACCGGATGGTGGCCGAGATCGGCGAGGGCTTGCTGGTGTTGCTGGGCATAGCACGCGAGGACACGGACGCCGACGTCGACTGGCTGGCCGGCAAGGTGCGCTCGCTGCGGATCTTCCCCGACAGCGAGGGTCGCATGAACGAGCCCCTGGGAGACCGCGACGTCCTTTGCGTCAGCCAGTTCACGCTCTACGGCGACGCTCGCCGGGGGAACCGTCCGAGCTACATCAGGGCCGCGCCACCCGAGCAGGCCGAGCCACTGTACGAGCGCTTCTGTCAGCTGCTGGGCGCCAAGCGCGGGATGTTCGGGGCAACGATGGCTGTCGAGTTGGTGAACGATGGGCCCGTGACGCTGCTGGTTGAACGGTGATCCCGCTAACCCGCCAGTACGCGAAGCTCTGCGACTTGCGGGACTTCCAGGATCCCGAGCTGATCGAGACGATCCGCGCGCTGGTCCCGGAGCGCGATCCGCACGCGCACATCGAACGCAAGGTGTGGGAGTACGCGATGGTGATGCTGTTCCTCGCCGACACCGGGCATCTGGACGGACGCTCGCGCGTACTGTCGGTCGGCGCAGGCAACGAGCGAGTGCTCTTCTGGCTCACCAACCACGTTGGGAAGGTGGTCGCCACCGACATTTACGGCGAGGGACCGTTCGCGGCGCGCGAAGCACTGTCCTCGATGCTCAGCGACCCCGGCAGCCACGCCCCCGCGTACCCGTGGCGAGCAGATGCGCTGGAGGTTCATCGCATGGACGGTCGCCGGCTCGAGTTCCCAGACGAAAGCTTCGAGGCCGTGTTCACGGTCTCCTCGATCGAGCACTTCGGCGCTCCGCGGGACATCGCACGGGCGGCCGCCGAGATCGGTCGTGTGCTCAGTCCCGGCGGCCACGCGCTGATCATCACCGAATGCTTGGCGCGCTACCACCCACTGGACCGGGCCGCCGGGCTGCTGGCCCGGCTGCGGTCGCGCGTGCGGAACGGCGAGGACCCTGGCCACAGCCGGCGCGCCGCCCTGGCGGAGGTGTTCGCGCCGCACGAGCTGAAGTCGCTGCTCGTCGGGCCCTCGCGCCTGGTCCAGATGCAGCAGCTCGAGCGGCGAACGTCGGGCGAGGGCAACCCCAGGATCCTCCTGCATGCCGCGCGCTCGACGTACACGTCGGTCTGCCTCCCGCTGGTGAAACCCCCAGATCCCAACTAGCCCGAGCCCGGAACCGGCGAGAGCCTCGGTACAGGCGCGACCCGGGTCATCCTGACCACGGCCAGGGGGACAACGCCCGGGAACAGGCGCGCGCTCAGCGGCCTGTAGCCGAGCTTCCGGGCCGAGGGCGCGATCGCCTTCATGAGACGGGCGGCGGTCGTGCTCGCCGAAACCTCGTAGATGACCCACAGCGGGTCGGCCATTCGGCGGAGGTCGGCTGTGGCCTGCCAGCTGCCGAACCAGTCCGGCCGCAGTCCGTAGTAGAGCAACGGGAGCTGGACGCCCGCCTCGCCGGGCGCGATCAGCGCGCCGAGGCCGAGGCCCTGTGTCCGCATGTAGGAAGCGACGCCGCGAGCGTCGAGGTAGAAGCCCTGGCTGCGGTGGCTGTCGATGAGGCCGCCGAGCGTACTGACGGCCACGCAGGCGGCCAGCAGGGCACCGAGCCCAAGCCTGATCGTTTGGAGCTCGCACACCGCGGCGGCGATCAGCACCAGGTCAACCGGTACCGCGAACGCTATGTACCGCGACAGCATCAGATGCCCCCAGAACGCGCCCCCGCCCAGAGTGCTCAGCACGAGCATCGTCAGCGGCCCGCCGACGGCGAGCGCCAGCAACAGACCCTGCGCCCTCAGCGCGCGCTGCCGGATCAGCAGCACGCACACCGCTGCCAGCATCGAGACCACGCCGAGGATCCTGAGGGCATCGACGCGGCCGTCAAACGGAGCTTCGACGATCCGGGCCACCGTCGTCCACGAGACTCCCGCCACCGCCGCCACGCCGCTTCGGTGCGGGAACGCATCGTGCTGGGCCACAGCCAGCGGCACGAGGGCCGCCACCGTGGCAATGCACGCGCCGACGAAGGCCCCGCGCCACCACCGTGGCAACGTCCGGCGGGCGGCGATCCAGACGCAAAGAGCGCCGATCGCCAGCGCGGCCGTGTAGTTGAGGCATAGGGCACCTACCGATGCCACGACGGCGGCGCCCAGCCACCAGCCGGCCCGTCGGGTCGCCCGGTCCGCCTCGAGCGCCGCGGCGAACGCCACGGTCACCGTCAGCATCTCGAACACATATGGCTGGGCGCGCTGCGCATGCTCGAGCACGAACGGGCTGAGCGCCGCCAGCGTCGCCGATCCCAGCGCCACCGCGCGGCGTTCGGACACAAGCATCGCCAGCCAGTAGACGGCCGCCACCAGCAGAACACCGCAGATGGCGGACGGGAGTCGCGCCGTAGATTCCGACACCGAGCCCGCCTGGCCCAGCCATCCGTGGAGCAAGTAGAAGTACGCGGGGGGCGCCAGCTCGATGTTCGAGGTGGCGTGCAACACCCCACTCAGTGGACGCGTCGCGACTTCCAGGCTCTGGACCTCGTCTACGAAGAAGCTCGAGGCCCCGAGCTGCCAGATGAAATTCGCCGCGGCGGCAGTCATGATGGCGGGTAGCGCCAGCGGCCAGAGCCGAGCCCGTGCGCTCGATCCCCAGGCCCCCGTCCGAGAGGGCGAAGCGAGGGAGCTGCTCATCCGCGGTAACGATAAGGGCCCGCGCGGGCCCTCGCCTATTCCCGCTAGTCTCGCCAGCCCCGTGCAGCGGCCTTCACCCGACGCTCGATGATCCGGTACCGCTATCTGTTCAGCCAGCTCGTCCGCCGCGAGCTACGCCAGAAGTACCAGGGATCGGTTCTCGGGGTGGTCTGGTACCTGGTCAATCCGCTCGTGCTCATGGCCGTTTACGGCGTCATGCTCGGTCCGCTGCTGAAGGCCGTGAGCTACGCCGACTACCCGATCTTCATCCTGGCCGGTCTCTCGGTGTGGCTGTTCTTCTCGCAGGGGCTCCTCGATGCCGCCAGCTCCTTCGTGGGCCAGGCCGGCCTCGTTTCCAAGGTCAGATTCCCCAGGGAGATGATCCCGGCCGCCGCGGTCACCGTGCAGCTGATCCCGATGCTCGCGATGCTCGTGGTCCTGGTTCCCGTGGCGCTGGCCGTGCGGGGCACCGCCAGCCCCGCGGTACTGCTGCTCGTGCCCCTGATCGCGTGCCTTTTCGCGCTGACATTGGGGCTGGCCTTGATCGCCTCGGTGCTGCACGCCCACTTCCGTGATGTCCAGCCCGTCCTCACCGCCGCCCTTCTGCCCTGGTTCTTCATATCGGGAGTGCTGTTCAGCCTTCAGCAGCTGCCCGGGCTGCATGCTCACCACTGGGTGGAGCCCTTGTTGCGATGGGTGAACCCCATCGCCCCGTTCATCGATACGGCACGCAGCGTGCTGTACAGCGGGCACGTGCCGTCCGGGCCGACGCTCGGGTATGTATTCGCCGCCGGCGCGGTGTCGCTGGCCGCGGGCACGGCGGTGTTCCGCAGTCTCGAGGGCGAGCTGGCGGTCGTGCTGTGAGTCGGCAGCTCGCCCCCGGGGAGATCGTGCTCGAGGACGCATGGCGGCTGTTCTCGGCGCGAGGAGACCGGGGTCGCACGCTTAAGGAGCTCGTTGCGTCGTTGGCGCGGCCACGGGTTCCGGAGCTTCCCCCCACCCAGGCGCTGGCTGGAGTCTCGCTGCGGGTCGCCCCGGGGGAGACCATCGGGATCGTCGGCCGAAACGGAGCCGGCAAGACATCGATGCTGCGTGTGCTCGCGGGGATCATCCCGTTGCAGCGAGGCTACGCCGCGTGCGGCGGGCAGGTGGCGACGTTGATCGAGCTCGGGGCCGGCTTCGGGCGCGAGTTCACGGGGCGCGAGAACATCCGTGTAACCGCGGCACTACACGGCATGGGCCGAGCCGAGACCGAGGAGCGGATCGACGCCATCATCGAGTTCTCGGAGCTCGGCCACTTCATCGATGCCCCGATCAAGACCTACTCCTCCGGAATGCTGGTCCGACTTGGCTTCTCGATCGCTGCCCACTTGCATGCCGATGTGATGCTGATCGACGAGGTGCTGGCCGTTGGGGACGAGGCGTTCCAGCGCAAGTGTCTGAGGCACATCATCGCTCAGATCGAGCAGGGGCTCACCGTGGTGCTGGTATCGCACGCACCGGCGACGGTCGAACGGGTCTGCCGCCGGGTGGTCGTCCTCGACGCAGGCCGGGTCCGGTTCGATGGGCCGGCCGCAGAGGGGCTGCTGTTCTATCACCGGTTGCTGGGCATCGAGAGCCCGGAGCAAGTGGCTGCACGCAGGGCCAGGCATAGCGCCGTGGCCCTTCCGCGTGCCACGCTCGAGGATTCCGGTTCTCGCCCCAGGCAGGTGTTCGAGCCCGGCGAGGCGATGCGGCTCGTGCTCGAACTGGACGCCGCGCCGGGCGCACCGGAGGTGACTATCGCAATAGAGGTGCGCCACGCGGACGGCCGCACCGTGTTTAGGACCCACAGTCCGACCACCGCTCCGGCGGCCAACGGGCAGATTGTGTTTGACGTGCCACGGCTGACGCTGCTCGGAGGCGATTACGACCTGGCGATTGCGATCCAGGAGCCGTCCGACACGCCCCCGGGGATCGACCGTCTGCTGACCTTCAGCGTGGTGAGCACCGCGGAGGCGGAGGGGATCGCCGATCTGCGGGGCACGTGGACGGTCACCGGCGACAGCGTGGAGGCGGCTCCGTGAGAGAGCCGCGGGAGGCGCTCGAGGCAGCCCGGAGGGCGTCGGCCGAGGCCGGTGGAGACAGCGTCGAGCAGGCCCCGTGGAGCCTGGAGCACACGCCGGTTCCGATGAGGCAGCTCGTCGAGTGGGCGATCATCGAGCCCGACGAGTCGCTCGTCTACTCCACCCGCCGCTTCGGTCGTCCGATCACGGTGTTCAAACGTCTGCTGATCCGGATCCTGTACCAGTATTTGGGCCAGATCAGCGCTCAGCAAAGCCGTTTCAACGCCCACCTGATAGCGCGGGTGCTCCAACTCGAGGAGCGGGTGCGCGCCGTCGAGGAGGCGGCCGCTGCACCATCTGAGTCCACTGCGACTTCGGGGTCCCGACCCGGCGATCAGTCAACGTGAAGGTCTCACAGGTCCTCTGTGCGGCCGGCCCCTTGGATGCGGTCACCAACCAGGCGCTCGCCTGCCGGTCGCTGTTCGAGCAGTGGGGGTGGGGCGGGGAGGACTACGCGGCGCTGTCCGCGTCAGGAATCGATCGACGCGCGATCAGGCCGCTTCAGAGCCTCAGGCCGGCTCGGGATGAGGTCCTCCTTCTGCACTACTCGGGCTTTGCCCGTGGGCTCGAGCGCCTGTTCGATTCCCGCCGCCGGAGCGTGCTGATCTCCCACAACATCACCCCCGCACGCTTCTTCTGGGACAACGATCCGCTTGCAGCCGTCCGCTGCGAGCTGGGCCGGGAGCAGCTTGCCGAGCTGAGCCGTGCGGTCGGCACTCTCGCTGGGGTCTCCGCCTACAACGCGGACGAGCTTCGGGTGATGAGCGGTCGGACCGCGGCCGTAGTTCCGGTCTTGTTCGAACGCGGTCGTCTTCCGGCGGCGGGCGATCTTCCGAGCGGTCCGCCCACGATTCTGTTCGTGGGCCGTCTGGCGCCGCATAAGCGGCAGGATCTGGTCATCCAGGCATTCGCGGCCTACCGTCGCCACCAGCCGGACGCGCGTCTGGCGCTGGTGGGGGTACCCCACTCCCCGGCGCATCTACGCGCGCTCGAGCGGCTGGCCCAGGAACTCGCGCCCGGTGCGGTGACGTTCGAGACCGGCGTCACGCCCGCCCGCCTGTGGGACTACTACCGCTCTGCTCATGTGTTCTTGTGTCTCTCCGAGCACGAGGGTTTCTGCATCCCGCTGCTCGAGGCGTTTCATTTCGGGGTGCCGGTGGTGGCGCGCGACGCCGCAGCGATTGGCGAGGTCATCGGAGATGCGGGAGTGCTGCTCGGCGACGACGACGGGATCGGGACGGTCGCCGAGCTGCTTCGGATTGTGGTGGGAGACGAGGAGCTACGGGCTGAGCTGCGGGCCCGGGGGGAACGTCGCCTGGCGGCTTTTGACCATGCGCGGACCGCCCAGAAGCTGCGCGAGCAGATCAATACCCTCGCTGCCGCATGACCGCCGCCATGCGCATCCGACACGCGCTCAGCCGCGCAGGACTCAATCGCTCGATGGTCGTCCGGCGCCTGGTCCGGCTCGGCCACCCGCGCCTGCGCGAGGTTCGGGCTCGCGCGCTCGCGGATCGGGATCCGGCGGCACTCGCGCTCGGGGCATTCGTCCGCTGGCTCGAGCGCGGGAAGCTCGACGTACCCCAGGGTCACGCAGGGGGCCTCACGTTCGATATGCGTTATCTGCCGCTCTCGCATGCCCACCTCGGCTCGATCGCCTTCGGCAACCTCGAGACCGCCGTCCAGGAGGCGATGGTGCGACACCTGGGGCCCGGAGGCGTGTTCTACGACATCGGCGCCAACCTGGGATTCTTTTCGCTGCTCGGCGCCCACCTGGTCGGCGTCGATCAGGGAAGGGTGTACGCGTTCGAGGCGGCGCCGGACAACGCCCGCGCGATCCGGGGGAACGTCGAGCTCAACGGCATCTCGAACGTCACGGTGATCGACAAGGCGGTCTCCTCGCACTCGGGCACCGGGAGGCTTCAGATCGTCGACGACCAGAGCTGGTCCAAGCTCGAGGAATATGGCCAGCACCCGTACACCGAGCGGACGATCGACGTGGAGCTGGTCGCCATAGACGATCTGCTGCGGGAAGGGCAGCTGGCCCCGCCGACGGTCGTCAAGATAGATGTGGAGGGTGCAGAGATAGCGGTTCTCGACGGGATGCGGGAAACGTTGAAGCGTCACCGGCCGGCCGTCATCTGTGAGCTCCACGACACCCAGCGAGACTTCTTGGAGAAGATGAACGGCGCGGGTTACCGGCTGATCAACCTCGAAGGACCGCAGCCGATCGGCGAGACCGGCGCCAGCGCACACGCGCTGGCACTCCCAGCACTTGATCCCGGCGACTGAGCCCGCCGAGAACTAGGAAGGGCTGAACCCGGTGCCGGCGTAGACGCGGCTCTGCCGGCGCTTCGAGCAATGAGAGACCCCGGGCACGGCTGGATTCTCCCGATACAGCACATAGCCGCCGTTGACGCGCAGTGGCCGCCCGGACGCGTCCCGCGGGTGGCTGGTGGGCGGAGAGGCCACGATGTAGTCGGCCTTGCGGGAGGCCGGGACGTGCGGGTAGTCGGTTCCGAGAAGCGGTGTCTGCGAGCAGAGTGGCCGGTCAGAGAGAAAGTAGGCAGCCCACAGCTGATCGGGAGCCCACATGTCGAGCCGGATCGACGCGTTCGGCGGCAGCGGTTTCGTCCACCCTGCCAGCTGGATCGTCGTCTGTGGCAGCTGGGAGCCGGTCCCCTTGATCTCCGCGACGATGCTCCCCGCGGTACACACGGACAGAACCGCGACACACGCGAGCCCCGGGCTCCGGAGCTTCGCGGCGCCGATGGTCGCGATCAGCAGCACCAGCGGCCCGATGAATGCCAGCAGCTTGAACTCGAAGTACCACCCGTACTGACGCTGGCGGAAGTACAGCGCCAGCACCAACCCGAACGCCAGCAGGCCGCCCAGACCCCACGCGAGCGACCGCGGCTGGCCCGCGAAGCCTCTGACGGCGAGCAGCAGCACGCCGACCACGAGCACGATGGCCGCCGGGGAGTTGGGCAGCGACAGGAACCGGTCGAACGGGATGAAGTGGGTCAGATCACCCTTCCACGACCCGCTCAGCTGGTGACCGGGCAGCAGCACGCTGGCGGCCTGCCAGGCCTTCTGGATGACCCCTGCCGCGGGCACCGCCAGCAGCACGGCCACCGGCACCATCCACAGCAGGCTGCGGCGGCCCTGGTACAGATCGCGGACGCGCAGGGTGCGCTCTCCGGATGCGATCTTGCGCCTCCACTCGAGCCAGATGAACACTGCGATCGGGACCACGGGTATCGGTGCCGCGAGCGGGTAGGCGAACACGAGCACGAGCGCGAACAGGAGGAGTAAAAGTGCCGTCCCCTGGCGCGCGCGGCGGCCGATGCCAGGCTGCACCACCCACCAGCCGAGCACGAGCGTGAACGGCAAGGCAAAGAATCCCCACGTCTGGTTGAAGTACGGATTCAGGACCGTGTGCAGCGCCTCGCGGTCCAGGGCGGCCAGACCCATCGCTGCCACCGATACGGCGACGGGGGCGCCGAACAGCTCCCGGGCCACCAGGAAGAGTCCGACCGCCGCCAGCGCCAGCAGCTCGGCGGCGACGACGGCTAGGACTTGCCAGGTTGCCAGTCCGGACAGGCTCGAAACGCCGGCCAGCGCGTAGTAGATCGGGTATTTCGAAGTCCACAGCGGGTTCATCTGGTTGATCGGCTGTGAGACGTTGACTGTGGTTGGATAGGAGTGCTTGAGGAACTGGCCGACGCCGGCGGCCACGTGCGCATCGGAACCGGTGCCCACCGGGGCCGCGTACTGCTGCCGGAACACCATCGGCACCAGCGCCACGGCCAGCACCAGAACCGCGACGTAGGTGGGCCACGCCAGCCGTCTCGCCGGCAGCTCAGGCCATCCGCGCCGGCGCACCGCGTAGACGCCAAGGGCCAACCCCGCCGCCAGCACCAGCGCCAGTGACACCGGGTAGGGAACGGCCGCGAAACCGAGGACGGTCATTGCCAGCCCGACCGTGCAGGCGCCGGTCGGGAGCATCCACAACAGCTCGTACCGGCGCAGCCCTGCTGGAAGAAGAAGCCGGGCGGCTCCGAAGCCGCCGATGGCGAACAGCACCATCGTGGCGGCGAGAACCCGCAGCGTGTCGGGCCACGCCCGGGCCGCGGTGCGATGAGGCCGGGGGGCGAAGTGCCACGCCAGCGCGGCCAGCGCCAGCAGCAGCAGCCCCGCCAGCGCCCAGGATGCTCCCCGGGTCAGTGCTCGATGCTGCGCCGCGCTTCGCTCGCCACCCGCCTCAGGAAGATCGGGTTCCCGATCAGGTAGCGCCGCCACATCCTGGTCGGCTCGATCGCGAGTCTGAAGATCCATTCGAGTCCATTGTCCGCGAGCCACCGGGGCGCACGCGGCGTGTTGCCGGAGACGTAGTCGAACAGAGCGCCGACCGTCCAAACGACGGCCCCTCCGAGCTGGGCAGCGTATCGGTCGACCCACAGCTCCTGCTTCGGGGTCCCCATCCCGACGAGGACGATGTGGGGCCGATGAGCGTTGATGTCCTCGATCACCCGCTCGTTGTGCGGCGAGTCGAGGTCGAAGTATCCGTGGTGGGCGCCGACCACATCGAGCCGCGGATACCAACGCCGCAGCCGCGCTGCGGCCTGGCGTGCGATCGGAGGCTCGGAGCCGAGCAGGTAGACCGACTGCCCAGAGAGCTCGCAGAGCGTGGCCAGCCCCCAGATCCAGTCCGCCCCGGTCATCCGGTGCGGGACCGGGAGGTGCAGCACCCGAGCCGCGAGCCGGACGCCGTAACCGTCGCAGTAAACGAGGTCGGCACGCCGCAGGGCCCCGCCCAATCCTGGAGTCACCCGGGACTGGTTGACGACGTGGGCGTTGACGTACATCACCCGTCGCGTCAGCTGCTCGGAGGCCCAGATCGAAATCGTGCGCAGCAGCTCCGTCGGTTGCGCGAGGTCGATCGGGATGTCGAAGATCGCGGCCGACGGACGTGAGCGCTCCGCGACAAAAGCCCCGTCGCCTGTTTTCCCCTCTAGCGTCGCCTCAGCGCTCACCATCGCTAGATGGTACGGGCCGATCCCCACGAGCGCGAACCCACCGACCGGTCGCATCTCCGATCCGACGGGGCGCCCGATAATCTCGCGCCGTGTCAGGAGCCGAGCGAGGTGGCGCCGCCGGGGGATCCGCCACCGCGCGGCGCCCATCGGTGGACGTGGTCGTTCCGTTCGCCGGTAGCTCGGCCGCACTGCGGGCGGTCTGTGAGCGGATGTCGAGGCTGCATCTAGGGCCCTGGGATTCGCTGGTGGTGGTCGACAACACTCCGAGCCACGGCGGTGAGGCGCGTGGTGGCGCGTCCGGCGTCGACGTGGTCCGCGCGGCCGGACGGCGAACGCCGGGGTTTGCCCGCAACAGAGGGGCGACCCGGGGAAGCGCCGAATGGCTCGTGTTCATCGACGCCGACGCCATCCCCGACGCCGAGCTGCTCGATCGGTACTTCGATCCTCCGCCGGGCGCACGGACGGGACTGATCGGAGGCGGCGTGCTCGACGAGCCGGCGCCGCAGAGCGCGCCGCCAGTAGCTCGCTACACCTATCTGCGGGCAACGATGAGCCAGGAGCGGACTTTCGGCTTCGGCGAGTGGGGATACCCCAAGAGCGCCAACGTCGCCATCCGCCGAAGCGCGTTCGAGTCCCTGGGGGGATTCAGGGAGGACATCCGCGCCGCCGAGGATGCCGATCTCGCCTACCGCCTGAAGGGGGCGGGCTGGAACGTCGAGCGCCGGGAAGCTGCGGCGGTCGTACACCTCAACCGCCGAACCCTGTCTGGGCTGGTCAAACAGCACGCCCTGTGGGGTGCCGGAGGAGCATGGCTTCAGAGGACCCATCCGGGTTCGATGCCACGCGCTCGCGGCCCCGGCCTGCGCTTCCCTGCTCGGGACCCAGGCCTGCGCTTCCCTGCTCGGGACCCAGGCTCTCCGTCGGCGTCACGCGGCGAGCAGACGCTGCGTGGTCGCGACGCGGTCATCTACACGTTGCTGAGGCCCGTCGAAGCACTGGCCTGGGAGCTGGGCCGACTGCTGCCCAATGGACGGCCGGTGATCCACACGCGTTCGCGCCGGAGGCCTCGATCGTGACAAGGGCTACGCTGCCGCCGAAATGTCGAGGCCCGCGGTAGATGTGGTCGTGCCGTTCTCCGGGCCGGCGTCCGCCCTGTGGGAGCTGCGAGCAGATCTCAAAAGGCTGCGCCGCCGCCCCGGTGA
The DNA here is from genome assembly GCA_036771025.1 of Solirubrobacteraceae bacterium. Classification (GTDB taxonomy): domain Bacteria; phylum Actinomycetota; class Thermoleophilia; order Solirubrobacterales; family Solirubrobacteraceae; genus Palsa-465. Next base: position 21,614 of record DAIPIC010000038.1, read on the forward strand.
CACGCTTCTGGTCGTGGATAACACGCCCAGGCGCGGGACCGAGGTTGCCGGCTCAGCGCCGAGCGACGGCAGCTCGATCCCGGTCCTTCGCGACTCCGGACGACGGACCCCCGGCTACGCGCGCAACCGAGGAGCGGCGGTGGGGGCCGCCCAGTGGATCGTGTTCTTCGACGCCGATACAGATCCCAGCGAGGATCTGCTCGATCGCTACTTCGCGCCCGAGCCGGGCGACGCCACGGGCTTGATCGGGGGAGGAATCCGGGACGAGCCCGTGACACCGAGCGGACGGGCCGCCGCCCGGTATCAGTACATGCGGGCGGCGATGAGCCAGGACCAGACATTTCGGCTAGGGCCCTGGGGCTTTCCGGTGACCGCCAACGTGGCCGTGCGCAGGGCGGCCTTCGAGGCGGTGGGAGGGTTTCGGGAGGACATCCGCGCCGCCGAAGACGCCGATTTGACGTATCGGCTGCGAGCCGACGGCTGGCAGGTGGAGCGTCGGGAGGAAGCATTTGTCACCCACCGCAGCCGCCAGACCCTCCGTGCCTTCGTCTTCCAGCAGGCGCTGCACGCCGCCGGCGGGGCGTGGCTCGACCGCCACTACCCGGGATCGACCCCTCCGCGGTCCGGAAAGGGAATCAACTGGGGGCGGGTCCGGGAGGCGAGCGTTGGGCTGATCGCGGCTGCCCGATCGCGGGACCGCGACCGCGTCCTGTGGGCGGTGTTCGAGCCGCTCGAGATGCTGACGTGGAAGCTCGGCCGGTCACTGCCCAACGAGCGGCCCTTGAGTCGATGGCTCGCCGGCCACAGGTCAGACTGAGCGCCGGGTGAGCCCAGAATGAGGTGCGGGTTTGTGATGCTGTCCTCGGACGAGGGAGGCCTCCTCGAGCACTCGCTTCCAGCGGCGGTGAGCGAGGGATTCGATGACGGGCTGGTGATCGACAACCACTCGGCTGACTCCACGGCGGAAGTCGCGCGGCGCCACGGCATCCGACGCCTGGCTCTCGGGCGCCGGATGCCCTACACCGAGGCGATGAATGCGGGACTCAGGGAAATCGGGACCGATGCCATCGCGTTGCTTCAGGCGGATACGTTCATCACCCCCGGGTACCGGCAGGCATGCCTAAGCGCGCTGGAGCAGCCGGCCGTGGGGGCGGTTGCGCCGAAGCTATTGCGGACCACCGGCCCTGGGGCCCAGCACGCCCTGCCCGTCATCGATGCGGCCGGCATGTGGATCGATCGCCGGCGCAAGAACGGGCTCGTGGGGCACGGAGAGCCAAGCGGCACATTCGCCCGGGGCGGGGAGGCCTTCGGCGCAGACGGCGCCGCTGCCGTGTACAGGCGACAGACGCTCGAGGACTGCGCGGTGCTTGATCAGATTTTCGACGAGAACATGCCCGGCTGGGCGTGCGACGCCGATCTGGCCTGGCGGGCGCGCCTCTTTGGATGGCGCGCTTTGTACGAGCCCGAGGCCATCGTCCATCACATCCGGACCTACAGCCCGTCTACCCG
>DAIPIC010000039.1:0-22924 GCA_036771025.1 Solirubrobacteraceae bacterium
CTTCGATCCGCTTATGCGGCATCAGTTCCGACACGAGCGCATAGTGCGCGCCAACCGGGCCCGGACTGAAGCGAGCAGTCTCCACGGGGGGGTGGACGACCTGCGCGTCCCGTCCGAAGAATGAGCGGATTCTGGCCTTGGTGGTGTGGGAATTCGCCACGTAGCGATCGGTGTGCTGGGCGGCCATCCGATCCCAATGGCGCCAGCGGTGGAACGTGACTCCGAGGAACTTCCTCGTCAGAGGGTTGTGGCATCGGGCCAGGGTCTCCTCCCGGTCGTTCCAGGCATAGCGGAAGGGGTTGTGGCAGTAGCTCACGTGCAGAGTGCGCCCGTCGCACAGGACGCCGTGCGCCCAGGCCGAGGAGCTCGACACGACCAGGTCGTATTGAGACAAATCGAACGACTCGATCGCGGCCGGGTACAGGGGCAACAGGGGGCGGAACGTCCGCGCCGTGGGGTGCAGCCGCTGGAGGAACGAGGTGTGTATCGATCGGCCGGAAAAGCGGCCCTCGGTGCCGTCCTCGTCGTACACCGCCGTGTAGATGTCTGCCCCTGGCCACATGGCACATAGCTCGAGGAACACCCGCTCGGCGCCGCGCAAATCCAGCAGGAAGTCGTGGACCAGCGCGACCCGCATCCCCGGTGCCGGTGAGACGCCGTTGGTACTAAGCCTGTACTGGTCTTGGGTGAGGCGGGCCGTCATCCGCTCTCCTCCAGCAGCTTTCCTATTGCCCTGTCCGTGAGGACGGCGGTCCGTCGCCAAGGATAGGCGGCCGCACGTCGAAGCCCAGCGGCGATCAGCCGGGCCCGTAGCCCCTGGTCACACGCGGCCGCCACGAGCGCGTCCGCCAGCTCTCCGTCGCGGTCGGGGTCGACCAGCAACCCGGCGTCGCCCACCGTTTCGGGCAGCGCCCCGCGACGTGCCGCAACTACCGGCACCCCGCTGGCCATGGCCTCCAGACACGGAAGTCCAAAGCCCTCGTGGAGGGAAGGAACGGCCAGCACACGGGCCCCGGCGTAGAGCGCGGGCAGGTGCACCTCGGACACGTAGCCCAACGTCCGCAGGCTGCTGTCCGACTCACGCAGGTAGCCTCGCTCCCCACCGGCCAGGACGGCCTCGATGCCGTGCTCGCCCAGCGCCCGGGCGGCCGCTTCGAGCGCCGAGGCGTTCTTGCGCGCCGAACGGGTACCAAGCGCGAGGGCGTAGGGTCGCTCAAGACCGTATGCCTGCTTCGCCGGGGCAGGATCGACCGTGGGCCGAAAGCGTTCGTCAACCCCCGCAGGGATGACCTGGACACGCTCCGGCGACGTCCCGAGGACGTCCACCAGCTCGCTCCGGGCGAACTCCGAGACGGTGATAACCAGCCGTGCTCGGCGCGCGATCAGCGGCAGCATCCGACGCTGGTATGCCACGTAAGCCCGGGAATACGCGCTCGGCATGCGCAGCGCGGCCGCATCGTGGATCACCACCACGTTGCGTTTATCTGCGATCGGCGCGAGGTTGGCCGGGCAGTAGAGCAGCGCGCTACCGCGGGCCAGCGCCGGGAGGATGGCCTGCTCCCAGAGGTGCCCGGCGCGGTGTGCGAGCGCGGGCGCGGGCGAGAGGACGCGGTAGCGGTCGGGCCGTAGCGCGGGCAGCCGCCGTGCCATCTCTCGGGCCACCCGCTCCACACCGCCGATCTGGACCCTTACCGCCGCTCGGGCATCGATTGCCACCGGCGGCGGGCGGCCTTCCGCGACAGCGGAGCGGCCGGTCGCTAAGCCCTGCGGTTCGCGCGACGCAGGCACGTGCCGAGTGCCAGCAGTCCGAATCCGGCGAGGGCTCCCGGCAGAGCGTCGTAGCCGGTCGCGGGCAGCGGATGGCTCGTCGCGGCGGCGGTCGACGTGGAGCTCGTCGTGGTGCCGGTCGTGCTCGTGCTCGTGCTCGTGCTGGAGGGACTCGACGAGGACGAGCTCGTCGCGGCGGGCGTTGAGCTCGACGCCGGTGCTGACGGCGCCGAGGAGTGAGGCGTCGAGGAGTGGCCGCTCCCCGAAGGTGTCGAGCTGTGGCCCGAGCCCGCCAGTGGGTCGATGTACTGCTGATCGCCGGCGGACGGACCGGTGGCGAGCACCGTCGCTGGAAGGAGTAGTGCGACCGCTGCGGCCGCGATCAGACAGGCGATCAGCTTGCGCGACATTTGGAGCGGGGAAGTATTGCAGTAGGTCCATACCCGCACGACGCATTAGACAAAGTGCGGAGGACCCGATCGGGCGGTTGGTGTAGCGCATCGTGTACGGGAGCAGCCGGCAAGGAACATGATCCTTGGCCCGCCGGACTCCCCTGCCCAACCCGGTAGGGATCCTACAGCACGGCCTGCGAGCCGCCCTCCAGCAGACGGTAGCCTCGGCCACGCGATGCGCCTGCTGATCACCTACTCCGGGGTGCTAGGGGGCGCGGAGCGCGCCCTGCTCGAGTTCGCGGACGGGCTTGGAGCAGACACCTGTCTGGCTTGCCCACCGGGCGCAGTGGCGGACGCGGGCCGCGCGCGAGGGATGCGTGTATTCAGCATGCGCGGCCGGCCGCTCGAGCTTCGGGAGGAGCGTCTGAGGGCAGCGGCGCGGCTCGTGGGACACGCCCGCGAGGCCCGCCAGGTCGTTGAGGTTCTTTCGCCGGAGGTGGTCGTGGCCTGGGGCATGCGTTCCGCGTTGGGGTTGTGGCTAACGAGCGCTCACCGCCGTGTGCCGGTCGTCTTCGCCCACAACGACTTCCTGCCGGGGCCGGCGGTCGGCGCGCTCGTCCGCGCGGCCGCCAGTGCCGCCGACCGAGTGCTTGTTCCCTCAGCGGCGGTGGCCGCAGATCTCGACCCGGCCGGACGCCTCGGCGACCGGATCGCGATCGTCAACCCGGCCGTGGAGGTCGAATCGTTCGCCCGCGTGAACGGGCGGCCCGCGGATCCGCCGGAGGTGCTCGTGCTGGGAGCGCTTGTGGGCTGGAAGCGCCCCGACCTGGCGCTGGAGGCAGCGGCCATCGCTCGGAGGCGCCGACCCGAGCTCCGTCTGCGGTTGGTGGGCGCGCCGCTGGGCGCAAAGGCCGAACCGCTCTTGCCGCTCCTGCGTGAGCGTGCCTCGCGGCCGGACCTGGCGGGGGCGGTCGAGTTCGTGGGCTCCGTGGCCGATCCGCGGCCCGAGCTGGCCCGTGCCACGTGTCTGTTGCATTGTGCGCCGCGCGAGCCTTTCGGCCTGGCCCTGGTGGAGTCCCTCGCCGCCGGCCGCCCAGTCGTGGCGCCCGAGGTCGCCGGGCCCGCCGAAATCATCGATCGGTCGTGCGGCATCCTGTATCCGCCGGGCGACGCCGAGGCCGCCGCCGAGGCCCTCCTGCGTCTGCTCGACGATCCCGCCCAGGCCGCCGCGATGGGCGCCCACGGCCGCGAGCGGGCCCGGGCGCGCTTCGACCTGGCGCCGGCACGCGAACGGTTCTCATCCGTCATGGAACCCATCGGGCGCCGCCGTCGGTCCGGACGGGGCACCACCCCCGAGGCCATCGCGCTCGTGACCGTTACGCACAACTCGGCCCGGGAGCTCGACCGGCTGCTCGGGTCGGTAGCGCGTCATCTGCCGGGCGCCAGGGTGGTGGTGATCGACTCCGCGTCGGAGGACGCCAGCCGCGAGGTGGCGCTTCGAGAGCACGACCGGATTGCCGTCGAGCTGATTGCCCTCCCGAGCAATGAGGGGTTCGGCGCGGGCTCCAACCGCGGCGTCGCGGCCGTTCGCGAACCGGTCACGGCACTGGTCAACCCCGACGTAGAGCTGATCGACGACTCGCTGCTGACGCTGGCCGAGGAGGCGCTGAGGAAGGATTCCCCGGAGCGACTGCTCGCGCCGCTCGTCCTCTCTCCCGACGGTACCCGGCAGGACACCGTCCATCCATTCCCCGCGTCTGCCGCCGACCTCACGAGGTCCGTGGTCCCGCCCGCGCTGGCCGTCGGCCCGCTGGGCCCGGCGTTCGGCCTGGCCCCGTGGCGGTCGCGCAGGCCGCGTCGCGTCGGCTGGGCGGTGGCCTGTGCCCTTCTCGGGCGAACCGACACCCTGGCCCGGCTGGGTCCGTTCGATGAGCGGATCTTTCTCTACGGAGAGGACCTGGACCTCGGCCTGCGTTCCCGCCGGCTGGGCATCGAGACCTGGTTCTGGCCGCAGGCGAGGGTCATCCACTCCCGGGCCCACGCCACCGCTCAAGCGTTCGGCGGCGAGCCGTTCGAGCTCTTGGCCCGAGCCCGTCACGATGTCGTCCGCCGTCGCCTGGGACCCACATATGCGAGGCTCGACCACTCGGCCCAGACGGCCACGTTCGCCTCCCGGCGGCTGCTCAAGCGCGCTCTCGGTCAGCAGGCGGAAAGGGAGCGGCGGCAGCTCGAGGCGCTCCGCGCCGTGCGCCGGTCGTCGTGACCGTACTCGAGCCCAGCTGATCTGGCGCACTTAGAATCGCGACGTGAGCCCCGTCGCCTCGAGGCGCGCGGCGGTCGCGGCCTCACTTGCCGCGGCCGTCGTCGTCGCAGTCGTGGTCGTCGTGGTCGTGATCGTGACGGGCGGCGGAGGGTCACATGGTCGGGCCCCTGCCCCGCGCGCTCCGACTCCGACGGCGACCTCACCGGCGGTTGCGCCGCCGGTGCCGGCCAGGCAGTTCGGCGCCAGCGTCAACCTGCTCTTCAACACCACCATCGTCAGCGCCGCCGAGCGCGACGCGCAGCTGAAAGCGCTGCAGGCCACCGGCGCGACCCTCGCCCGCAGCGATGCGCTGTGGGAGCTGAGCGAGCCTTCTCGCCCGGTCGGCGGCACGCACCGCTACAACTGGCAGTTCGACGACCTGATCGCGGGCTCACTCGCAGCCCACCATCTGCGCTGGTTGCCGATCGTCGACTACACCGCCGGGTGGGCACAGTCGATTCCGGGCCAGGACCACTCTCCGCCCAGCTCGAGCGCCGACTATGCGGCCTACGCGGCGGCGCTGGCCGCTCGTTACGACGCCGGCGGCTCCTTCTGGCGAGCGCACCCCGAGCTTCCGCTGCTGCCGGTGGCGGCATTCGAGATCTGGAACGAGCCCGACAGCATTTACTTCTGGACGCCCCACCCGGACGCCGGCCGATATGCCCAGCTGTACGCCGCCGCACGCGACGCGATCCATACCGTCGACCGGGGCGCACGGGTGCTGGTCGGGGGGCTGTCAGCCCCGCTCACGTTTCTGCCGCAACTGCTGGCTGCCGACCCCGCGCTCCGGGGCACGATCGATGCGGTGGCGATCCATCCCTACGCGGGCTCGCCGGTCGGGGTCCTCGCCAACGTGCGAAATACGCGACGGGTGCTCGAGGGAGTCGGGCTCGGGACCGTGCCCCTGTACGTGACCGAGTTCGGGTGGACGACCAGTCCCCCGGGCGCGCTCGACTACCTGGCCGCTCCCCTGCGGCCGGCGTACATCGAACGGGCGCTGGCAGGGCTCGCCAAGACGCCTTGCGATGTGGCGGCCACCACCCTCTACACGTGGTTCTCACTCCGGCGCGACGTGCACAACAGCGAGGATTGGTTCGGCATCAGCCCGCCGGGAGCCGTCCGCAGCCAGGACGTCACCGCGTTCACGAGCGCGCTACGCCTCGCGCGATCGGCAGCCCCACGTCGCGGGCGCTGCTAGCGCCCGCCCCTCAGCGCTCGATGGCGTGCGCCGTTTTGTTGAACGCAGCCAGCGCCGGCTTCGCGCTCACCTGCCCGTTCCGGTCGGCCAGCAGGCCCGAGAAGTTGAACGGAGACGCGCCCGTGTACTCGTATCCCATCCACGTGTACCAGTAGAAGCCGATGAGGCTCAGGCGGCTGCGGCTTGCGGCGAGCTGGCGCAGGAGAAAGACGAGCCTCTGCGCCTGGCCAGCCTCGTTCGTCTCGTAGTCGTAGGTGTGAGTCGTCTGGTGAAGCGATGACATCCACCCGGTCTCGCCGGCGATAATCGGCTTGCCCCGGTCTCGGGCCCTGTCCATCGTGCTCCGCACGTAGCCGAGAATCCGGAGGACGCCCCGGGGATACTTGGTGTACGGATGCACCTCGACTACGTCGAACAGCCGCCGCGCACCCCGCACCTGGTAGACCGACGCGAGGTCAAGCCAGGAGTAGGCGGTCAGACCGGCTAGGACGACGCTGGCGCGTGGATCGGCACGTTTGATGGCCGTGCGCGCCGTGCGCAGCAGTGCGACGTAGCTGCTCTGCCACGGCCGGGTGGGCCAGAAGTAGGCGAGGTCGGGCTCGTCCCAGACCTCCCACATCCGGATTGGGCGGCGAGGGATGCCCGGGTGGTCGCGCCAGAAGCTTCCCCGCGGGCCGTAGCGTCCGATGAGGGTCGTCAGGTACTGGGCATACAGCCGGTTATCGCGCGGGAGCGGAAGGCGGGTGTCGGACCGCGGTACCGCCGCCCACGACGGCGTGTACATGACGATCGGCAGCACGGTCATGTACCGGTAGGCGGCAGCGGTCATGACCTGGTCGGTGTAGGTGAAATTGGTAGGGATCCCGCCCGCGCCGGTGACGAACGCTCCGCGCTGACTCGCGGGTATCTGGGCTGAGCTCGCGTACGGCTGTGCCACCGACCAGCTGAACAGCGCCCGGACGGATTGAACCCCGTTGGATCGCATGAGCCCGAACTGATCCGGCATCGCCACGCCGTCCTGTGGGGTCATCACGGGTCCGTCGACATTCATCCCCACGAACCCGCGCGGCACCGGCGTTCCGGCGAGCCGCCGGGAGCGTCCCGCGGCCAGTCCGGGCACGGCCAGCGTGACCGCCGCCGCGAGAACAATCGCTCCAAGCCGGTGCATGTGCGGCGCGAGTGTAGTGAGCAGTGCTCGCAGATGAGCAGCCAGACGCCTGCGACCCGCGATTGCCCTAGGGCCTGACTGCCTGGGATACTCGGCCCATGTCCGAATCAGATGTCGCGGTCGTGAGGGGCATGTGGGAGGCCTTTCTTCTCGGCGACTTCGACAGGGTCAGGGCATCCTTTGATCCCGATGTCGAGTGGGATGGGACGAACCTGCCGGACGGGAAGATCGCCCGCGGATACGACGCCGCGGTGGATCATGTCGCGCGCTGGGCGGGCACCTGGGAGACGTGGAACGTCGAGCTCGAAGAGCTGATCGACGTCGGCGGGAACCGCGTGATCGCCTTTATTCAGGAGCACGGGCGGAGTAAGGCCGGCCTCGACGTCAACGAGCGACATTCGGAGCTCTACGTGGTCAGGGACGGGAAGATCGTCTACCGCAAGGGCTTCTCTGAAGCCGAGCAGGCACTGGTCGAGGCCGGCGTTCGATAGGCGGTTCCCGGGGCTAGCCCCTGTCCGCCACGAAGCCCGCGTTCAGCAGCCGGACGGCCTGCGCTCCACTGTCGCCCGAGTTCAGGAGCACCACGCCGAGCCAGGTCCGTCCGCGGCGCGCGGTGGCGACGATGCACTGCCCGGAGGCGTTCGTGTAGCCGGTCTTGACCCCGTTGGTGCCCGGGTAGCCCAACAGGTACAGCGGGTTGTTGTTGTAAAGCCACAGCTTCCCGCCCTTGATCGGCAGGGGCATCACGGCTTTCCGGGAACCGACGATCCGCGCCAGCAGCGGCTGGCCGAGCAGCGAGTGGGCCATCAGCGCCAGATCCGACGCGCACGAGTAGTTGTCCTTGTCCACGATCCCCGAGTCGGTGGAGAAGTGGGTGCAGTGAAGGCCCATCGACTGGGCCTGGGCATTCATCATCCCGATGAAGCGCGGCTCCGTTCCCGCCACGCGCTGCGCCAGCGCGATCGCCGCGTCGTTGCCCGACGGCAGCATCAGCCCGTAGAGCAGTGTCCGCACGGACACCCGCTTGCCCAGCGGCAAGAGCCCGATTCCCGAGCCCACGAAATGCACGACCTGCGGGGTGATGAGCGCCTTGGCACTGGGGCGCACGTGCTCTGCCACCACCAGCGCCGTCATGATCTTTGTCAGGCTGGCGATGGGCAGCACGGCCTGCGGAGCCCGTTCCCATAGAACGCGCCCGGTCTGGACGTCGAACAGCAGACCGCCGTGCAGCGGCAGCGACAGCTGGACGTGCACCTGACGCGGGGAAAGCGCGATCCCGTAGTCGCTGCGGCTCGGAGTCGAGGATGCCGTTCGGTGCTTTCCGGCCTTGGAGACCTGCGGCGAGGAGGCCCGCGAGTCCAGGAACACCAGCAGCACCACCAGGCACACCACCACCAGGAGCAGCAGGAATCCGAGGATGCGCAGTCCTCGACCGGAGGGCCCCCGCAGCCGCCGGGGGCGCCGGGGCGGCCGACCGCGGAGACCCCGCCGCGGCGAGCGCCCGCGGAGACCCCGCCGTTTCATATGCCCCTCTTGCAGGATCGAGTAGGGACTCATTGCTCGGGAGGATGGCGCAGAGCGCCAAGGATGCCAATCGCCAGCAGCAACACGACCAGGACGCTTAGTACCCCGATCGCGGTGACGCCATGATGGACAAAATCAACGATTGTCAGGTAGGCGAGTAACACGATGAATACCAGCGCGATTGCCAGTACCGCTCCGCGCATCAGCTGTCAGCCGGCCTGCTCCCCGTCAGTACACGGGATACGGAGGCGGCACCTCCTTCTGCCTGGTGGCAAGTAATCGGATCGCGAGTAAGCCGAACACAAACCCGCCCACGTGTGCGAAGTATGCGACCCCGCCGGCTCCTCCTGTCGGGTCGGTGAGCCCGACGGCCCCGAACACGGCCTGTTCCGCGAACCACACCCCCAGCATCACCAAGGCTGGCAACTCGAAGACGGTGACCAGGAAGACGATGAACACCAGCGTCAGCACCCGAGCCCGCGGATAGAGGACGATGTAGCCCCCGAGCACCGCGGCGACGGCGCCCGACGCGCCGAGCGTGGGGGCGGTGGAGTTGTGGTCCACCGCGACCTGCAACCCGAGCGCCGCTAGGCCACCGAGGATGTAGAAGGCCAGGTACTTGACCGGGCCCATCGAGTCCTCGACGTTGTTGCCGAAGATCCACAGGAACAGCATGTTGCCGCCGATATGAAGGATCGACGCGTGCATGAACATGCCGGTGAAGATCGTCTGCCACGAGGGCAGCAGATTCTCTGCTGGGATGTGGTTGGCGTTGAGCAGCGGGGTGTTGCACACCATCTCCGGCGAGCCCGAGGCGAACGCGGTCTGCTGCACGACCTCGGCGCAGTGGACCCCGGGATGCGTTAGCGCGTACGGGATCGCGCCGTACTTGATCACCTCCTGCTGGTCCGGCCCGCTCCAAAATGATCCGCCGTGCCTGATCGCCAGGATGTAGACGATGAAGTTGGCGACGATCAGCGCGACCGTGACGAACGGGAACCGATCCGTCGGGATGTTGTCCTTGATCGGGAGCACGCGCGAGGATTATGTAGGGGCGGCTCCGCAGGCTCCGCCGCCCCGTTTAGCCCTCCGCCCCGCTACGTCGCCGTACCTGTACCGGCTATGGCGCCGGGATGGCCGCCTCCCCGCCGGGGGCCTACCCGATCGCCACCTCCCGCGCCACCGGCCCCACCCCCGGCTCCCCCTGAGCCACGTGCTCGTCGGCGTGGTAGCTCGATCGCACCAGCGGTCCCGCGGCCACGTGCTCGAACCCCAGCTGATACGCCACCCTCTCGAGCTCCTTGAACTCGTCGGGATGCCAGTAGCGGACGATCGGCAGGTGGTCTTTCGTGGGTCGCAGGTACTGGCCGATCGTTAGCACCTGGACGTGGTGCTCTCGCAGCGCCTCGAGCGCGTCGACCATCTCATCGAAGCTCTCGCCCAGGCCGACCATCAGCCCGGACTTGGTCACCACCTCCTCGCCCGCCATCTCCTTGGCGGTCCTGAGCACCCGGCAGGAGCGCTCGAACTTCGAGCCTCGCCGGGCGACCGGATAAAGCCGAGGGACGACCTCCACGTTGTGGTTGAACACGTCCGGCCTCTCGGCGATGACCTTGGCCAGCGGCATCTCTGCGCCGCGGAAGTCGGGCGTCAGGACTTCCACCTTGCAGCGGGGCGCCTGCTGGCGAATCTGACGTATCACGCCGACGAACGCAGCCGCGCCGTAGTCGGGCAGGTCATCGCGGTCGACGCTCGTGATCACCGCGTGGCGGAGTCCCATCCGGGCCACGCTGCGCGCCACCCGCGCCGGCTCCAGCGGGTCGTTCCAGGTCGGCTTGCCGGTCTTGACGTTGCAGAACCCGCAGCGGCGGGTGCACGTGTCCCCGAGGATCATGAATGTGGCGGTGCCCCGCTGCCAGCACTCGCCGATGTTGGGGCATGCCGCCTCTTGGCACACGGTGTGAAGGTTCTCTTTCCGGATGAGCTCGTGGAGCTCCCGATACTTCGGGCCGCCCGGAGCCGGGACCTTGAACCAGGGTGGCTTTCGGCCCCGGTGCGGCTGCACCTCGGGCCCGAGGACGCTCAGCACGTCGGCGATGCCCCCGGGATTAGCTCTCGATCTGGTGCTCACTGTTCGAAATTGTTCCGCCGCGTGACCCAAACGTCACACTTTTCCACCCACCATAGCTCTATGCCCGAGCCTGGCCGTTTGGCGGGAACATATGGCCCGCCAGCCATCCAGGCTCCGATCGACGTGGTGATCGGGGCCGCCGCTGCGCGCCAGCACCTCGTCTTGGCGCTCGGCCAGCTCGTGGAGCTGGGCTTGTCAGCCAGCGCAGCCCGCAAGCGCGCTCAGAGGGGTCGTCTTCACCGCGTCTACCTCGGTGTGTACTCACTCGTCCCGCCGCACCGTCTTACCCGTGAGGGGAGATGGATGGCGGCCGTGCTGGCGTGCGGACCGGGGGCGGTAGTGAGTCACCGCACGGCTGCCAAGCTCCACGGCCTGCTCGATTACCAGGGCGCGAAGTTGGATGTGACCGTTCCAGGGAGGCGGGTACGGAAGCCCGGGCGTCCGGTCGTCGTTCACCGGTCCGCAACCCTCGTTCCCCGTGACGTCACGGTCGTCAACAACATCCCTTGCACAACCGTCGCCCGCACGCTGCTCGACCTCGCGGACGTGGTCGATCGCCGCCGCCACGAGCGGGCGTTCGATCAGGCCGAGGTGCAGGAGGTCCTCGACATGGCCGCGATCGCAGATCAGCTGGAGCGCAACGCCAGCCGCCCAGCCGCACACAAGACGAAGGGGTTGCTGGCCGAGCACTACCTCGGCTCCACGCCCACCGAGAGCCAGCTCGAGGAGGCGTTCCTAGCGCTCTGCCGACGAGTCGGCCTGCCGCAGCCCCAGGTTCAGCAGTGGATCAGCCTCCCCGACGGCGGCGACCCGATCCGAGCCGACTTTCTATGGCCGCGGGAGCGGGTAATCGTCGAGACCGACGGCGAGCAGTTCCACAACACCGCTCAGCGCCGCCGCGGCGATCGGCGCAAAGACCAGCGCCTGATCGTCCACGGCTTCCGCCCGGTGCGGACCGACGGACGGCAGGTCTTCGGCCGCCCAGCGGAGCTCGAGGCGAGGTTGAAGGCGCTGATCAGAGGGCGCTAGCCAGGGAAGCCTCAGGCTCTCCCGACGGCAGCCCCGACGGCGACGATCCGCCACGGCTGCTCCTTGTCGCCGGTCAGGCCCATCGTCCAGTGCTCGGTGAAATGCGTCCGGTTCGAGGCACTCCCCGATACGACCTCGGTGGTGTCCCGGTTCTCGATGTACCTGCAGCCGGCTAGCCGGACCTCGAGGCTCATCGTCGGGGGATCAGCCTGCGCATCCAACCCGGTGATCCGGATCTGCTCGGCCGCGGGGCCGCGAATCACGAGCCGCGTCTGGCCGCTGGGATCGCCGGGGTGGAGCAGCTCCTGCACTACTCCGTCATCGGCGATTGTCCCAAGGGCGCTGCGGTCACCGTCCACCGCTTCGGCCCACGCCGCTACCGCGCGCCGCGCCGCGATCTCGAGCACGTCCGGGGCAAACCGGCCGTCGGCCAGGCTCAGATCGTTGGCCGCCGCCCGAGCATCGCCTTCGAAGTTGAGGTCGGCCACCTCGGCGATCTTTGTTCCCTCCGGCACTGCCTCGGCGGTCGCGCCCTCGACCAGAGCTTCGTCGCGCATTGCCTTCTCGTCCGAATCCGGGGTGACCACGAGCTCATCCTTCAACTCGTGCGCCCCTTCCTTGATCTGTTCGATCGAGACGACCATCCACACACCTTCTCCGTCGGACTGATCCTTGCGCTTGGCGAGGGTCCAGTACTCGAGCATGTGGCTTATCTCCGAGGAGCTGTCTGACCGCTTGACTCGGGTTCCGTTGGACTTGACGACGTAGTCCCGCAGCGTGGCTTCGATCGCCACCACCACGCGATCCTCGCTGTCGTCGGCGACGTTGTGCAGACCCACGTACTTCACCTTCGGCTGCCCGACGGGTTGCACGCGATTGCGCCATCCCATGGACTGGAAGTGGTCCAGCCGTCGCTTCCACTCCTTCCAGAGCTCTGGACCGACGAGCTTTTGCAGGCGGCCGCGGTCGTTCGCATCCCAGGCGGACTGGATCTCGAAGAACAGCTCGGCGGCCTGCTTGTGCACGGCATCGGTGTCGAACGCAGCGTCGTCCTCCGCCGCAACGGCCGCAGCGGTCTCGACCCGGCGCTCGCGCGCGGAGACCCCGTGGGCGCGGCGCATGCGGACTGCCCGCCGGTAGAAGTAAATCCCGACGATGATGAGGATGACGACCCCCAAGATGCCGCCGATGATCGCGCCCACCACCGCGCCGCTGACATGGGAGCCGGTGCCGCTGCCGCCGCCCGAGTAGTAGGTGGAGTGGCTGTGTGTAATGTGCGAACTGCTCCCTCCGCTGCTGCTGTGCGATCCGCCACTGAAGCCGTGGCTGCCGCCACCGCCGCGTGCCAGCGCCGATGACGCGGTCATGAGCGCGAGGAGTGCGCCGCTCCCGGCGCTGATGAGCGCCTGCCGCCCGCGATTGCGAAAAGTCGTCAAGTTGCCCCCCAATCGAAGCCGTTGACGCCGCCCTCCAGGCGGCGGCCGAACACCCCAATGCACCCGGCGTCGTGAAGCGTACTGAAGCTGGTCCTCAGAGTGGAATTTCCGCGGGCACAGACACCGCCGCTTCGAGCCTGCTCAGGCTGACGAGCCGCTGACGGCGCCCCAGCGCCTCGGACACGCAGAAGGCCGCGCGACGCCGGAAGCACCTCAGCTGCCCCTGAAGCCGTCCCGTCTCCCTGATCAGCGATGTCATCTGCACGCCTTCAAGGCCGCAGGGCACGACCCACGCGAACGGCTGCAGGTCGTTCTCGACATTGACCGCAAAGCCATGCGTGGTGACGCCGCGGGCGACGTGTATGCCTATCGATGCGATCTTGCGATCGCCAACCCATACTCCAGTGAAATCGGGTCCGTCCTCCGCGCGGGCGCGGCCCCGAATCCCCTCTTCATCGAGTGCTGCCACCAGCGCCCCCTCCAAGAGGCGGACGTAGGCGACGACGTCATCTACGCGGACGATGGGATAGCCAACGAGCTGGCCCGGCCCGTGATACGTGACCTTGCCGCCCCGGTCCGTCTGCACCACATCGATCCCCTGCATGCGGTACCAGTCCTCGCCCATCGGCAGCTCGCCCGGCGCAGACCGTCTGCCGCGCGTGTAGACCGGCCAGTGCTCGAGCGTGAGCAGAACGTCCGGCACCTGATCCTGCTGGCGCGCGGCGCGCACGCGTTCCTGGAGCGCTAGCCCGTCCCGATACTCGACCTTGTCGTGGATATGGCAGACCCAGAGCTCTGGGAGGCCGCGCCGCGGAAGCGCACCGTTTGTCGAGCTGGCTTCAGGCACCGGTCCAGCCTTCCAGATGGCGTTTGAGGGTGGCCAGGAACTGCGCTGCCTGGGCACCGTCCAGTGCGCGATGGTCCCAGCTCAAGCCCAGGATGGTCGTCGGCCGGATGGCGATCGAGTCATTTCCGTCGGCATCAGTCACGACCACAGGATGCTTCACCACGGCCTCCAGGTCGAGGATCGCTACCTGTGGCTGGTTGATGATCGGGGTGGCCATGATTGATCCGTACTGGCCTGGGTTGGTGATCGTGAAGGTGCCACCGCGGACCTCGTCCGGCGTGAGCTCCCCGGCTCGGGCCCGCCGCGCAACATCCTTGATCCGCACCGCGAGGCCCTCCACCGACAGCTCGTGCGCGGCTGGGATCACGGGCACGATCAGTCCGTCCTCGCCAAGCGAGACCGCGATCCCCAGGTCGACGTGCTCGTGGCGGGTGTAACGCTCGCCCTCGAGCCAAGCGTTGAGCGACGGGTGCTCGCGCAGCGCAGCCACGGTCGCCCGGGCGACGAACGGCAGCGCGGTCAGTCCCAGTCGAGCGCGCGCGACCTCGATCCGACTCATGTCCACCTCGATCCAGGTGGTGCAGTGCGCCGCGGTCTCCAGCGAGCGCTTCATGTGCTCGCCGATCTGGCGGCGCATGCGGGGAAGCCGGCCTGTGGGAGTGGGCTCGGGCTGATAAGGGCTCTCGATGTGAAGCGCCGGCTCTTCGGTCGGGGCGGGCTCCTCGGCGGGGGTCGGCTGCCTGGCCGGCGCTGCCGCCCCGCCCCCTTCGATGAAGGCCAGCACGTCCTGCTTGCGGACCCGGCCGCCTCGGCCCGTGCCCGGAACGCGATCGAGATCGACGCCGTGGTCGCTTGCGATCCGCTGCACGACGGGGGAGTAGCGGCGGCGCGGAGCGCCATTTGTCACGACCGCGTGCGCCACACCGGATTCCGGTGCATCTGCAGGCCGGTCGGCGCGAGATGGTGAGTCCGCGGCGCGGGATGGTGAGTCCGCGGGCGGTGCCGGGGCTGGGGCGGGCCCCTGGCTCGACTCGACGGCGACCCGGGCCAGTACCTCCCCGACGGCGACCGTGGTCTCCACCGGCACCAGGATCTCGGCCACGACTCCGCTGACGGGGGCCGGCACCTCGGTGTCGATCTTGTCGGTCGAGATCTCGCAGATCGTCTGCTCGGCCTCGATCCGGTCGCCGGCCTCGACCCGCCAGGCGACGACGGTCCCCTCGGCAACCGATACCCCCATCTGGGGCATCGTCACGTCGACGAGGGCGGGGCCGTCGCCCGATGGCCCCGCCACGGCCCCGCGACTAGTACTCGAGGAGCTCACGGCATGCCTCCCTCACGCGCTCCACGCTTGGCAGCACCGCCTGCTCGAGCGGCGGTGAGAAGGGGATGGGAACGTCGGGCGTCGCCACACGGACCACGGGGCCGTCGAGATCCTCGAACCCGTGCTCGGCGATCAGCGCCGCCACCTGGGCACCGGCGGCGCAGGTGGCGTTCGCCTCATCGACGACCACCACCTTCGAGCAGCGGGCCACGGAGTCGAGGATCGCCTCCTCGTCCAGCGGGACCAGCGAGCGCAGATCCAATACCTCGACCGAGGCTCCGTCGAGCCCGTCGGAGACGGCCTCGAGTGCGACATGGACCATCGCTCCGTACGCGATCACGACCAGGTCGGACCCCGGGCGCGCGATTCGCGCCTTGAAGGGCGTCTCGAACACGCCGTCGGGGACCTCGCCCTTCACCCGCCGGTACAGGTGCTTGTGCTCCATGTAGCACACCGGATTCGGGTCGTGGATCGCGGCGTGCAGCAGACCCTTGGCGTCAGAAGCGGTCGATGGCGCCACGACCTTGATGCCGGGGGCGTGCATGAACCAGCTCTCGGGGTTCT
Source organism: Solirubrobacteraceae bacterium (assembly GCA_036771025.1). GTDB lineage: Bacteria > Actinomycetota > Thermoleophilia > Solirubrobacterales > Solirubrobacteraceae > Palsa-465. The sequence continues at coordinate 15,683 of DAIPIC010000039.1, forward strand.
GGGAGTGGAAGGGTCCTCCGGAGAAGCCTCCGCCCGAGGGCAGCCGGACGACGAGTGGGACCGCCAGGGCCTGGCGGTAATGCATCTTGCCAGCGACATTGACCAGCTGGTCAAACCCGCAGGAGATGAAGTCCGCGAACTGCATCTCGCATACCGGACGCATCCCCACGACGGCCGCTCCGATAGCCGTGCCGATGATGCCCGACTCCGCCAGCGGAGTGTCCATCACCCGTTCTGGACCGAACTCCTCGATGAAGCCGTCGGTGACCTTGAACGCCCCGCCGAAGACCCCGACGTCCTCGCCCATCACGAGCACCCGCTCATCGGCGCGAAGCTCGTCGCGAAGGCCGGCGGAGATCGCTTGGAGATAGGTGAGTGTCGTCATGAGCCGTACCCGCTCCACGGTGCGCGCCCGTCGCCGAGCGGCTCGGCCTCGCCATCACAGAACACTCCGTCCTGCGCGGTAGAGGGATCCGGCATCGGCGTCTCGAGGGCCTCTTCGGTCGCTGCGTCGATCTCCGCGCCGACGGCGGCGTGCAGCTCGTCCACGTCGACCCCAGCTGCGCGCAGGCGCTTCTCCTGTCGCTCGATTGGATCGCGCGCTGTCCACTCCTCGACCAGCTCCTTCGGCACGTACTTCATGTCGTCGTGCGCGGCGTGGCCGTGCATGCGCATCGTCACCGCCTCGATCAGCGTCGGCCCGTCGCCGGCGACGGCCCGCTCGCGCGCGGCCAGAGTGGCCTCGAACACCGCCTCCACGTCGTTGCCGTCCACGGTCTCGCCCCCGAAGCCGTAGGCCGCCGCGCGCTGCACCGGGTCGACGGCGAACTGCTTATCGAGCGGAGTGGAGTAGGCGTACTGGTTGTTCTCGAGCACGAAGATCACCGGCAGCCGCTGGACTCCGGCCCAGTTCATGGCCTCGTGGAAATCGCCTCGGGAAGTGGAGCCGTCTCCGAACCAGGTCAGCGCGCACCGCCGCTCCCCCCGGAGCTTGAAGGCCATGGCCATGCCGGTCGCCACCAACATCATGTCGGGGAGCATCGACACCATCCCGACGCATCCCACCGTCCGGTCGCCGAAGTGCACGTTGCCGTCGCGGCCGCGCGTGATCCCCGCCTCGCGGCCCAAGTATTGGGCCAGAACTCGCGCCGGCGCCACGCCGCGGATCAGGTGGGCCGCGAGGTCGCGGTGCAGCACGCACAGGCGATCCTCGGGTGCCATCGCGAACGCCGCGCCCGCGGACACGGCCTCCTGTCCGCAGCCGTCGTAAAACGAGCCGGGTACCTTGCCTTGCCGGTAGAGGCTCATCGCCCGCTCCTCGAGCCCGCGCATCATCAGCATCGCCCGCAGCAGCAGGACCCGATCCTGGATCTGGAGATGCGCTACAGCGCCGCTGGCTTGCGCGGTCGGCCGAGCCGTCTCAATTGTCATCTCTCTGCTCCCGTTGTCCGTGGACCGGGCGGGATCGCCGTCCGAGTCCGCTTCTCAGACCGCCCCGGGATCTCCGGGTGCGGCCCCTCGCTCGGGGATACGCCGAGCTTACTGCACCCCTCGGTTGCGGACTGAAACGCGGCTCCCCGCCGGCATTACCCTTGGATGGATGGAGGGTGCCTGGTACGCGCGAGTTCGGTGGCGGTGGCGAGGTGCCTGGCTGTGGCCCACGTTCGCCGCCCTGACGCTCGCGGACGGTGTCATCGGCCACGCGCTGCCAGCGGTCGGCGACACGCAGAACTTCGTGGCCGCGGCGCTTGTGGGGTGCGCGCTGAATCTGCTCGGCGTGATCCTGCTGCGGCGCCCCTTGGGAGCGCTTGTTCGTAGAGCCCGGCCCGATCTGCCCCGGGAGGTTGCCGGTGACTACGCCGGGACCGGTGTGGTGGTGGCGATATCCCTGGTGCTGCTCGCCTCGGGGCTGGCGAATCGCTCCTCGGTGATCGCCGACCGCAGCACACTCCATGATGCCGTCACCCGCGCTCAGGCCTGGATCGGGGGCCAGGCGCCGGCGGAATTCCGGCGCAACATATCCCGGATCAGCACCCTGACGATCGAAGCCGGCCGTCTATACCGCAGTTGCGTGCCGAGCATGGATGGCCGTCGCACATTTTGCGTGATCGTCAGGCCACATCTGCCGATGGCGGGCAGCGTGCGTTTCGCTGGCTATGAGCCGAACTCCGCCTTCAGCCAGGGGTTGGGATGACCGCCGCTCTGGCCAGGGCGAGACGGGTGCCGGCCAAGCGGATCGCCCTGATCGCTTCGATCCTCGGCTCGGGAATCGTGTTTCTCGACGGCACGATCGTGAACGTCGCGCTGCCGGCGATCAGGTCCGATCTGCACGGGGGGCTCGCTCAGCAGCAGTGGATCGTCGAGGCGTACCTGCTCACCCTGTCATCGCTGCTTCTGATCGGGGGGTCGCTCGGCGATCTGTTCGGGCGGCGCAGGATCTTCTCGATGGGGCTGGCCGGATTCGGAGTGTGCTCACTGCTCTGTGCGGTCGCGCCGAGCAACGGCTTTTTGATCGGTGCGCGCGGGGTTCAGGGAGTGTTCGGGGCGCTGCTGGTGCCCAGCACGCTGGCGCTGATCATGGACGTGTTCCCGGAGAACGAGCGCGCCGCGGCGATCGGCAGCTGGACGGCCTGGACCGGTATTGCCACGGTCATCGGACCGCTGGGCGGCGGCGCGCTGGTGCAGCTGGCCTCTTGGCGCTTCATCTTCGCCATCAACCTCGTTCCGGTGGTGGTCACGTTGTGGCTGCTGAGCCTGCTGGAGGGAGACCGCCGTACTCCGGGCCACGTGGACATGGTGGGCGCGCTGCTGTGCTCCCTCGGCCTCGGAGGCCCGGTGTTCGCGCTGATCGAGCAGCCCACATATGGCTGGGGCGACGGACGCGTGGCGGCCCCGCTGATCGGGGGCGTGATCCTGTTCGCCTGCTTCCTGCAGTGGGAGCGCCGTTCGCCGCAGCCGATGATGCCGCTCGGGCTCTTCAGATCACGCAACTTCGCGATCGGGAACCTGACGACGGTCACCCTCTACGCCGGACTGGGGGTGGCGACGTTCTTCCTCGTCCTGTTCCTGCAGCAGGTGGGGGGCTACAAGCCGATCGAAGCCGGTCTGGCGCTGCTGCCCGTCACCGTCTTGATGTTCTTGCTGGCGCGGCGATTCGCGGCGCTGGCCGACCGCCTCGGTCCGCACTACTTCATGGGCATCGGACCGATCGTGGCCGGCGCAGGCCTGTTGCTGCTCATGCGGACGGGCGCCGGAGCCGACTACCTCACGACCGTCCTGCCCGGGCTGCTCGTCTTCTCCCTGGGCCTGGCGGCGACCGTCGCGCCGCTGACGGCGACGGTGCTCGGCGCGGTGGAGCCCGGACACTCGGGCGTGGCCAGTGGCGTCAACAACGCCATAGCTCGGGTGGCACAGCTCCTGGCGGTGGCGGCGATCGGTGCCGTGGTGGCGAGCACATTTGCCAGTCGGCTCGACAGCAACCTCGCCGGCCACCGGCTCACTCCGCAGGCCAGCGCCGTCGTGGCCCAAGACCGGACGCGTGCGCTGGTAACCACGGTGTCCGGCGTGCCCGCTCCCGAGCAGCCCGAGGTCCACGCGGCGCTGGTGAACGCCTCGGTCTACGCGTTCCGCGTGTCGTTGGCCATTGCCGCCGGCCTCGCCGTGTTGGGAGGACTGGTTGCTCTGGCAGGGATCGAGAACCCGCGACGCAAGGTGCCCTGCACCGACTGCCCGGGCGGCGCGCTGGCCGCGGCCAATGCCGACGCCGGGCGGATCCCAGAGGTGCGGGTGAAGCGGCCCGCCCCCGCCGGCGCGGCCGAATGACCATCCATACGATCGGCCACTCGACGCGGAGCGGTCAGGAGCTGCTGGCGCTGCTGCGGCAGGCAGACGTCCAGCAGGTCGCGGACGTCCGAGCATTCCCCAGCTCGCGCCGGCATCCGCAGTTCAACCGAGCGGCGCTGGCGGAGTGGCTCCCGGAGGCGGGGATCGGATACGTCCATATGCCAGGGCTCGGGGGCAGGCGCAAGCCCGCGGCCGACTCGCCCAATACCGGCTGGCGCGAGAGCGCCTTCCAGGGCTACGCCGATTACATGGCGTCCGACGAGTTTCGGGACGCGCTGGCGGCCCTGGAGACAGCGGCCCGCGAGCGGCCCACCGCGGTCATGTGTGCCGAGGCGGTGTGGTGGCGCTGCCACCGGAGGCTGATCTCCGATGCGCTCACCGCCCGCGGCTGGCCGGTGGAGCATCTCGGCCTGGGAGTGCCGCCTCCCACGCACGAACTGACCGACTTCGCGGTCGTCGAGCCGGACGGCACGATCACCTACCCGCCCCGGCAAGCGACGCTGCTCGAGGATTGAGCAGCGTCGGTTCTCCCGCGCTACCGACGCCTTAACGAGCGCGATCAGGCTCGGGTCCAATCAGCCACCGGTGCACTTCGCGATCTTTGCGGCGTCAGTCCCGGCCTTGGCGATGCAGCTGGCGGTGGACTGTGCCTTGCTCGCCGCTCCACTTGCCGTGCCGCTGCTTGGAGTTGCGGTACCGCTCGCGGTCGCGCCGCTCGAGCCACCATACGACTTCAGGTTGCCGCCATTGACGCTGGCCTGATAGTGACTGCTGCCGGAAACCGGATAGATGCCATAGAACGGCTTGTTGCTGATCGGGTCCAGGGCGACCGCCACGTAGGCGATCTGGGACTGCTTGAGGCTGGCCTTGGACTCGACGCCGTTGACGACGCTCTCGACCGTCGCAGGTGACACCACACCGAGGTCGAACGTCGATCCCGGGATCGAGGGCGTGTTGACCACGAACGACTTGCCGCTGTTGTCGACGGTCACGGTCCTGCTCTGCCCGATGATCTTGACGTCCCGCGGCTCGATCTTCACCGTCGTGACCGACGCTCCGCCCAGCTCGCCCTTGGCCTGGGCGAGCACCTTGCTGAGGTTCGAAGCCTTGAACAGAGTCGCGGAGTCGCTGGCCGACGCGCCGTTCACGTCAGGGGCGGCCGACCCGCCGCCGCACCCAGCCACCACAGCCGTCACGGCGAACAGAGCCGTGAATCCTTTTGCCCTCGTGCCCATGTCGGCTCCTCGGTCCTAGTCGTGACTTCGGTTGATAAGTCGTTCCCGTCGGGTGTCCTTCGTCGTGGCGCTCGTCAGCCCTCCGAGATGATCTTGGCCTTCTCGGCGGCGAACTCCTCGTCCGTCAGCGCGCCGCGCTGATGTAGGTCCGCCAGCCGGGCGAGCTGGTCGACGGGATCGGCCTGGCGCGCGACCCACCGTCCGTTCAAGAGCGCGGCGCCGCCCAGGGCCTGGGGAGCAGCCCGGGATGGCGCCTTGGGCGCGGACGCCGCTGTCGCTCCCAGCAGGTCTTTCGGCGTCGTGACCGCCGGCCGCGACCTGACCGGCGGTGGAGGCAGTCGCCGCCTCCAGTAGGCGTCCACTCCCGTTTTGGCCAGGAACTTCCCCCAGTAATACACGCCGCGAATGAGCAGCGCACCAGCCCAGCCGTAGAGCCACAGTATGCCGATCGCCAGGACAATGCTCGTGCTGTGCTCCTGGTGCTGCGAGTTCGCGCAGCGCAGAACCGTGGAGTAGCCCGAGGTGGCTCCATAGCTGTAGTTATGCACCTCAACCACGCCGTGGCTGTACGCCCCGTGGCAAAGAATCGGCGCCGCCAGAAGTTGCAGCTTCGGGATCGGGAGCGCGACCGCGGTCGCGAACATGAAGCCGAGCCAGCCGGTGAGAATGATCGTCCAGAGTGACGGTCTCTTGACCATGACTCGAGGTCCGGCCGGCTCGGCTCAGAGCTCAGCTGCCGAGGAGCTTGGCCTTCTGGGCGGCGAACTCTTCGTCGCTGAGCACTCCCTTCTGATGGAGATCAGCGAGCCTGGTGAGCTGCTCGGTCGGATCCGGAGCTGCGCCCTGCCCCATCATGCTGGCGACGCTCTGTCCACCGATGAAGACGTTCCCGCCGGGAGCTGGGGCGTTGACCGACAGGAGGTCGATCACCTCCTGGCTCGCCGCGTCCTTGGCGACCAGGAACCGGACGGGCCTCGCGGAGACACCCGCCTTCGCCATCTGCGCGGCCGCGGCCTTCATGTACCTCCCCTTGGCCTCGTCCGTCGGCATGTACAGCGTCAGCTGCTGGCGATCGTCGCCCGGGACGCCCATCGCGACGCCCCCCCTCCCCGAGATCTGGTCCCGGGCCCACGTCTTCACAACGTCGCCTGCGACGAGCTGGCCGCCCCTCTGCTTGTCCTCGATCGCGGCCACCTTGCTGTCGGTGATGGCCAGCACGAACGACTTCGGGAGGCCCCCGCCGTGCAGGTCCTTCCGCATCTTGTCGGTGCCCATCGCCATCGAGAACGGCTTGGACATGCCCCTGCTGAACTTCGCCATCCCCTTCATCACGCCGCCCATGCCCGCGGCCTCGATGGTCATGCTCTCGGTGATCTGCTCGCACCGGGTCGCGGCGATGACCGACTCGCCGAGGACCGAAGCGGCGACGTCCTTCGCCTGCTCGTTCATGCGTAGATCCTCATCCGATATGGACTTCACGGCTCCCTCCTATGGATTGGTTGGTGTGCAGCGTCACCCCGACGCCGCTCAAAGCTGTGATCGAGATAGGGGTCGCCGAGCACCACGGCCGCGACGCTCGCGGCCTTCTGGTCCATCCGCAGCCTGCCCCCTGACGAGGGCTGCTTCATTAGTGGTCCCTATTCGATCCCGTGCGTTAGCCGATCTAACGCCCCTAAAAGCCGATACTAGTCATACGGCGGTCGTAAAACAACCGCGCATTATTCCGCCGGGGCGGCGCCCGCTCTACTCGCGACTCAGTACGACGATCGGGATCTCGCGGATTCCTGTCGTCCGGCCCTCGTAGACCTCAAAACCGGGATAGAGATCGAGCATCTCCGACCATAGGCGTTCGCGCTCCTCGGCTGACGCTGTGCGGGCAACGTAGGTCCCGGTGCGCCCTCCGGGCGCGTACACCTTCACGCGCGGGTTGGCGCGGATGTTGTGGTACCAGGCGGGATGCTTCGGGCGGCCGGTGGCCGAGGCCACCATGACCAGCTCACCGTCCACCTCCTTGAACAGCAGCGGCGTCCGCCTGATCGTGCCGCTCTTTGCGCCCGCCACCTCCAAGCACAGGACCGGCTGACCGAGCGAGAGGCTGATGCGGCCATTCGTCAGCGGCAACAGCCGGCGATCGATCGGATTGGCGACGTTGAGGTAGAACCAG
>DAIPIC010000040.1:0-22645 GCA_036771025.1 Solirubrobacteraceae bacterium
CATCCGATCGCGGTGTGTGCGCAGGGACTCCATCACCCCGTTGATCCCGTCCCCCGGAAGGCCGAAGACAACGTCTATCCCCCACTCGAGCAGGCGCTCCACCAGTTGATCGGATGCCGTCGGGTTACGCGCCATCGTCGCTCCTCTTGCCTCGCTGACGTTTGCTGACAACGTACCCGCCCACGCTAGGCGCACAACAGCCGGGGGTCAGCGAGCGAACCGAACGCCGTCGGCCGGAGCGCACGCGACAGGCGGCGGCTCGGGAGCCGCCGCCTGGCGTGGAGAGAGAAGGTGCGCGGCGACCGTCGCACTCCCTTGCTGCACCACCACGCTGCCTTTCGCGATACCCCAGGGAGGCGAGCGGCAAACCGGACCGGGAGGCTGGGGGCCGGCTTGATCCCGCTCACTGCGGGCTTTTCGCCATTGAGTCACGCCGTCCCGTAACTAGAAGGCGCAGGCCGCGCTGATCGCGTCGCCGCGCCCCGGGCCGTTACGAGCAAGTGCCCTCGGGTAGCACCGACGCCATGGCCGTCTCAGAGCAGCTACGCACTGTCTATTCGGAATACTCGCCCGGCGAGGACCGGCCGACCGGGAGCTACGTGGTGCTGATGGCCGCCTTCTCGATCCTGTCGGCCTGGTTCGCGAGATGGTTCAAGGCGTCCGGAAGACAGCTGCCGGACCGCATCGAAGCCTCCGACCTGGCGCTGCTGACGGTCGCCAGTCACAAGGCCTCCCGACTGATCTCAAAGGACCGCGTTACGAGCGGGATCCGCGCGCCGTTCACTCAATATCAGGACGACGCCGGCCCCGGCGAGGTCTCCGAGGAGCCGCGCGGGCGTGGTCTGCGACGCGCTATCGGCGAGCTGCTGGTCTGCCCCTACTGCCTGGGAATGTGGACCAGCGCCGCCTTCGTGGCAGGCTTGCTGATAGCCCCGCGCTTCACGCGCTGGCTGGCGTCCGTGCTCGTGGTGTTCTTCGGTTCGGAGATGCTGCAGATCGCCTATAAGAAGGCGGAGCAGACGCTCTCCCGCTAGCCGTCGTCGCCCATGTCGCTGGGCGGGCCGGCGGCACCCTCGGGTGCCGTCTCGGCTTGCGAAGGTCCCGCCTCTGGGGGTGGCGCCTGCGGCGCCGGCGAGCCCTCGTCCTGCGGCTCCTTGTCGCTTGTCTCCGGCGCCGGCGCTCCCGGGACGCTCTGGTCGGCCCGCTTGCGCTCCCAGTCCTCCCCCACCCCTTTGACCTGATCGCGGAGCTGGCCGCTTCGCCGCTCCAGCTCCTTGGCTTCGCGCTCCAGCTGATCGGCGAGCCTGCGGGGGTCTGTATCGCTCATGGGCATTCCCTACCCCCCAGCCGATCAGGCCACACGGATTGAGTACCTGGATCTACGCTCGGGTAGCACCAGCGCGTACCCGACGACGAGGAGAAAATGATGTCCCCGGGCGATGCAGTGGCGCTGCTCGGCGCAGGCGGCACGATGGGCCTCCCGATGGCTCGACACATCGCGCAGAGCGGGATCGAGCTCCGTGCCTGGAACCGGACGCGCCAGAAGGCCGAGCCGCTGAACAGCGAGGGCGTCCACGTCTGCGACACGCCGGCCGAGGCTGCCGACGGAGCGGGCGTGATCGTGACGGTCCTGGCCGACGCCGATGCCGTGATCTCCTCCGTTCGCGAGGCTCTCCCCGCCGTCCGCGAAGGCGCCGTCTGGCTTCAGATGAGCACGATCGGCGAGCAGGGGACCGATCAGTGCATGGAGCTCGCCAGGGCTCATGGCCTCTCATTCCTCGACGCTCCGGTGCTGGGGACCAAGCAGCCGGCCGAGGAGGGAAAGTTGGTGATCCTGGCATCTGGGCCCGATGAGGCACGCGACCGCGTCCAGCCGATCCTCGACGCGGTCGGCTCGAAGACCATTTGGGTGGGAGACGCCGGCTCCGGCACGCGCCTGAAGATCGCCACCAACAGCTGGGTGCTCACGGTCACGGAGGGCTGCGCCGAGACGATCGCGCTCGCCCAGGGGCTCGGCCTCGACCCTTCGCTGGTCTTCGAGGCCTTCGATGGCGGTGCGCTGGACCTCCCCTACTTCCGCCTCAAGGGCGAGTCGATCCTGGAGCGCAAGTTCGAGCCGTCGTTCTCGCTCAAGCTGGCCGCCAAAGACGCAGATCTGGTGGTGCAGGCAGCACGGCGTCACGACCTGGACCTGCCGCTGTTCGCCACCATCCGAGAGCGGATGCAGGAGGGTGCTGCGGAGCACGGCGACGAGGACATGGCCGCCACCTGGTTCACGAGCGCGCCGCAAGGGGCGGCCGCCTAGCAGCCTCCCATGCGCGTCGTCATCGTCGGAGCGACCGGGAACGTCGGCACCAGCCTGCTCGAGGCGCTCGCCGACGAGCCCGAAGTGGAAGAGATCGTCGCCGTCGCGCGGCGACTGCCGAAACGAACCTACCCCCGCACCCAGTTCGTCCAAGCCGACATCGTCTCCTCGAACCTGGAGCCGATCTTCACGGGCGCGGACGCTGTCGTTCACCTGGCGTGGCTCATCCAGCCCGGCCGCAACGAGTCGATCACCTACGCTGTCAACGTCCGAGGCACCGAGCGGCTGCTGGCTGCCGCCGTGGCTGTGAAGGTGCCGCTCCTCGTGTACGCATCCTCCGTCGGCGCCTACTCGCCAGGGCCCAAGGACTCGTTCGTGGACGAGTCATGGCCCACGGAAGGCATCCCCACCTCGTTCTATGCACGTCACAAGGCGGCCGTCGAGCGCCAGCTGGATCGTCTGGAGCACGAGCAGCCCCAGATGCGCGTCATCAGGATGCGCCCCGGTCTGGTCTTCAAGGGGCAGGCCGCCACCGAGATCCGACGACTGTTCGCAGGCCCGCTTCTGCCCGGGACGTTCATCAGGCCGGGGCTGATCCCCGTGGTACCGGACGTCCCCCGGCTCCGCTTCCAGGCGGTCCACTCGCTCGATGTGGGCGACGCCTACCGCCTTGCGCTCCTGGCCGGGGATCGCGGCGCGTACAACCTGGCCGCCGATCCGACGCTGGGGCCGGCGGAGCTGGGTCAGGTGCTGCGGGCCAGGACCGTGCGAATGCCGGCCGCCGCGCTCAGGGCGGGAGCTGCCGTCACCTACAGGCTGCGGCTGCAGCCCACAGAGCCCGGCTGGGTGGATATGGCCCTCGCGGTGCCTCTGATGAAAACCGAGCGGGCCCGGTCGGAGCTGGGCTGGCAGCCTCGCTTCAGCGCCACCCAGGCCATCGAGGAGCTGATGGCGGGTATGCGCGCAGGGCGTGACGCCGACACGCCTCCGCTGTCGCGTCGCGCGAGCGGGCCGCTGCGGATCCGCGAGCTCCTGGGCAGGGTCGGCGGGCGCCCGTAGCGATGGCCTTCCCCAGCCAGGTCCGCGTCACGCCGTACCGGGACGGTCCGCTCATCGTGCGGGGCGCGGCCCGCATCCTCGACGCCGAGGGCAAGGAGACGGCGCCGCGACGCGAGACGATCGCGCTCTGCCGCTGCGGGAAGTCGAGGCTCCGGCCGTTCTGCGACGGGACCCACAAGCTGATCGGCTTTCGCGCCCCCGGCGTCCCGGACTCAGGTGACGACGACGGGCTCCGTGACCTGTCCCTGATCGGGATCCAGATCCCGTAGCAGCGATCCCCGGCCGCGGGCCCAGCGGTCCAGCAGGTGCGAGGCCCACTGGTCGGCCAGGTAGTTGAGCGTCCGCGCACCCCACACCACCGAGCTGGAGAGCTCCGGCGACTGGCTTACGAGCCCGCCGGCCAGATCCACCGCTGCCAGATTTTCGTGCACGGCATCGGCTTCGACGTGCTCGTCGAAGAACAGCGTCGCGTCGTCCGCGAATCCAAGGCGCCTCAGCCCGTCCGCGTACCGGCGGTTAGGGATGGAGGAAGTCATCTCGAACAGTGCCAGGTGCCCGACGATCGCCCCCCGCCACCGCCTGTGCAGCCCGAACAGCGACATCTGGTTGACGGTGGCCAGCGTGACCGCCGGGATCAGATCGACGTAGGCGCCGTACGCGGAATCGAGGCCCAGGGCACGCATCGCCCTGGCGAACAGCTCCGCGTGGATCCAATCGGGCCGTCCGCCGCCGTACTCGTCCGCCTCGACCTCCACCAGCGCCGCCTTCGGGGCTCCGTGCAGCCGGGGGATTGCCCAGCAGTGGGGATCGGCCTCCTTGAGCTGATACGCCGAGCGGTGGACAAGGAACTCGCGCACCTGCTCCAGCGTGGCCCGGCCCCGGACGTATGACGACAAAGAGGCTCCCTCCTCGGCAGCAATTTCCCTAAGAACGACATCGATCCGGTCCGGAGGCACGTCTCCGTCCGAAAGCGGGACCGCGGCCTTCAGCGCCTCCTCGAACTGCTCCTCGAGCAGGGCACGCAGCCCCAGCAGCGAGGGATTCCACTCCCATCTGTCGTCCACTCCTGGGAGGCCACGGTAATGAAGCTCGTAGCAGAGATACAGGGACAGGTTGAGGTCCTCGTCGCGTAGCGGTTCATCCACCGGTGCCGGGTTGACCGGCGGCAGCTCGCCCGGCCGGTCGGCGAGGGCCCGCAGTAGAAGCTCGCTGACCGGCCCCCGCGGTGAGGGCAGCTGGCGCATCGCCGTCAAGCTACCCCATCGATCACTCGAGGAAGCGCTCAGAAAGCCACCGGGCGACGCCGTCGATGCCCACCTCCCGAGCCACATTGCGCTGTGCGAGCGCGCCCCCACCTTCCGCCATCTCAGATGCCCGAGCCAGATCGCCTTCGGTCCCCAGCCGGCCTCCGACCGGGCCGAGCGCCTCGACCAGCTCGCCCAGGAGCGAGCTGGTGGGCCGCGGCGCCCCCGTCTCCAAGTCGGCCATGGTGCCCCGTACCCCGTCCCGGCAGGCAAGCCAACGGTTCTCCTCGATCCTCCATCTCGGAGCCACCGACAGCCGGCGCCCGCCGCGGCGTCGCTCGCAGAGCCAGACCACAAGCGCCTGCACCACGGCGGCGACGGCGGCGGCATCGCCGATCGTGCTCTGTGCGTCCGGGACGCGGAACTCGAGCGTGCCGAAGCCCGGATGCAACCGCAGCTCCCACCACCACCTGCGGGGATCGGGGAAGGCGCCGCTAGAGACGCCCCACCGAAACGCCTCGGCATACGCCTCCCAGCTCTCGATCCTGGGGGGAACTCCCTGGCGTGGCAAGAGCTCGGCGAGCTTGGGGCGCACCGAAGCCAGCCCGGTATCGCGGCCCTCGTAGAAGGGAGCATTTGCTGCCATGGCGGCCAGCAGCGGCAGGTAGGAGCGGGCCGCGTTGTAGACGGCCAGAGCGGTGTCGGCGTCACCCACCGACACGTGCACCTGAAGGGCACAGACCAGCTGCCTTTCCGCGCGGATCCCGTATTCCTGGATCGTGCGCTTGTAGCGCTCGAGCCCGTTGAGCTCTCCCACCCCGGGGCTGGAGGGATGCACGCCTGCCGCCGCGAGCCGAACCAACCCACCGGTGCGGTCGGCCAACGCGCGCCGCCCGTCCCGCAGGGAGGCAGCCGCCTCCTCCACGGAGTGGCATGCCGGCGTCACGATTTCGATCTGGGACGCTGGCATCTCGAGCTTGAACCGCGGATCACCGTCCATAAGCGCCAGCACGTCGCCTGCGCGGGCCACGAGCTCGAAGTCCTCCGGGTCCAGCAGCATCACCTCGTCCTCCAGCCCGACCCTGTAGGGCTGGGCCGAGTCGAAGCTCGACCGCAGTTCCTCCGCCGACGGAGGCCAGGGCTGGATTCGGGTTCTCAACGTTTGCCCCCGCGGCGGAAGAGGTAACTCCGCACCGCCGTGAGACTGTTGCCGATCCCCGGGGTGTTCAGGCCGCACAGCGACAGCGTGCTGCTTGCGGCGCAGCTAGGGCACGAGCCGCTACTGCCAGGAGCGAACGTCCTCGACCTCTGTACGGGAAGCGGGCTTCTGGCCATCGAGGCCGCTCGCCGTGGCGCCCGGGAGGTCACCGCAGTCGACGTCTCCCGTCGCGCGGTGCTCTCCGCCATGCTGAACGCCAGGCTGAACGGCGTCCGCATACGGGCGCTCCGGGGCGATCTGTTCGGACCCGTAGCGGGGCGGCGGTTCGACCTGATCGTCACAAATCCCCCGTACCTACCGAGCGAAGCGCGTGAGCTTCCGAGCCGGGGCGCGGCGCGGGCCTGGGAGGGAGGTCCGGACGGACGAGCATTGATCGAGCGCATCTGTCGCCAGGCACGGGCGCACCTTAAGCCCGGCGGCGTCCTGCTTCTGCTCCAGTCTTCTATTTCGGATGATCGGACGACGGCAGACGATCTGCGCAGCCGAGGCTTCGAGGTTACGGTCGCAGCCAGGCACCGCGGCCCGCTGGGCGCACTCGGCCGAGCCCGAGCCACGACGCTGAGGGAGCGCGGCCTCCTGCTGGAAGAAGACGGCGAGGAAATCGTCATCCTCAGGGCGCGAGCGGTTAGCGCCGCACGCGATTAGCGTCACCGAGCACTTTGATCACCAGGATCACCGGGATCACCGGGTCGCTCAGCATCTTGCTGTCGCTCGCCGGCTAGGGCTCGAGCACGATCTTGATCGCGCCGTCCTCCTTCTTCTGGAACATCTCGTACGCGTGGGGGGCCTCATGGAGCGGCAGCCTATGGGTGGCGAGGTCGTCGACCGCCAGCGGATCTCCGTCCTGCAGCAGCGGCAGGATCTGGTCGACCCATCGCTTGACGTTCGCCTGCCCCATCCGCACCTGGATCTGCTTGTCGAACAGGTCCATCATCGGCATCGGATCCGCGGCACCTCCGTACACCCCGCTAAGCGAAATCGTGCCGCCGCGGCGCACGGCGTCGATGGCGGTGTGAAGCACGGTCAGCCTGTCCACCCCGGCCTTCTCCATCATCGCCGTGGTCACGGAGTCGGGCAACAGGCTTGCCAGCTGGTGCGCGAGCTTGCCCAATGGCGCGCCATGGGCTTCCATGCCGACGGCATCGATCACGGAGTCGGGACCCCGTCCGGAAGTCTCCTCCCGAAGCGTGCCGGCGATGTCGTCGTGTCCACGGATGTCGATGGCATCCACCCCGTGACGCCGCGCCATCTCCAGCCGCTCCGGCACCAGGTCGATCCCGAAGACCCGGGCGGCGCCCTGGCGAAGCGCGATCCGGGACGACATCTGCCCGATCGGTCCCAGTCCGAACACTGCCACGGTGCCCCCCTCGGGGACGGCCGCATAGGCCACGGCCTGCCAGGCCGTGGGCAGCACGTCTGACAAATAGAGGAACCGCTCGTCTGGCGGGCCCTCAGGGACCTTGATCGGTCCGAAGTGGGCCTGTGGGACCCGCAACAGCTCGGCCTGACCACCGGGCACCTGGCCGTAGAGCTTCGTGTAGCCGAGCAACGATGCCCCCTTTCCCTGGTCGCGGACCTGCGTCGTCTCGCACTGCGAGTAGAGCTGCTGCTGGCACATGAAGCAGCGCCCGCAGGACACGTTGAAGGGGATGACGACCCGGTCCCCCGGGGCGACGTGGGTTACGTCGGAGCCAACGGCCTCGACGTAACCCATGGGCTCATGGCCCAGGATGTCGCCCTCGTCCATGAACGCTCCCATGACCTCGTAGAGATGCAGATCGGAGCCGCAGATCCCACTGGATGTCACCCGGACGATGGCGTCCGTGGGCTGCTCGATCGTTGGATCTGGGACGTCCTCGACTCGCACATCGCGCTTTCCGTGATACGTGACTGCCTTCATCTGATTGCTCCAGGACCCGGTTCGCTCACCGAACCGCGACGCCCTGCTCGTGCAGGCTGGCGTCCAGCGCGACATCGAACAGAGACCGGATGCGGTCGGCGGCGGTGATCTCCTGCACCAGGATCTCGTCGGCGATCCGCACGGTCTGCTCGTCACCTGCTCGCGCCGCCACTCGCCGCAACAGCTCATAGGAACCGATCTCCAGATGCTCGAAGGCAAACGCGAACGCCGCCAGCTTGGCCGGGGTATCGGGCTGCGCTTGGAAGAACCCGCCCCAGTTGAGAGCCCCCAGTCGAAGAACCGCGTCCTTGACGTTGGAAGGAGCATCGCCGCGCGACTCCAGCCGCGCCTCGATCAGACGCTGGTGCTGTTGTGTCTCGAGCCGATGATCGTCGAAAGCCGTCGCCAGCTCGCCGGCTGAGGCCAGCTGCGGTCCCTTCTCCAACAGCTCGAGTGCCTGGGCCTCGATCGCGTGTGCGTCGGCGAGATATTTGTCGAGCTGGGTCTGCAGGTCGTCGGGCTGGGCCGCCTCCAGGGCAGCGGTCACGGCGCGGTCGAAGCAAGCGGCCAGCCGGTCGCCCATGCCGCGCTCCTGGAGCTCTATCTCCCGCGCGGTCTGCGCGGTCTCCTCATCTCGCGCTCGCTCCGCGACCTGCGCCAGAAGGTCGTATGCGGCCTCCTCCATGTGCTCATAGGAGAACGCGTGCACTACGAGCTTGCCCGGGGTATCCGGCTGGGCCATGGCGAAGGCGCCGAAGCCCTTGCCGGTGAGCGATCCGGCCAGATCCTTGAGCATCGAGGGCTTGGCGCCGTGAGCGGCGAGCCGCTCGCTCACCAGCCGGTCGTGGCCCTCGGTCTCAATCAGATGGTCGCTGAACGCCTGAGCGATCTGGGGGTCGCCGGCGATCTTTGGCGCGGTCTTGAGCTGGGCAAGCGCCTGCTGCTCGATCGAGTGGACATCGGTCAAGTACTTGACCAGCTGCTCTTGGACGGTGGTTGGGGCCACATTTGCTCCTTTTCGCGTTTTGCGTAGCAGCTACCAGGCTCCGGCCGGGGTAAACCTGCCCAGTCGGGCGGCAAACAGCGGCGCGAGGAGCCGCCGATCGCCGGCGCCTAGAGCAGCAACCTGATGGGGAACGTCACGATGTCCAGGACCAGCGCCACCGCCGCCACCACCACGAGCACGATTTGCGTGACGGACCACGCCGGCGACGGGTAGCTGAAGTGCCAATGCGTGTCTTTCGGATGGACCCGACTTCGGAGGATCCGTCGCGGCTGCTCCGCGATGAGGGGCAATGGACCGAGCCGTGGGGCAGCCCAGAGGACGGCACCAGCTGCAACAAGTGCCAAGGCACCGGCCGGACCCGCCATCAATGCTGGTCCTGTTCGCTCACCGGAGCACGCGAGGATTGCCCGGTCTGCTCGGGCGCCGTGCGTTGGGAGGGTGAGTGCCCGGTCTGCCGCGGCAGCGGCCGGGTCGAGGGGCAGCCGCGCCACGGCGTGAGCGTCTTTCCCACCGTCGAGGGCCTGTACCGCTACATGCTGGCCACGGGCGCCGATCTAGACGACTGCCTCATCGTGGAGCTCGATGCCGAGCCAGCGGACGACGTGGACTTCGACGCCGACCAGGGGGCCATGCTGGTGATCCCTCGGCGGGTAATCGGTTGCGCGGACGTCGACGGCGAGCGGCTCAGAGAGGTGAAGGATCGGGCCGGCGACGGGCGCCATTAGCTTGGGACGTCCGCCTTCAGGCCGAAACCGCTGTTTGGTCCTGGGGAATCGCTGGTAAACCCATACTTAATGATGGCCGGGCCAGAGGCAAAACCGACGGCTGGGCGGGAATTTCGCCACCGGGCGGTCTTCTACCGCGGCGAGCAGGGTTTCCTCGACGGTGTGTTGCCGTTCATCCGGGAGGGCATCGAAGCCGGCGAGCCGACGCTGGTGATGGTCTCCGCAGCAAAGATCGAGTTGCTCCGCGTCGCCCTAGGCGGCGATCCCGAGGGTGTCCAGTTCGCCGACATGGGTCACGTGGGAGCCAACCCCGCCCGGATCATCCCGGCCTGGCGGCAGTTCGTTGAGCAGTACTCGGACCGAGAGCGACCACTGCGCGGAATCGGAGAGCCGATCTCCGCCACCCGCACCGCCCCGGAGCTGGTCGAGTGCCAGCGGCACGAGGCGCTTCTGAACCTGGCGTTCGCCGATGCGGGCGACTTCGAGCTGCTCTGTCCGTATGACCTCGAGGCGCTTGACGCCGGAGTGGTAGCGGAGGCGGAACGGAGCCACCCACTGCTGGTCGAGGGCGGACGGAAGCGCGCCAGCGACCACTACCGCGGGCTCGAGGCGATTGCGGCGCCATTCGACGTCCCGCTGCCGGAGCCGCCGGCGCAGGCGTCGGAATTCCGGTTCGATTCCTCGACGCTTGGCGCGTTGAGAGCGTTCATCCGTCGCTATGGACGCGACGCCGGAATCGACGGCCAGGCGGTCGAAAACCTGGTGACAGGGGTAAGCGAGCTGGCCGCCAACAGCGTCCGCCATGGCGGGGGTCATGGCATCGCAAGGCTTTGGCGGGATGATGACGTGCTCGTCTGCGACATCCGCGACCGAGGGCAGCTGAGCATCCCACTGGCCGGGCGGATCAAGCCGCCTCCCCGCGATTTGAGGGGCAGGGGGCTCTGGTTGGCGAACCAGATCTGCGACCTGGTGCAGATCCGCTCGGTGCCTGGCGGAACCCAGGCTCGCGCTCACGTGGCGATCGCCTAGGGGCCCTTCGGCGGCATCGCGGGCGCTGACCGGCGCCGGAGTTTTCGACGCCGGGACTTGGGTAGCCGGTGTGGCGATGCCACGACCAGACCCAGCTTCAGAACAAGCCGACCTGGCTGCGGCCGAGGCTGCTGGCATAGGCGGCACGCCGAACTCGGAAGAGAAAGCGAGCGATCAGCAAGACGAGGCGCAACGCCCGCTGGCCGAAGCAGGCCAAGGCGAATCAGAGGGGTTCGAGCAGGCCGAGGAGCAGCTCATCGAGCACGCAAGCCATGGCGACGAGCACGCCGCGCGCCGCGCTGTCGAGGACGCGACGACCGAGCGGGACGACGCACGGGCGGCCCAGCAGGGCGATCCCGACTACGAGCGCTCCAGCGAGCGCGAAGAGGACCGGCCGTAGATGCCGGCAACGGCGCGCTCAAGACCAGCGGCGTGACGGGGGGTGTTCTGCTTAGGCTGCGGGGCGCTGTTCGCGCTGCTGATGGCGGGAGGCACAGCCGGCGGCGGGGCTGCCGCCGGCGCCGTCATCCTGGCCGGGAGCTCAGTCCGTGAGCAGCTCTGAGGCCGGGGAGAAGGTCGCGATCCTGGACATCGACGGCACGCTCGTCGATACGAACTACCAGCATGCGATCGCCTGGTATCGGGCGTTCCGGCGTCACGGAATCGTCCTGCCGGTGTGGCGCATCCACCGCCACATCGGGATGGGCGGCGACCAGGTGATCGCGGCGCTTACCGACGAGGGCACCGAGCGCGACCGCGGGGACGAGATCAGGTCGACCGAATCAGAGCTCTACCGTGAGCTCATCGGCGAGGTGGAGACGATGCAGGCCTCCCGGGAGCTGATCGAAGCGCTCAAGGGACGTGGCCACACGGTAATTCTCGCCAGCTCGGCGAAGGATTGGGAGGTTGACCACTACCTGGAGCTGCTCGACGCCCGCGACCTCGCGGACGGCTGGACCACCTCTGCCGACGTGGAAGCGACCAAGCCGGAGCCGGATCTCGTGCACGCGGCCCTGGAGCGCGCCGGCGAGCAGCGCGCCGATGCCGTGATGGTTGGCGACACGCCGTGGGACGTGCGCGCGGCGGACGGCGCGGGAGTGCCGACGCTGGCGGTTCTGACCGGCGGGTTCGCAATCGACGAGCTCAAAGAGTCCGGCGCGGAGTCGGTGTTTGAATCCGTGGCGGAGCTCTGCTCGCACCTCGGCCAGACGATCCTGGCCTGAGATGGTCGAAGCCCGCCGGCTCGGCTAGCCCCGAGGCGTGGTCCCGCCCGACCGGTCCCCGGAAACGGTCGTCCCTACCTACCTCCTCCGTACCCGCCAAGCGCGGACTGAAAAGGGGTGGCGCTCGGCCGCTTCGCCGCTCTCGTGCCCGCCTCGGCTAGCCCATCGACCGTTTCGAGCCGTCGCGCGCGTGGGTAGAGGAACTACCCGATCCCGGAGCGCTCGCGTTCTGCACTGATCGCCCGCCGCGCGGTGGCGTGGAGCATCGGCTGGGCATTCTCCGCGGCTCTCTACCTGCTGCTGATCGACATCACGGACCTCCCGGAGCTGATCGTCGGCGCCGGCGCGGCGGCCCTTGCCGCCACCGGCCTCGAGCTGGCCCGAGAGCAGGGGCTGGTCGGCGAGAGCGTCAAGCTCGGCTGGCTGCTGCGGCTCTACAGGCCATTGCTCAAGGTCGCGGTCGACATCACGCTCGTGTCGACGGCGGCGCTTCGGGCACTGGTACGCCGGGATCCTCAGTTGGGCAGGTTTCGGGCGATCAGGTTCGAGGGCGGCGAGGACCAGGAGCAAGAGACCGGGCGCCGGGCGCTCGCCGAGGCATTGGGCTCGTTTGCCCCCAACACGGTGGTGGCGGGGATCGACGATGAGAAGAACCTGATCCTCGCGCACCAGCTGTGGCCGAGCGCCGGCCGCCGGTCAGTCGACCCACTGGAGCTGGGATGAACGAGTGGGCGATCGCCGCCACCGTGCTCGCGTTCGCGCTCGTCCCGTGTGTACTGGTCTGCCTGCTGGCCCCCGCCCCGCACGGGCTGGTTGCGCTCGAGATCGCTGGCGTGCTTGTGACCACGATCCTGATGCTGCTTTCGGAGGCCTTTCACCGTCAGCCCTTCATCGACCTCGCGGTGGTTCTCGCGCCGATGGCGCTGATCGGGTCGCTGACGTTTGCCCGGCTGATGGAGCGTCGGCTGTGAACTGGCGGATAACCGTCGCCACGGTATTTCTGGTCGCCGGCGGATCGCTCCAGGTGATCGCGGTCATCGGGCTGTGCGCGCTGCGGAACGTGTACGACCGCCTCCATTACGTGGGCTTGGCCAGCTTCGGAGCGCCGCTGATCGCGGCGGCGATCGTGTTCCGCGAGTCGTTCTCGCTGATCGGCGACAAGGCTCTGCTCGTCGCCGCGGTGCTGGTCCTCTCCGGTCCGGTGCTGGTGCACACCACGCTGCGCAGCCTCCTCACGCGCGAGAAGGGCGACTGGCGCGCCGGGATCGAAGACGCGGCGGAGGACGAGCACCCGTGACCGTGCTTCAGGTCGCCACCCTGCTCGCGGTGGCGGTGGGAGGCGGAGCGGTGGTCGTCGCGCCTGATGCGCTGCGGCAAGTGCTGTTGCTTGGGATCTACGGCCTGTCGCTGACCATGTTGTTCTTCGTCTTCCAGGATCCGGACGTGGCGCTGTCCGAGATCGTCGTCTCCACGGTGGGGCTTCCGGTGATGGTCCTGCTCGCGCTGCGCAAGGTCCACCATCAGGAGCGAGAGCACGAGGAGGACTCTTCCTGAGCCGCCGGGCCCGCTTCGCACTGTTCGCGGTCGCTGCGGCGGGATTCGCCGCGGTGCTGGTGATCGGGATGACAGGGTTGCCCGATTTCGGGTCATACCACGGCGTGTATGGGCAAATAATCGACGGCATCGGGGTGACGGTCCGTCACGGGACGGATCTGATAACGGCGCTCAACTTTGACATCCGCGGCTTCGACACCCTCGGCGAGGAGTTCATCCTGTTCGCCTCCGTCCTGGGAATCGTGTTGATCCTGCGCCAGCTCCGAGGCGAGAGGCAGCAGCCGCACCAGGAGGAGTCAGAGGAGCACCACTTCGCCGGCGCCAGCGAAGCGCTCCGAGCCCTGGCGCTGGCGCTCATCCCCAGCGTCATCGCGGTAGGCGTGTACATCGTCGTGCACGGCCAGATCACGCCCGGGGGCGGGTTCCAGGGCGGTGTGATCCTGGCCGCGGCTCCCCTGGCGATGTTCATCGCCGGGCGCTACATGCGGATGAAGGTGATCGCGCCGCACCTGCTGATCGAGCTGGGCGACGCGGCCGGTGCCGCCGGCTATGCGCTGGTTGGGTTGAGCGGCCTTGTGTTCGTGGGCATCTTCTTCAAGAACACGCTGCCGCTGGGGATTCCCGGCCACCTGCTGTCCGGCGGCCAGCTGGATGTGGCAAGCGTGCTGGTGGGACTGGAGGTAAGCGGCGCGTTCCTGGTCGCCTGGACGCACTTCTTCGACCAGGCGCTGGTGATCCGAGGCGGGAAGCCGTCGTGAGCTTTCTTCCGTTCGCGGTGGCCGCCTGGCTGTTTATCGCCGGCCTCTACGGGGTGATCTCCAGCGACAACCTGGTGCGGACCATCGTGTCGCTGACCGTCGTGCAGTCCTCGACTTACGTGCTTCTCCTCGGGGTCGGCTACGTGAAGGGTGGCAAGGCCGCGATCTTCGCCGACATCCCACAGGTCACGAGTGCCGTCGATCCAGTCGTCCAGGTGCTCGTGCTGACGGACATCGTGATCGAGGCGACCGTCACCGGTCTTCTACTGGCGCTGGCGGTCCAGGCCCACAAGCGCTTCGGCAGCCTGGATCCCAACGACCTGCGCGCGTTGCGCGACTAGTTATGCACATAACGGCGCTGCCGGTCTTCATTCCGTTATTCGTCTCGGCGCTGCTGGTCGCGATCAGACACTTCACGCCCAGAGTCGTAAACGACGCGATCGCCACCGGCGTCGGCATCACGGTGGTCACGCTGTGCGCGCTCCTGCTGGCCCACACCGCTCACGGCCACCCGTTCGCGTATTGGCTCGGAGGCTGGCGCCCCAGCCATTCGGTGACGATTGGAATCTCGCTCTCCGTGGATGCCATCGGTGCCGGGCTGGCGGCATTCTCGGCCCTACTGGTCACCGCCGCCTTCGTCTACTCCTGGCGCTACTTCGATTCCGCAGACGGGCTCTTTCACGCCCTGATGCTGGTGTTCATGGCCGCCATGGCCGGGTTCTCGCTGACCGGCGACCTGTTCAACCTGGCCGTCTTCTTCGAGCTGATGGGTGCCGTGGCCTACGCGCTCACCTCCTACAAGGTCGAAGAGCGAGGACCGATCCAGGGAGGGATCAACTTCGCCATCTCAAACAGCATTGGTGCGTACGCGATCTTCACCGGGATCGCCCTTCTCTACGCCCACACAGGCGCGCTCAACATGGCGCAGGTAGGAGCCGCACTGAACGGGCACCACGCCGACCCGTTGGTCCTCGTGGCGATGTCGCTTTTGTTCATCGGCTTTCTGACCAAGGCCGCGGCAGTGCCGGTGCACTTCTGGCTTGCGGACGCGCACGCCGTGGCGCCCGCCCCAGTGTGTGTCTTGTTCTCGGGCGTGATGGTGGAGCTCGGGATCTACGCCGTGGCACGCATCTACTGGACCGTTTTCGCGGGTGCGCTTGCGCCCCACGCCGAGGAGCTGCGGGCGATCCTGATCGCGTTCGGCACCCTGACCGCACTCTGGGGCGGAGTGATGTGCTTCTCCCAGCGACACGTCAAGCGGCTGCTCGCGTTCTCGACCATCAGCCACATCGGCATGTTCCTGTGCGGGATCGGGCTGTTGAGCGCGAAGGCGCTGGCGGGGGTCGCCGTCTACGTCGTCGGCCACGGGCTGACGAAGGCCGCCCTGTTCATGCTCGCCGGCGTCCTGCTCCACAGGTTCGCGACGATCGACGAGTTCGATCTCCACGGAAAAGGGCGAGACGCGCCGGCCGCGGGCGTTCTGTTCGCGATCGGCGGGCTGGTGCTGTCGGCGATCCCCGTCGTGACGCTGTTCTTCGGGAAGTCGCTGCTGGACGGCGCCGCGCTCGACGGCGGCTACCCGTGGCTCCCCACCATCTTCGTCATCGCCTCGGCGCTGACCGGAGGGGCCGTGCTGCGAGTCACCGGGCGGGTTTTCTTCGGCTGGGGCCGAGCTGAGGCGGCCCATGAGCGCCAGGCCGAGCAGGCGAAGGAGGAGGAGCCAGAGGAGACAGCCCCCCGCGCAAAGACCCCGCTGTTGATGCTTCTGGTTCCGGCCCTGATGCTGGCCGGGGCGGTCGTGATCGGCCTGATCCCGGGCGCGGTGCCAGGCATCGAGGTGGCCGCGTCCCACTTCCGCGACCAGGGCAGCTACATCGGCTGGGTTCTGCACGGAGGCGTCCCTCGCCTGGCCCACGCCTCCACCAGCCACGTCGAGAGCTTCGACTACGCGTATGGGGCGGCCGCGGCGGCGGGGGCGGCGGCGGTGGCGGCGCTGGCGCTCTTCGGTGACAGGCTGCGCGCGCGACTGCCCAAGCCCCTCCTGCGCCCCGTGCTTGTCGGAGTCAACGGTCTGCGATCTCTGCACTCCGGACACATCGGCGACTACATCGCCTGGTGGACGGCGGGGGCGGCCGCCCTTGGGGGAACGTCGCTCATCTTCCTGCGATGAGGCTCTCCGCCGGCTCAGCGGCTGCCGCGATCACCGCCAGCTTGGCGCTTGCGGCGTGCGGGCCTACCCCGCCGCAAGCCCCCTTCCCGTACGCGAAGAAGCTCGATTCAGCCACGAGCGGGATCTCGACCGCTTGCGGCCTGGCCGAGCAGGTCAGCGCCTTCTCGGGCCAGCACGGCAGGGATCTGATCACGCTCGAGGTCACGGCCGGCAGCAGCGGGCTCAAGCTGGCGTCGGTCTACCGGCGAAACCCGGCCTGGATCTACCAGGGAGAGACCGTGCGCCAGATCGTCATCGACAGCGTGTCGTTGCTCGGATCGTGCGGTCTGCACGGCGCGCAGGCCGAGCTCAAGCGAGCGACCGGGCGTCGCTGAGCTGCCGGCGTACCGCCGGGAGCACCTGGTCCCGATAAGCCTCGAAGAAGGCGTCCTGCTCGGATCCGATCTGCTGGATGTAGAGCTCGTCGAAGCCAGACTTCGCGTAGGCTCGCACGGCCTCCACGTGACGCTCGACGTCCGGGCCGCACGGCACCTCCTCCGCCAGCATCTCATCCGTGACGAGCTCGCTGGCCTGTTCGAAGTGCTGGGGAGTTGGGAGAATCTGAGCGAGCTCTCCGGGAAGTGCTTCGTTGGGCCACAGGCGCTTGACGGTCTCAACCGCCGCCCGCTCGTCGGTGGCCCAGCACACCTTCATCCCTCCCTGCACCGGCTTCTGGGCGCCAGCCTGTGCCCGGAAACGCTCGACCGCGTCGGCTTCTGCCTTCCTCGCCAGCTCGACCAGCTCGTTGGGCCCCCACTCCTCGCACGACAGGAAATACCCGAGCCTCACTGGGCTCTGGTGCTGCCCGCGCGCGGATGGTTGTAATCAGCGCAAGGGGGTAGTCGCACCACATGGCACAGGACACACAGAGCAAGCTTCACGACACGCAGCGCAAGGAAGGGTCTACGAACGGCAAGGCGAGCGACAGCTTGATCTCCGAGCGCGCGTCGCGCTATTCCCTGGCCGGGCCCGACTGGCGCTTCATGGAGCGCCAGAAGTACTTCTGGAACCCCCTGATGGACTACTGGTTCCGGATGCAGATCGAGGGCTGGGAGAACATCCCGGAACCTCCGACGCTGCTGGTGGGCATCCATTCGGGCGCGCCTCTGGTCTGGGACGCTTGGACCGTCGGCGTCCAGTGGTGGCGGCATTTCGGCCGATCCCGGCCCGCGCACGGCACCGCCCACGACGCGCTGATGGCCATGCCCGTGCTCGGGTCGTACTTCCGCAAGATGGGAGTCCTCCCCGCGCGCGCGGAGAGCATCACCGCCGCGCTCGAGCGCGGCCACGACGTGGCGCTGTGGCCCGGGGGCGAGCGCGACTCGCTGCGCCCTTGGTCCAAGCGCGACCAGGCGATCCTCGCCGGTCGCAAGGGATTCGTACGCCTCGCTATCCGCACGGGCGTGCCCATCGTGCCAATTGCCACCGTCGGTGGGCCGGACGCGATGCCCGTGCTGGCCAGCGGCCGGCGGCTGGCGAAGACCCTGCGCCTCGACAAGGTCGCGCGTCTGAAGATGTTCCCGATCGCGGTCCAGCTCCCGTGGGGCATCTCGCCGGCGCTCTTGCCCGAGATTCCGCTGCCAACGAAGATCAGGACTGCCTTCCAGGACCCGATCGAGGTGGACGCCGATCCCGAGCGGGCCGACGACGAGAAGTATGTGAAGGCCAAGTACGACGAGGTCTGCGCAAGCATCCAGGCCGGGATGGACGCGCTCGCCCGCCAGCGACGGCTGCCCCTGTTCGGCTGAGCCCACGGCGTCGTGAGCTAAGAGCTCGATGGAGCACTTCGACCTCATCGTGCTCGGCGCCGGCCCCGCCGGGGAGACGGTGGCATCGAGGCTGGCCGACTCTGGCCTTCAGACCGCACTCATCGAGCAGGAGTTGATCGGAGGGGAATGCGCGTACTGGGCGTGTATCCCGTCAAAGACCCTGCTCCGTCCGGGCGAAGTTCGCCACGAGGCAGAGCTGGCGCCCGGCCTGACATCGCCAACCTGGCGGTTCGCCGAGGTGGCGAAGTACCGCGACTACATGATTCGCGACCTCGACGACCGCGGCCAGGAGAAGGAGTACGAGGACGACGGCATACGCGTAGTTCGCGGCAAGGGATCGTTTCGGAATCCGCGCCAGATCGACGTCGATGGCCGAACGCTGAGCGCCGAGCGGATCGTGATCGCCACCGGAAGCGAGCCGGTGGTGCCCCCGATCGATGGTCTGGAGGAGTCCGGTTACTGGACCAACCGGGAGGCGACGACGCTCAGCGACGTGCCGGGCAGCGTCACGGTGCTGGGCGGCGGCCCGGCGGGGATCGAACTGGCCCAGATGCTGCACCGCTTCGGCGCCCATGTAGAGCTGCTGGAGGCGGGCGACAGGCTGCTGGCTCGCGAGGACCCGCAGGTCTCGGAGCTGTTACGCGATGCATTGCTCGAGGACGGGATCGAGGTCCACCTCGGCGCGGAGGTCACCTCGGTCACGACGGACGAGCGGGGCAGGACCGTATGTTTCGGCAACAAGGAGATCACCGCCGAGGTGTTGTTGCTAGAGATCGGCCGACGGCCCCGGGTGGACGGGCTCGAGCTTCAGAAGGCCGGCATCGAGGCCGACTCGGGCGGGATTCACGTAGACGAGCGGTGCCGGGCGGCTGACGGAGTGTGGGCCGTGGGGGATGTGACCGGCCAGGCGCAGTTCACGCACGTCGCGATGTATCAGGGCCGAATCGCCTGCGCGGACATCGCCGGACGTCAGGCCCGAGCGGACTACCGGGCGGTCCCCCGGGTCGTGTTCTGCGACCCGGAGGTGGCATCGGTGGGCCTGAACGAGGCGCAGGCTCGGGAAGCGGAGATCGACGTCGCCACCTCCCGAGTGGCCCTGAATGAAGTGATCACCAGACCCTCGACGTACGAGACCGACCCCCGCGGAGAGATCGAGTTGGTGGTAGACCGAAGCCGGGAGCGGCTCGTCGGCGTGTGGGCCGTGGGGCCGCTCGCCAGCGAATGGATCCACTACGGCGCGCTGGCGATCAAGGCCCAGCTGCCGCTCGCGGTCCTCAAGGACACCGTCGCCCAGTTCCCCACCTACACCGAGGCCTATCTGAAGGCTCTGGAGCAGCTCTAGCGGACCGTCGCCGGGCGCGGCTGCCACAGCCGGACCGCCCGGATGCGGTCAACATTCAAGCCCGGCCGTGGCGCGCGCCACTCTGTGGGGATCGGCGGGTGATACGGCGCTACCAGCGCCCGTACCAGCGCCGCCGACCGAGTCCCGACCCGACACCGCCCACCAGGAAGCCCAGCAGCCACAGGACCACTGCGACTATCAGCACGATCCACAGGACGTGAACCGCGAATCCCAGCCCTCCGAACAGGGCGATGATCAGAAGTAGGATGATCAGGGGAACCATCCGCTACCCCTTTCTTTTCGACTGGCGGGAGCACTACCCGCGCTGGCAGGGCGTCGAAACCGCCGCGGACGGGCGGACTACTCCTCGGCCACGCCGAGCAGCTCCTCGGGGGAGTCGACGAGCGTGAGGCGCTCCTCCAGCCCGGTGAGGCCCAGCAGGCGCTGGACCTGGCTGCGGCCTCTGACCACGGCGAAGCGTCGTCCGGAAGACTCCGCCTGCTGGTGGGCCTTGATCAGGATGCTGAGCCCGGTTGAGTCGATGAACTCCAAGTCCCTGAGATCCAGGATCAGCAGCTGAGCGTCGGACGCCTCCGTTTTCGCGAGCTCGTGCTCCAGCTTGGGTCCGGACGCCACGTCGAGCTCCCCGCTGACCACCACCAGTGCCGTCCGGTTCTGGCTGCGGACGTCTACCCGAAAGCTGCTCTCCACGGTCGGAGCGTATCGACTTCCGGCGCGGCAAAGTCCAGCGCCCCGTTTCTCGTTTGACGGCCCCGAACGAGGGCAAGCTGTACCCCGAGAAGTACTGATTCGAAAGGAGATCGACGATGAACTCCCTCCTCAAGCAAGCAACGCAGCGGACGCTCGGAATCGCCCGTAGTGGCCTACGGTTGAGCGAGCGGCTGGGACGCCGCGTTGTGAGCGATGCGTTTGGGCTGGTACAGCGAACCCGCCATCTGCGCAGCGAACCCAAAGTGGGGATGGACGACGTGACGCTGGCCAGGAAAGTGGAGAGCGAGATATTCAGGGACGCCGATTCACCCAAAGGGGACGTGGACGTGAACGTCGTCGACGGGGTCGTCTACCTGCGCGGGCAGGTGAAACAGCCAGAGCAGATCAAGAGCATCGAGACCCGCACGCGCCGCGTCCCCGAGGTCATCGAGGTCGAGAACCTCTTACACCTGCCAGGCACTCCGGCGCCGACGAGGGCCGATGCACCTCGCTCCCAGCAGCGGCCCGGCGGGTTGCGGCGCAGCGGACGTCCGCAGGCGGCCCAGAAGTCATGAGTGATCCCGATCGGGCCCGCAGCCCCCGGGAGGCCAATCCCGGCGACCGCTCGAAGGATCCCACGCCCCACCATGCGCTGAACAATCCGGCCGATAACCCGGATCCGACCGAATGGCCGGACCCGTACGAGCGTCGCGAGGATCCCCGAGATGTAACCGATCCCGATCCAGAGCCGGGCGGCGAGTCACCTCACCCCCAAACCGGGAGCGTCAGCACCAGCGAACCGCACCCGGGCCGCGACCCCGAGGCGGAGCCGTGGGAGGGCCCAAAACGCGACAAGGTCGATCAGTAGTCCGAACGGGCCGTTCGCCTGAGGTAGCCCCGCCTGTCGTCGAAGTCGCCCGTGACCCTACGTGGCGATCCGGATCGGCGTCCCCAGCGGCAGCTCGTGGGCGAGCCGGGTGATCACCTCGTTGCGCACGCGGATGCAGCCATGACTGACGTCCCCTCCCACCAGCCACGGCTGGTTGGTCCCGTGGATGCCGATCTCGCCATTGCCGCCAGCGAACTCATGCAGGACGTTTGAGTGAGCCGAGATTCCGAACGCGTACGGCCCGTATTCGCCCCCTGGATCAGGTTGCTTTAGCAGCTCGGTGATGTAGTAGAGCCCAGCCGGAGTCGGCGTCACCGCGCGCCTGCCGACCCCCACCGGATAGCGCTGCACAAGCTTGCCGCTTCGCCAGATGGTCAGGACGTGCCGGCTCATTTGGACCTCGAGCCGGTACGGGTTGAAAGCGAGCCGGACGGCGCTGGCGTTGATCCAGCCGCGGCTTAGGTTCGGACGGGTGGGAAGCAAAACCTGCAACCTATCCGCGCCCGCCGAGGCGACTAGAAACACGAGCGGCGCCCCGTCCGGATTTGGGTTTGAGAGCATCGTCCTCGGTGCGGGGGCGCCGGCGGAGGCGTAGACCGCAACCCGCTTTCCGCGAGCCTGGGCGATGAGGCTCTCGCCAGGGGGAACCGCCACGGCCCTTACCCGGGGCGCAGACGATCCGGCGCTGCGGGATATCGCCGCAGGGCCAACCTTCGCCGTCCGTTGTCCGTTGCCCTCGATCAACATCACGATCCCCCAGGCCCCGAGCCCCACCGCCGTCCCGATTCCGGCGCCAAGCAAGATGGCCCGCAGCCGCATCGCTGCCCTGCCAACCACGCCGGGAGCTGGTCGCGCGGCCTCTGCGGGCGCGGCGGCCGGCTTGGCGGCCAGGCGGCGCTCGGTGGGCTCCGGCAGCGAGATCACGCCAAGTTCGCCCAGCTCCAGGACGAACCGCGCTCCGGGGCGACGCATCAGCTCGGACGGCGCCGAGAATGCGCACGACCACCGGTAGCTCGGAGGCCCGGCGTCCGCCGCCAGATCGAGCTCCTGGTGAAGCAGCCGGAGCTCCTCGTCTGGGGCGTCGTCGCTGGAGGCGAGCAGTCGCGAGAGCACGAGCAGACCGCCCGACTCGGGGGCGCGGCATGTGCCCGTGAGGCGTAGCAGGACGTGCTTGCTCGTCGCGGCGACCCACTCGAATCGCTCGACCATCATCCCCGTCCGGTCCGGCGCTTCGGCTACCACGGCCCCAAGTGTGCTACTTCCGGGCGGCGAGGGGGGACCGAGTAGGACCCGGCATCGGGGCGGCGGTGCCGCCTGCGCGCGGCCAGCGAACCGGCGCAGGCGGCACTCGCAACGTCAGCCGGTGAACGTGGCCCTGCGCGTCACTGCCTGAGCGGCAGCTGCAGCGCTCTGTCCCGGAGCGACGGCCACGCGGACAAACGAGGTCGTCGGTTGCCCGTTGACGACCTTCGTGACCTTGACCTGCGTGGTCGTGGTCCCATTGGTCGTCGTCGTCGTCCCAGGTACGGCCGTCGTACTCACCCCCGACACGCTGGTCGCCGGAGGTCCGGTCGAACCGGTGGGCGTCGTAGGCGTCGACGGCGTCCCCGGCGTCACCGGTGTCACCGGCGTCACCGGCGTCACCGCCGGCGCGCAGTGCTTGTTCTTATCCTGCACCCCGCCGTGACCCCGGTCGCACGGCG
>DAIPIC010000041.1:0-22600 GCA_036771025.1 Solirubrobacteraceae bacterium
AGACCGACTACGGGCGCAACCTCAGCGTCTCCTCGGCAGGGGCGGTGGGGTGGATGCAATTCCTGCCCGAGACGTGGAAGCAGTGGGGGGTCGCGGCGACCGGGAACGGGATCGCCGATCCGTACAACCCGGTTGACGCGATCTTCAGTGCTGCCCGTTACTTGCACGCCGCGGGGTGCTCAAAGAACGTGTCACAGGCGATCTTCGCCTACAACCACGCCGACTGGTACGTGCAGTCGGTGCTGCTCAGGGCCAAGCTGATCGGCGGGCTGCCATCCCAGTTCATTGGAGCTCTCACGGGACTGGTGGAGGGCCGCTTCCCGGTCGCCGCCCCGGCGCGCTACGCCGATGACTATCTGGAGTCGCGGGCGGGCAAGAAGGTCAACTCAGGCAACCCCGCTGTACCGATCGAATCGAATCCCTCCCAGAAGGCGGTCTCGATCTACGCCAACCCAAACTCGCCCGTGATCGCGGCCAATGATGGAAAGGTGCTGGCGGTGGGCCAGAACCAGCAATGGGGGAAGTATCTCCAGCTTCAGGACGCGAACGGGAACGTCTACACATACGCCAATCTGGGCTCCATCCCGTCGCAGTACCCATTCCCCAGGCCGGTTCCGATCAGCGCTGGACAGATCGCAAAGCAGCTGTCCGTCGCGCCGGCGCCGACTCCGACCGCCCCAGCAACCGCCGGCTCGCAGCAGGCGCCAGCCGTGCCCTCGACAAAGCAAGCCACCCGGGCCGCCGCCAAGTCATCCTCACCCCTCCCCACAACGAGCACCACCGCCGCAAACAACACCGCTGCCGGTGAGTCGGTTCCGCAGGCGCAGGTCAAGGAGCGGCTGTTCGCCTATCCGTCGCGGCCCGGGGCCTACGCCGCGGGCGGCTCCCAGCAGCTACACAACCTGACCCAACGGATCTCGAACTTCCAGAATTACTTCTCCGACGTCCTTCACCTGGGCAAGAACCAGTACACGCTCCAGCCGCTGAAGGCAGGAGCCACCGTGGTCGCGGGCACCATCATCGGCCGGGTGGCGGCCCCAAGCTCCAACCAGGCCTCGCACCTTCAATTCATGGTCAAGCCGGCCGGCAAGGGCTCGCCATTCGTCGACCCCAAGCCGATCCTCGACGGCTGGAAACTGCTCGAGGCCACCGCCGTGTACCGCGCCGCCGGACTGAACCCATTCGGCCACAGGAACCCCACGATCGGCCAGATCCTGCTGATGTCCAAGGAGCAGCTACAGAACCGCGTGCTGGAGGACCCACACGTCCAGATCTACGACTGCGGGCGACGCGACATCTGGAGTGGGCTCATCGACCGCCGCGCCATGGCCGTGATCGAGTTCCTGTCCGCCTCCGGTCTCGACCCCACCGTCTCCGGGCTCGCGTGCGGCGCGAACGCCAACGCCTCAAACGGCGTCGACGCCGCCGGTTCGACCGGCTCGAACGTCGACATCTCGAAGATCAACGGCATCCCAATCGCGGGACATCAGGGCTGGGGCACGATCGCCGACATGACCGTCAGGCGGCTGCTCACCCTGCAGGGAACCTTCAAGCCCAATGAGATCATCTCCACGATGAGCTACAAGGGCCAATCGAACACCGTGGCGCTGCCGGACCACAAGGACCGGATCCAGGTCGAGTACACGCCGCTGTTCGGCAACAACAAGAAGCTCGGCGCCCAGGTGGCCTCGATCCTGCAGCCGGGCCAGTGGGTTCAGCTCATCGGCCGGATCGGCCAGCTGCCCGAGCCGGTCGTCCCGATCCGGCCGAGCCAATACGCGATCAAGGTCGGTCATTGAGCTGACCGGCGGTCGCGACGCAATCGCACCGTTGACAGCGGTCAATCGTTAGCTTACACTTACGGTTCGTGCAGACTTACCAATCTGCCGGAGACGGTTGGACGGCGCTCGGAGACCCGACGAGAAAGGCGGTCTTCGAGCTGCTGGTGGAGCGGCCGCGGGCTGTGGGGGAAATCGCTGGCGTACTGCCGGTAAGCCGCCCTGCAGTGTCGCAGCACCTCAAGGTCCTGAAGGACGCGGGGTTGGTCGTTGACCGGCCTGTCGGGACACGCCGCATCTACAGGGTCGATCCCGACGGGCTCGCCACATTGCGCGCCGACCTCGAGCGGTTCTGGGGCAAGGCCCTGGCCGCTTACAAGACGGTTGTCGAACAATCGACCGAGGAGAACACATGAGCACCCACACGCAAAAGCCGGGCACGAGCGTCAGGCAATCGATCGTGGTCGAGGCGCCGCTAGAGCGGGCGTTCCGCGTTTTCACCGAGGATTTCGACCGGGTAAAGCCCCGCGAGCACAACATGCTCGCGGTCGAGATCGCGGAGACCGTCTTCGAGCCCCACGCCGGCGGGCGCATATACGACCGCGGCGTAGACGGGAGCGAGTACCAATGGGCGCGGGTATTGGCCTTCGAGCCACCAAACCGGGTGTTGTTCAGCTGGGACCTAGACCCCCAGTGGCAGATTGAGCATGACATCGACAAGACGAGCGAGGTGGAGGTGCGCTTCATCCCGGAATCGGAGCAACGCACCCGCGTCGAGCTCGAGCACCGCAACCTCGACCGCCATGGCGAGGGTTGGGAGAACGAGCGCGATGCGCTCGGCGGCGGAGCCGGGTGGCCGCTCTACCTGCGGCGTTTCCAGGAGCTGATCGACCAAGCCGGCTGACGAGCACCGCACGGTCGGCCGTACGATGCTGGCCGTGGATGACCGGGCGTTCGCATCCGATTCACCT
Organism: Solirubrobacteraceae bacterium; assembly: GCA_036771025.1. Classification (GTDB taxonomy): domain Bacteria; phylum Actinomycetota; class Thermoleophilia; order Solirubrobacterales; family Solirubrobacteraceae; genus Palsa-465. The sequence continues at coordinate 2,750 of DAIPIC010000041.1, forward strand.
GAGGTCCAACTCGACGAGGTGCCGACTCAGCCCGTCTGGATTCAGGGAAAGCGCTCAACGGTCGGATCGGTCGTGCTCACGAACGACCGCATCCTGTTCATCAGGGGCGCCAGCGGCAGCCCACAGAGCGGCCTGGTCGGACAGCTTCTCTCCGCGCCTCTGGACGCGCTGGCTCAGGCGCTCGAGCGGGCACAGGTGGTGGTGAGCCTCCCCGACGTGACGGGTGCGAAGGTCGTTCCCCGGCGGCTAGTGGCGGACCTCTACGAGTTCAGGCTGGCTGATGGCTCCACCTGCCGGTTCGGCAAGCATCTGGGGGAGCGGTGGGAGCAGACCATCCACCGGCTGCTCACCCAGCGCCACGGGCGTTCAATCGTTCCTGACGGCGCCGGAGCCTGGCGCGTCGAGTAGCCCCATGGCGCGGCCCAAGCTACCCAGCCGGGAGCTCACTCCCGTGAGGGATTCTGGGTGAAGTCGTCCTCCGCGACCTGCACGTAAAACCGGCGGGTCATCTCGGGCTCCACAACAGCGTCGATCCTGTCGTGGCGGCGCTGCTCCTGGGGCCCGACCCGTCGCAGCTGGGCCTCGGCCTCTGCCTCGTCTAGTTCGCTGAACCCAATCGTGACGATCTCCCGCTCGTCGTCGATCCGCTGCGCACTCACGACCCTAGTCGGGAATCCGAACCCCTGTTCAGGCAGCCACGCCTTCCGAAAGTCCTCGTATGTTTTGCCCTCCCGCAGGCGACGTGTGAGCACAGCGATCACGATCAACGCTCGCTCCTTTCAGGTTGATTTGACGGCGGTCAGGGGATGAGGATGCCCAAGCGGCCGCGCTGCGGCCACAACGCGTACTACCACGATTATCTGCTCGCCCAGCTCCCATCGCAGTTCGAGCTGGCGCTTGACGTCGGTTGCGGGACCGGTGAGTTTGCGCGGCGACTGGCCGCGCGTGCAGGCGCGGTCAAGGGGATCGACGTCTCGGGCGAGATGATCGCCCAGGCTGCTGCCGACGGGCCGCAACCGGACAATCTCGCCTGGGTCCAGGCAGACATCCTGACCCTCGACCTACCGCCCGGCGGCTACGACGTCGTCAGCGCGATTGCCAGCCTTCATCACATGCCGCTCGAGCCCGCGCTGGCCCGTCTAAGCGGGCTCGTGCGACCCGGCGGGCTGCTCGTGATCCTCGGTCTCTACATCCCCGTCACCTTCATCGATTACGCGCTGAGCGCCCTGGCGATAGCCGCCGATCCCCTCGGATGGCGCATACAAACGGACCCGCGGATGCCGATCCGTGACCCGACGACCACGCTGGCCGAGGTCAACCAGGCCGCAGCCGTCCATCTTCCCGGCTCCCGTATCCGCCGGCACCTCTTCTATCGCTACTCGCTGACCTGGCGGCGGCCCAACTAGGCCAGCCCCTTCTCAAACCAGTGATCGGCGAACGGCTCGTCGTTGAACGGCGCGACCTCCACCCAGCCGGTCGAGCGGTAGAGGGCCAGCGCCTCGGTTAGGACCCCACCGGTTTCGATGTGTGCGAGCCGTGCGCCGTTCTCCCGCGCGCACGCTTCCAGCGTCTCCAGCAGTCGGCGACCGAGCCCGAGTCCGCGTGCTTCGGGCGCGATCCACATTCGCTTGATCTCGGCCGGGGCGTCATCGTGATGCTTGACGGCGCCGCAGCCGATCGCCTCGCCGCGTAGGTAGGCCACGAAGAAGTGACCGGCAGGCGGCCGGACCTCGTGGGGGAGGGCGGTGGCCCCGACCGAGGGGTCGAACCCACGGGTCGAGCGCCGATTCAGCTCGGCCACGTATTCCGCCAGGCAGTACTGAGCGTCGGGGTGCTCGGGATCGACGGGCTGGATCTCCACGCTGGCCGCGACCAGCAGGCGCTCGACATCCCGCATGGCGCGCACAAGCCGCTTGCGCTGCCCGGGGCGGAGGGGGTCTAGCAGCGACCGCGCAAGCTCATCGGAGCGCTCGTCGAGGATCGCGCGCTCTCGGCGCCCGGCGGCAGTTAGACGCGCGACGCGAATCCGCGCGTCCGAAGCGCTCGATGCCACCTCGACCAGGCCGGCCCGCTCCAGGGAGCGCAGCAGCCGGCTGAGGTACCCGGAGTCCAGCCCTAAACGAGCACGGAGCAAGCGGACCTCGCAGCCGTCGGGACCGATCTCCCACAGCAGCCTGGCCTCGCCGAGTGGTCTGGCAAGACCGAGAAAGCGATCGTTCAGCGCTCCGACGCGCTCCGTGACCACGCGGTTGAAGCGACGGACCTGTTCCACCATCGTGTCCGGCATTCTCTGACCTTAGTCAGCTAATGGCCCCGGCGTCAACCCGGGGGCGTCCGGACCCGGCGTCAACCCGGGGGCGTCCGGACCCGGCGTCAACCCGGGGGCGTCCGGACCCGGCGTCAAGCCGGGGGCGCGTCAACCCGCGTGCAGAAGCGTCAAGCTATGAGGCAGCGGACAGCGCCCGCGCCCACCAATCCCACGTAGAGGCTGCGCGGAATTGAGAAGGCGCGATTGCTGAGCGGCCACAGAAGGGGGAGGCCGATGCGTGGCTCGGCGAGGTCGCGCACGAAGTGCCCGCTCAATCCGAGCACGATGCCGAGGGCCGTTCTGGTGCGCGCCTCGCGGGGAGCCGTGCGCCTGAGAGCCCAGAATGTCGCCGAGGCCGCGAGCAGGGTGAGGGCTGAGTGCGGGTAGGGCCGTCCAGTTCCGGCCGTGAGCCATCCGGCGCCGCCGTATTGGGGAACGTGATCGAGGTCTACGAGGACGGAAGCGCCGATCACACCTCGCGCGAGCCGCCCATCCACGCTGGTGCCGAGCGCCCCGAGTGCGATAACCCCGGTCGCCAGGTGGCCAGTCTCGTCGAGCAGCCCGACGAGCCACACCGGCCGGCCCGACTCCGGTTTGACCGCGTCGGCGGCCAGGAGGAGCGCGACGCCGAGGGCGGCCGCCAAGCGCGGCACGTGATAGCTCGGCGACCGTAGCCATCGGGTGGAGCGCTGCAGAGGAATCACGGGCGGGATAGCCGTCGGGCGCCGCCGAGCGACGCGGGCTGGCAGTGTACGGTCGTTCGTAGCGTGCGGATCGCGACCTGGAACGTCAACTCGGTCAAGCAGCGGCTGCCGCGCCTCCTACCGTGGCTCGAGGAGCGTCGCCCGGACGTTGTCTGTCTGCAGGAGACGAAGCTCGCTGACGACGCATTCGAAGAGCTGCTGGGGGATGCCCTGGCCGAGCGCGACTACGCGATCGCCATTCACGGGGAGCCGACCTGGAACGGCGTCGCCATCCTTTCCCGCGCCGGGGTGGCGGACGTGGAGAAGGGGGTTCCGGGGGCCCCGGGGTTCCCGAACCCCGAGGCTCGCGCCATCTCCGCGACGTGTGGCGGGATCCGCATTGTCTGCGTCTACGTGCCGAACGGACGGACCCCGGGCTCTGAGCATTATCAATACAAGCTTGCCTGGCTGGCATCCCTGCGCGACATGCTCGCCTCCGCTCCGAAGGCCACGATCGTGTGCGGCGACATGAATATCGCCCCGACGGACGAGGACGTCTTCAACCCGGATGCGTACATCGGCCATACGCACGTGACCCCGGCCGAGCGCGCCGCGCTCGGAGAGCTGGAGGCGGTCGGCCTGCACGACGTGGTGCGCGAACACTGGCCGACGGAGCGCGTCTTCAGCTACTGGGACTACCGGGCCGGGATGTTTCACCAGGACTTCGGAATGCGGATCGACCTGGTCCTGGCGAGCGGACCGGTCTCGTCCCGGGTGCGGGCCGCGTGGGTGGACCGGCAGGCGCGCAAGGGGAGCGGCCCCAGCGACCACGCGCCGGTGATCGTGGACCTCGACGAGGCCCCGGACGGCGACATCGGGCCGGTGGTGCCGCCGCCCTCGGCGCCCGCTCCCCGGGACGCCATGCCCAAGCTGCCCCAGTCGGAGCTGACGCCCGGCGGCAGCTGAGCGACCGGCCGGCGGCGCGCTGTTAGCGCGGGCGGTCGCGGTCCCGCGATGGTTGGACGCGCTTCGGCTCCCCCGGCATCTTCGGGTAGTCCGGCGGATACGGCATGTCGCCATCCCCAGCGGCGAGATCGTTCGCGTACAGCTCGAGCAACGGCTCCAGCGAATGGGCGACGTCGTCGATGTGGGCGTGGCGGTCACCGACCTTGGCGAACCGAGCGGGCATGGTGGCCACCGTGAAATCCTCGGGGGCGACCTCCGGGAGCTCCTCCCAATCCAGCGGCGCGGACACCGGCGCACCCGGCTTCGGCCGCACGCTGTACGCCGAGGCGATCGTGCGATCCCGGGCGTTCTGGTTGTAGTCGATGAAGATTCGCTCCCCGCGTTGTTCCTTCCACCAGCTGGTCGTCACCTGGTTCGGGAGACGACGTTCAAGCTCGCGTCCGAAGGCGATGGCGGCGTGGCGAACGTCGGTGAACGTCCACTTCGGCTCGATCCGCACGTATATGTGGACCCCCCTGCCTCCTGACGTCTTCGGAAACCCCACGTATCCCAGCTCGTCCATCAGCCGACGAGCCTCCGCCGCCACGCGGACCGCATCCGCGAAGTCGGTGCCGGGCTGGGGGTCGAGGTCGATACGCAGCTCGTCCGGATGGTCGACGTCCTCGCGGCGAACGGGCCAGGGATGAAATGTGATCGTTCCCATTTGGGCCGCCCAGCCGACGACGGCCACCTCCGTGGGGCAGACCTCGTCCGCATGGCGGCCTGACGGGAACTCGATTCGCGCGGTCTGGACGTAGTCGGGCGCCCCGCGCGGAATGCGCTTTTGATAGAAGGCGTCGCCCCCGCCCCTGTCGCGGGTCGACAGGACGATCCCGGGATGGACGCCCTTGGGCCAGCGCTCGAGCGTCGTCGGGCGACGGCAGAGCGCGCGCATGATGCCGTCCTCGACGGCCAGGTAGTACTTGACCACGTCGAGCTTCGTGACCTTCGCCGAGCGCTTCGTCCTGGGGAAGATGACGCGGTCGGGGTTCGACACGGGCAGCTGGCGCCCGCCGGCGTCGAGTACGGTGGCATCGGAGACGGCCATCGCGCCGGAAAGGCCCCTATGACGCCTTCAGCTTGCGCCAGCCGCCGGCGCGATTGTTGGCGATGATCTGCTTGAGCATTGCGGTCAGGGCCTCTGCGTTGATCTTCTCTTCGCGCCGGAACGACACTGTCCTGGCCGTCTTGTTGTCGTGGCCGGCGGTGATGATGCCCTCGGGGTCGGGAACGATCGCGCCGTCGTACAGGAACAGATTGACGTGGTCCTTTGCAGCAAGCAGGGCACAGACATTTCCCTGGAGCACGAAGTAGGGCTGCACCGCCCGCTTGATCGTCTCCTCGACCTCGGGATCGGCGGCATGGACCAGGTCGCGAAGCTGCCGGCAGATGTCCTGCTGCCAGTCGGGAAGGTTGGAGATGTACTGATCCACGCGGGGATCACGTTCGTAGGCTGGCGAGGCCGACATGGCTTACCTCCACGTGACGGTATCGCTACCAACTGGGACCGCAGTGCGCCCGCAAACTCATCGCCCGCGAGCGGGTGGTTTCAGCCCTGATCAGCGCCTACCGCGACGCCGGTCGGGGACGGTGCTGGGCCCCACGTGCTCGTCCAGCCACCGAGTCACGGGCCCCGCCGCGCGCCAGGTCGCGGCCACGAACTCGAGTCCGTCGGGCCGTTTGATCGAACGGCCAAACCCGAGGACGCGGCCGAGGACGAGATTTTTGCGGCGTAGCAGCGCGATCCGCTCATGGTCCTTCGGATAGCCGCGCGGGGCCGTTACGAGGGTCTCGCCCCAGAGCTCGAGACCTGCCTGCTGGGCATTGCCGACCGCCCGAACCAGCTCGGATCCAGGCTTGTCGTCTGCGACGGCCTGGCGGTAACGGTCGAGCTGATCGGGCGCCATCACGTGGTAGCCGCTGCCAGCGACAAGCCCGTTCGCCGAGATGGATGCGTATAGACCCTGGGCGGCGATTGACGCGTCGTACAAAATTCCGTAAGTATTGGTTTTATACGGCGACTTGTCGCGGGAGAACCGGATGTCTCGGTTCTGACGAAACATCTTGATCTGGCCGCCAAACTCCTTGCCGAGCTCGCCTAACAGCGCTTCCATTTGATCCCGGATCGATTCCTCGTAGAAATCCCGGTGGGCGGTGAAGTACTCCTTGCTGTTGTCTGATTCCAGGCCCTCGAACCAATTGCGGACCTTGGGCCCGAACCCTTCGAACCTGCTCATGAACGGATCCTCGCAGCTTCCATGAGACAGGATTGGAGGCACGAGCGGCGAACGAATCGCCGCAGGCGACAAGCTCTGACCGCGGTCGCTCAGGCTGGAGGCGACATCAGCACCTTTGACCATCCCCACTCCCGCCCGGCGACGCAGCTCGCTCGCTTGGTCGCTCTCGGGGCGGTGATCGCGGCCCTGCTGGGGCTGCTCGCAATCCTCGCGACCTCCGCCGGCCTGATCGGAGCAAACTCTCGCGCGACGGCCGCTCACTCTGCGGGCGGGAGCACGGACGCCGTCGGCGCAGGCCGACCCACGACGTTTACCCAGTCTCCTTCGTTCACGTTGCCATTTCCGCCCAACCCCGCGGATCGGTCGCCCCGGCCCGGCGAGGTGCCCTCGTTCTATGACGACGGCCTGGCCTGCTCGGTCGGTTGCCTTCCGTATGGCGCCCAGACGGGGTGGCCGCTGAGACCGTTCGACCGCCAGCACGCGATTCGTGCCGGTCTCAATGAGGTGCGACCCGAGTCGCTTCATGTGGCCGTCGATATCCAGGCTCGGGATGGCGCCCGGGTGTACGCGGTGCAGCCGGGAGTGGCCGAGGTGCTCGCTCCATCCGGCCCCGATGCCCGGATCCAAGTTGGCAACTACATCTACTGGCACATCAATCCTAAGGTGGCGACGGGCGAGCTCGTCACCCCGTTCAAGACCGTGCTGGGAACGGTCATGGCCGGATATGGGCACATGGCCTTCTCGGAGATCGGCCCGGACGGTCAGTACGCGAACCCGCTGCGGCCTCAGGGCAGCGTGCTCAGGCCGTATGTGGACCACGCGGCCCCGGTGATCGGCAGGCCCGCGGTCTCGGCGGATGGGCAGGTGGTTGCCCCGGCCTACGATCCCCAGACCTTCATCCGGAAGACGAGGTACTACACGCCGGTGCTCGCCCCGGCAGCTGTCGCCTACCGGCTCTATGACAGTCACGGATCGCCGGTCACGCCGCTGGAGTGGGCGTTCCGGGGGACGCACCTGCTTCAGTTCGCGCAGCGTTCGCTCATCTACGCTCCAGGCGCGCACGATCCCGGCTACAACTGCTTCGCGACCCGTTCGGTGTGCGTCCCCCGCTGGACCTACCGTGTCGCCGACGGGTTGGCGCCGCCGCTGCCCACCACGTTGGACCCTGGGCGGTACCGGCTGACGATCTACGCATGGGATTGGACGGACAACGCGACGGCGCTGGACACGACCCTCACGCTGACCTCCGACGGCTGGAAGCCGATCGGGCACCTGCCGGCGAGCCTGTCCTCCATTCCCGGGTACTTCGAACGCAACCTGTTGCTCCCGCCGCCATCGGCGCGGAAGCCTTTGGGGCCGGGCGTGTACCGGTCGCCATCCGAACCGTTGGCTCCGCCCGCGAGCGGCAACCCTTCGACGGGGGCGGGCCCGCGGACCACGGTCCGTCCGCCTACGACGACCAGCCACCAGTCCACGCCGGAGACCAGCCAGCAGTCCTCCGGCGCGAGCGGGCCGCAGTCCCCCGCGACCGGAGGCCAACCGTCGGGGGCGGGGGCGGGGGCGACGGGCGGCGCCGGGGCGACGGGCGGCGCGGCGCCGCCATCCGAAGGCGGCCAAGCGCCGATCCGTTCTCCCAGGTGATTCAGGCCGGGTTCGTGTATGTACCCGGGCTATCCGGCGTAGCCTGAAACTCGGGCTGGCGCTCGGGGCTGGCCTCCTGCAGGGCGCGTCGCACCCCCTCGGCGTCGCGGTCGGTTGCATATACAGGCGTTCCCGGCTGCTGACGCCAGGATTCCTGCAGGGGACCGGCGTCTACGGGGTCAAAGCCCAGTTCGTCAACGAGCTGCATAACCGTCGACTTGGCCGCCTGATCATCCCCCGCGACGGGCAGTGCTATCCGTCCTGCCGTTCCTGGTGGCTGCCCACGGTCACGCAGATGCTGGGCATAGATGTTGTTGAACGCCTTCACGACCGGCCGGCCGAGCTGCTGGGCGACCCACACGCTCTCCAGCGTGCCTCCCTCGATCGCCTCAATCGGGCCGTCGCGATGCCGCGGGTAATAGTTGCCGGTGTCGATCACCACCACCTCTGGGTCGACGCCGTCAAACAGGTCTCCGGGCAGCTGCGGAACCTTGCTCTCCGGGATCGTCACGACCACTACATCCTTTCCCCGAGCCGCTTCGTGCACCGGCACGGGCGTGGCCCCCGTCTCTGTCTCGACCTCCCGGAGGGTGTCGGGGCCGCGGGAGTTCGCGATCGATACCTCGTGCCCAAGCTCCATGAAGCGTCGGGCCAATGCTCCACCGATGTTCCCGGCGCCAATGATTCCGATTTTCATGCTCCCTCCGCGTTCGGTGAGATTTACGCCATGTTCAACCATAGGCTGGTATTGGTCGTATCCTGCATCGGTGGCGGAAAGAGGTATGTCGCAGAGGTTCGTCGCGCTTAATGATGTGCTCGGCGCCCTGGACCAGACGGGGCCGCTGTCGAGCGACGCGCTCGCGCGCCGGTTGAGGCTGAGCAAGCTCGACGCCCGCCTGGTGCTCGTTGACGCCCACGCCCACGGCCTGGTACGTACGAACGGCCGAGGGGACTGGGCGATCACCGATCGGGGGCGAGACGCGCTGACCACGGACATCGAAGATGACCGCCCCGACGAAAGCTGGTGGAGCCTGGACCCGTACTGGCAGCGACTGCGCGCGCTGGCGGCCGGCGCGAGGTGGCGGGAGGTACTGCACCCCCGCTATCTGGCTCGGCGTGGGGTGCCGCTCGCCCTGGGCACGATCGTGTGCGCCGGCGGGGTCGCCGTAGCCAGCAGCCGCTTGGAGGGCTCTGCCGCACCGCCGGTAGTGGCCACGACGAACTTGAAAGCAGCGCATGGCCGACACGCACACGCCCGGGGTACCCGCCACATCACCCGCTTCAGCGCGCTCTCGCTTCGTCATCACGGGAGATCGACGCTGGTCAGCACGACCGGCCAGATTCATCACGTCAGCGGGCGCATCGTCCGCCAGAGCACTCGGCCCGGGACCTCTGGATGCCGCCAGCGGCGCTACGGCCTTTCCGCCGCCGCAGCCCAGCTGGCCTCAAACTGCACCGCCGCTCGGCGCGGGCGTCCCCATTCGACCGGGGGATCCGGAACCAGCTCAACCCAGCGAGCACCGCAGAACACCGGCAGCGGCGGCTCAGGCCGCGGGCTCACCGTCCCGTCCACGGCGGGCAGCTAGGCTCGCAGCCTGTCGCTGGTCCCGGTGCGCGGCCTGGTCGAGTTCTTCCGCCGAAACCCGCAGGCGCTGGCGCTGCTGGTGATCTGCCTCGTCTTGGGGATCGGTGCGTTCATCGCGGTGCTGATCGGCGTCGCGAGCTCAGGGCCGCGAACCGGGCCGGGGTACCCCAGCGGCACGGTCCTCGTGGTTCACGGGCTGAGCGCCGCAGGGTTGCCCTGAGGCCCGCAGAGCGCTAGCGCGCCGAGGCGCCCAGCCGGGGCGCGCCCCGAGCAGCGCGGACGGGGGAGACGCAGTGGGCCGGACGGGGCGACACCGAGCCGCCGCGGCGCTCGTAGGTCAGGCGCAGCGCGATGCGGTGGGGATGGTCGTGCACTGGGTCGCGCGGGTCGCCGAGCACGTCGTCCAATGCCTCGTCGATGCGGGTAAGCCAGCTCTGGAATCGTTCGGTAGAGACGCGGAACATACGTTCGACAGACTAGGAGGGGGGTCGGACGGAACCGCTAGGCAGCCGATCCAAGCGACGACCAGATTTTGATCTTCGCGCGCAGTCGCTCGATGACCGCGCTCGTGAAGTCGGTCGTGCCCGACGAGCCGCCGAGGTCGGGCGTCTTGATGCCAGAGCCGACTGTCTCGAGCGCGGCCTCATAGATCGCCCGCGAAGCCCGATCGCAGGCCGCGCCGTGACGGTGGGCTGCGTGGTGCAGAATGGCGGCGCAGGCCAGGATCATCGCCAGCGGGTTGGCCAGGTCCTTGCCCTCCAGTGCGGGCGCCGTTCCATGGGGCGCTTCCGCCATCGCCACGGTCGGGTTGTAGCTGGAGTCGAACGCCAGCAGCACGGACTCGGCGCCGGCGATCGACCCGAACATCGGCAGGATCATGTCCGACAGGCAATCGCCGTCGCGGTTCAGCGCGGGGATCACCAAGGGCGCGTCCGTCGCTCCCGACAGAAGGCCGGCGTAGGTGGCGTCGATCAGCACCGGCTGGTAGGCGACATCGGGGTGGCGGCGGGCCGCCGCATCCATCTCCTCCTTGAGCATCCCCTCGTACACGGGGGACACGGTCCACTTCGGACCGCCGTACACCCGAGCGTTCATCAGCGCCGCGGTACGAAACGCGTACTCGGCGACCGCGCGGCACGTGGAGCGGGAGATCCTCTCGACCCGGTAGGCGACTTCCTCCGCCGACCCCGAACCGCCCTCGCGTCTCTCGGAGGCACCGTAGGCGTCGTCGACCGCCATCCGTACGACCGAGATCGGGTGGTGAACTCCGGCCACCGGCGCCACCCCGGGCAGGCGCCGGCCGGTTCGCACGATCACCTTCCCATCCACCCGCTCTCGCAGGATCCGGTTCGGAGAGCCCACGTCGTCGGCCCCCTCCGGGGTGATGGTGGCGGCCTTCAGTCCCAGCCCGGCCTCGCGCATGGCGTCCGCGGCGTCGAGCACGACCTGGTTCGAGGTCTCGCGGCGACTGTCGAGCGAGAGATCAAAGCGCTTCAGCGACAGCTCGAGCCCCAGGGTCCCGGGGTCGAGCACGCGCACCGCTTGCTCGAGCAGCTCCTGGCCCGTCTCGTCTCCCTCGAGGACGACGATCCTGACCGTGTCGGGCATGCCTGGCCCGCTTACGCCGGCTCGCCGTCCACCGACATCAGCTCCTCGCGGTGCCCGCTTAAGGCGTCGATCACGACCGCCAGGTGCTCGTCGAAGTCCACGCCCAGCTCGTCCGCCCCCCGACGCAGCTCCTCACGATTCACGGCCGCGGCAAACGAGGGCTGCTTGAGCTTCTTCTTGACCGATTTGGGCGTCATGCCCTGTAGCCCGTCAGGCCGGACGTAGGCGCAGGCGAGGACGAAGCCCGAGAGCTCATCGACCGCGAACAGAGCCTTCTCCATCGGGCTCTCACGGGGGACTCCCATGAAGTCGGCGTGCGAGGCCACGGCGCGAACGATCTCCGGTGGGTACCCCCGCGCCTCGAGCTCGCGGATTCCGTGGCGTGGATGGCCGTTTTCCAGGTCGGGGTAGCGCTCGTAATCGAGGTCGTGCAGCAGCCCTGTCACGCCCCATACCTCGGCATTTCCGTCCAACCGCGAGGCGTAGGCGCGCATGGCGGCCTCCACGGCCAGCGCGTGCCTGCGGAGCGACTGTGACCTGGTCCATTCACAAAGCAGGTCCCAAGCCTCGTGGCGCGAAACGTCATTAGGCATGGCTGTTACCCTAGCTCAGCGTCCGCGGCCCACCCCGGTCCCGCGGGCCAGCCTGCCGGTGCGGCCGGTGGGAGCACCGCCGATTCCCATGGAGAAGTTCATCATCGAAGGCGGCGTGCCGCTGTCGGGCACGATCGTCCCGGCCGGAAACAAGAATGGCGCCCTGCCGATCCTGGCCGCGTGCCTGCTGACCGAGGACGAGGTCGTGCTCCGGAACGTGCCCCGGATCGCCGACGTAGAGGCCATGACCCTGCTGCTCGAGTCCCTCGGGGCCACGGTGGAGTGGCTCGGTCCGGGAGAAGTTTCGGTCACCGCTTCCGGCGTCGACCGCTACGACGTAGACCGCGAGCTGGCCGAGCGCATCCGCGCCTCATTCCTGCTCGCCGGGCCGCTGCTGGCCCGCTTCGGCCACGCCCACATGCCGCCTCCGGGCGGGGACGTGATCGGCCGCCGCAGGCTCGACCCCCACCTGGACGCCTTCCGGGCGCTCGGCGCCACCGTCGAGCACGATCGCGACATCTTCATCCAGGCTCCGCTGGGCCTCAGTCCCTGCGACTTCCTGATGGACGAACCTTCGGTGATGGCCACGGAGAACGCACTCATGGCCGCCGCCCTTACCCACGGCCCCACCGTCATTCGCAATGCGGCATCCGAGCCGCACGTCCAGGACCTGGCGCGGATGCTGGTAGCCATGGGGGCCACGATCGACGGGATCGGCTCGAACGTGATGACCGTGCACGGCATGGACCGGCTCCGGGGCTGCACGCACACGATCGCGCCGGACCACATCGAGATCGGCTCCTTCATGGCGCTGGCCGGGGTCACCGGCGGCGAGCTGGTGGTCAAGGACACCGTCCCAGAGGACCTGCGCATGATCCGGCTGGTGTTCAAGCGGCTGGGGCTCCAGACCGAGCTTCGCGGAGCCGACGTCATCGTCCCCGGCGGCCAGAAGCTCGTGATCAACAACGATGTGGGTGAGCGAATGCCCAAGGTCGAGGATGGTCCCTGGCCAGGCTTCCCGGCCGACCTGACGAGCATCGCGCTAGCGCTCGCCACCCAAGCCGAGGGGTCCATCCTGATCCACGAGAAGATGTTCGAGAACCGCCTGTTCTTCACCGACAAGCTGCTGGTTATGGGGGCAGAGATCACGATTTGCGACCCGCACCGCGTGATCGTGATCGGCCCCCGCAGGCTTCACGGGCAACGCGTCGACTCGCCGGACATCCGTGCTGGAATGGCCATGCTCATCGCGGCGCTGTGCGCCGAGGGCAAGACGGAGATCGGCAACGTCCGCCACATCGACCGCGGTTACGAGCGGATCGACGAGCGGCTGCGCGATCTGGGCGCACGGATCCAGCGCCTGGACGACGTGCCCGTCCTCGTGTGACGAGCGGCAAAGACCTCCCCATGTTCGACCGCATCCCAAGCGGTACGCGTGACGTGCTGCCCGATGAGATGCGGGAGCTGCGCGCACTCACCGACCGGGTGCGCGAGGTCTTCGAGCGTGCCGGCTACGGAGAGGTGTACACCCCGGCGCTCGAGTACGAGCCGCCCCTTCCGGGGTGGGGGCGAAGCCCAGAGCCGGCGTACCGCCTGTTCGACGAGCAGGGGCAGGTGCTGGTGCTGCGCTCCGACATGACGGTCCCGATCGCCAGGCTGGTGGCGACCCGATACCGGACGTCGGACCCACCCCTGCGCTTCTCCTACATCGCCCACGCTTATCGCAGCGTGCGGCCGCAGCGCGGGCAGTCACGCGAGCTGCTGCAGGCCGGCGTAGAGCTGATCGGCGCGCCGGCGCCGGAAGGGACCGCGGAGGTTCTGACCGTCCTATGCTCGGCCCTGGACGCAGCGGGGTTGCAGACGTACAGGGTGGGGCTGGGAGACGCGTCGCTGTACCCCACGCTGCTGGAGGCGGTGGGCGTTGCGCCCGAAGCCCACGAGACCATCGTCTCGCAGCTGGCGGCTGGCGATTTCGTCGGGGTGGAGCGCGAGGTCAGGAACCTGGGGCTGGGGGCCGCCGACGTCGATCTGCTGGTGCGAGTCCCGCAGACACGCGGCGGGCCTGAGGTCCTCGAGGGCCTGTCCTCGCCGCTTGACGCCGCCGTGAGCGGTATGCGAAGCGTCCATCAGCTGCTGGCTCCGGAGGTGGCCGAGCGGATCATCTTCGACCTGGGCCTGGTCCGGAGCCTGGGGTACTACACGGGTGCCGTTTTTCAGGTCTACGACCCAGCCCACGGTGTGCCCATCGGCTCCGGCGGGCGCTATGACGAACTGCTCGCGACCTTCGGACGTCCGCTGCCCGCGGTCGGATTCGCGCTCGGCGTGGAGCGCCTCCACATAGCGCTCACGGGCGAAGAGCGGGGACTGGGAAGGCCAAGATGAGCGACCTGCGAATCGCCGTGCCCCGCGGCGCACTGTTCGCCGACACCCTCGATCTCCTGGACCGGATCGGGTTTGACACGGGAGAGGTCAGAGAGAACGACCGGAAGCTGCTCTTCAACCAGGAGGGGATCGTCACCATGCGGCCCTCGGACGTCCCGACCTACGTCGAGGCCGGCGTCGCCGATATCGGCATCACCGGCAAGGACGTGCTGATGGAGCAGGCCGAGCGCGACCTGTATGAGCTCGTGGACCTCGGCTACGGCCGGTGCCGGATGGTGCTGGCGACGGTCGAGGGTCAGGACCGTGCAGCCGAGACGCTGCGGCGGCTGGGAGTCATGAGGATCGCCACCAAGTACCCGCGGGTCGCCGCTCGGCACTTTCTCCAGACCGGCCGTCAGGCGGAGATCGTGGAGGTCAAGGGGTCGGTGGAGCTGGCGCCGGTAACGGGTCTAGTCGAGGGGATCGTCGATCTCACCGCCACGGGAACCACCCTCCGGGAGAACGGCCTCGTAGTCCGCGAGGAGATCGCCGAGTGCACGGCGCGTCTCATCGCGAACCCCGTCGCGCACAAGCTCAAGGCTCGGGCGCTGGACTCCCTTCTGGAGCGCCTGGATGCGGCCTGAGCGCCTGGAGCTGAGCGGCGACGAGCAGGCGCTTGCGGTCCGGCTGCGGGCGCTGGTTCCGCCGCCCGAGTCCGTGGACAGCATCGTGGCGGACATCATCGCGGCTGTCCGCGCAGGCGGCGACGAGGCCCTGACCGAATACATCCGCGCCCTCGACACCGAGGGCGCCGATCCCCTCCCGCTGCGGGTGGACGATGGGGAGCTCGACGCCGCCGGCGCCGAGCTCGATCCCTCCGTCCGGAACGGACTGAAGGCCACGATCGAGAACGTGGAGCGCGTCGCGGCGCTCAGCCTGGACGACGACCGGACGGCGACGTTCGGCACTCACCGGGTGGCCGTTCGCAGCGCGCCGGTGGACTGCGCGGCGGTGTACGTGCCCGGCGGGCGAGCCCCCTACCCGAGCACGGTCGTGATGGGCGTCATCGCGGCGCGGGTGGCCGGCGTGCGCGAGATCGTCGTCTGCTCCCCGCCCGGCGCCGACGGCGACATATCATCGCTCGTGCTCGGCGCCTGCAGCTTGACTGGCGCCTCGGGCGTCTACCGGATGGGCGGGGCGCAGGCCATCGCAGCGCTGGCCTACGGCACGGAGTCGGTCACCGCCGTGGACGTGATCGTCGGCCCTGGCAACCTTTACGTACAAGAGGCCAAGCGGCAGGTGTCGGGACGCGTCGGGATCGACGGATTCGCCGGCCCCAGCGACCTGGTGGTGGTCGCGGACGGCGACGCCGGGCACGAGCTCATGGCGCTCGACCTGCTGGCGCAGGCGGAGCACGGCCCGGGGACCCTGGTGGTGGCGATCTCGACCTCGACTCCGCTGCTGGATTCTCTTGAGTCGATCCTGAGCGAGGCGCGGGACACGGGTGCCGCCGCGGCGTTGGTGGCGGTGGGCGATCTCGAGCAGGCGCTGGGCCTGGCACAGGCGCTGGCCCCCGAGCACCTCGAGCTGATCGGCCCGCGCGCCGAGCAGCTGGCTCCCAGGACCACCCATGCCGGTTCGGTGTTCGTGGGGGCCAAAGCCGCTACCGCCTTCGGCGACTACATCGCGGGCTCAAACCACATCCTTCCCACCAATGGCGCCGCCCGGTTTGCGTCAGCTCTCTCGCCGGCCCACTTCCGCCGCAGGTACACGGAGGTGGTGGTCGAAGATCCCCAGGCGCTGGCCCGCACGGCGGCGCCACTTGCCCGCGCTGAGGGGTTCGAGCGCCACGCGCGGTCCATGGAAGCCCGCATCCGCGAGAATCCTAGCGATGCCCCGTAGCGCGGAGATCAACCGCAGCACCGCCGAGACCGAGGTGGCGGTGACCCTCGCCCTGGATGGAATCGGCGAGGGCGAGCGCCGGACCGGCGTCGGGTTCCTCGACCACATGCTCGACCTGTTCGCCCGCCACGGCCGGCTCAACCTCGATCTCAGGGCCTCCGGCGACCTCCAGACTGGGGCCCACCACACGGTCGAGGACGTGGGGATCTGCATCGGCCAAGCGCTCGACGAGGCCCTCGGGGATCGCACCGGCATCGCCCGCTACGGCCAGGCGACGGTCCCGATGGACGAATCCCGGGCCTCCTGTGCGATCGACATCTCGGGCCGCGGGCTTTGTGTCTTCGAGGCCACCCTCCCGCCGGGGTCGATCGGCAACTTCGACCATGAGCTGGCCGAGGAGTTCTTCCGCGCGCTCGCCACCAATGCCAAGCTGACGCTTCATCTGACGATCGAGCGGGGGACAAGCGCCCACCACGCGATCGAGGCCGCTTTCAAGGCGTTGGCCCGCGCCCTACGAGGCGCCGCGGCCCTGGACCCCACGGAGCCCGGGATCCCCAGCACCAAGGGGACGCTGGTATGAGCGCCGCCCCGCTGATCGGCGTGGTGGACTACGGCATGGGCAACCGGCGTTCCGTGGAGAAAGCGCTCCAGCGCGCCGGGGCCCGGGCCCTGATCACGCACGATCACGACAAGCTCCAGGCCGCGGATGGTCTGGTGGTCCCGGGCGTGGGCGCGTTTCCGCGGGCCATGCGCAACCTGGGAGAGCTGGGGCTCGTTTCGCTGATCCGCGAGAGGGCCTCCTCCGGGATCCCGCTGCTCGGGATCTGCCTGGGGATGCAGCTGCTGTTCGAGCGCTCGGTGGAGCTCGAGGTCACCGCCGGCCTGGGGCTCCTCGAGGGGGAGGTGGCCTGGCTGCGCGCGGGCGGCCTCCGCGTCCCTCACATCGGCTGGAACGAGGTCTCGTTCGAGCGCCCCTGCGAGCTGACGGCCGGCCTGCCCGCAGGCGGCTGCGCCTTCTACCACGTCCATTCGCTCGCGCCGCGGCCCGCCCGTCAGGACGTTGTGGGGACGGCTGAATACGGCGAGCGGTTCGCGACGATCGTGGCGCGCGGCTCGATCTTCGGTGCCCAGTTTCACCCCGAGAAGTCCTCGCGACACGGGCTGGACGTGCTACGGAACTTCGTCGCGCTGTGCGCCGGCGGCCGAGAGAGGTCAGGCGAGACTCGCCCCAGCACGCGCCTGACCGCTCGGGCATGATCCTCCTGCCGGCGATCGACATCCTCGAGGGCAGGACGGTGCGGCTGGCAAAGGGCTCGTTCGACTCCCAGACCGCGTACGACGCCGACCCGCTGGACGCCGCCCGTCGCTGGGTCGAGGCGAGCGCCCGGATGCTGCACGTCGTCGATCTGGACGGGGCGCGTGACGGCCAGCCTCGGCATCTGGATCTCGTGTCGCGGATCGCCGACGCGGTGGATGTGCCCATCCAGTTGGGGGGAGGCCTCCGAACTGCCGAAGCCGTCGACGAGGCGGTGGCCGCGGGCGCCGCCCGGGTCGTGCTGGGAACGGCCGCCTACCGCGACGTGGATTTCCTCGACGACGTCCTGGCCAAGCATGGCGACCGGGTGGTGGTGTCGATCGACGCACGCAACGGGCGCCTGGCGGCGGAAGGATGGATGAGGCAGACCGACATCCCGGATGAGTCGGTCGTGGCGCACTTCGGCGCCCGCGGCGTCCGGCGGTTCATCTACTCGAGCATCGAGCGCGACGGGATGCTGAGCGGCCCGGACCTGGACGCAGCGCGCCGCATCGCCTCCGCGGTCCGAGGCAGCTTCATCTACTCGGGCGGCGTCTCATCGCTCGATGACCTGCGTGCCCTGACTGCGCTGCGCCAGGTGAATCTGGCCGGCGTCATAGTTGGCAAGGCCCTGTACGAGGAGCGCTTCGGCGTGAGAGAGGCTCAGCGGGCGCTCGAGGCCGCCTGAGGGCCCTGCGAAACTCGTTGGCATGCACTACAAGCGGGTGATCCCATGCCTTGACGTGGACGGCGGGCGCGTGGTCAAGGGCGTCGGGTTCGTCGATTTGCAGGACGCGGGAGACCCGGTCGAGCTGGCCGCGCGTTATGACGCCGCGGGCGCGGACGAGCTCGTGTTCCTCGACATCACGGCCACGTCCGACAAGCGCGAGACCGTCGTGCAGCTGGCCCGGCACGCGGCCGACGACGTCTTCATCCCGTTCACGGTCGGCGGCGGCATCCGCTCGGCCGCGGACGCCCAAGCGGTGCTCGACGCCGGCGCCGACAAGGTCTCGATCAATTCCGCGGCCCTCGCGCGCCCGGAGCTGATAGACGAGCTGGCGAGCACGTTCGGCGCGCAGTGCGTGGTGCTGGCGATCGACGCCAAGGCCGTCGACGGCGGTTGGGAAGCGTACGTCGCTGGGGGCCGTACCCCGACCGGCCGCGACGCGGTGGCGTGGGCTCGGGAGGGAGTTGAGCGGGGGGCAGGGGAGATCCTGCTCACGAGCATGGATCGCGACGGCACGAGCGACGGCTACGACCTCGGCCTGACCTCGTCCGTTGCGCAGGCCGTCGGGGTGCCGGTGATCGCTTCAGGAGGGGCGGGAGAGCCGGATCATCTGGTGGCCGCGGTGAAGGCAGGCGCCGACGCCGTGCTGTGTGCCTCGATCTTCCACTACGGTCGCCATACGGTGGGGGAGGTCAAGGCGCGGCTGGCCGAAGCCGGCGTCGCCGTCCGGCGGGACGGGCTCTAGAGCTCCACCAGGCCCTGGATGCAGGTCACGGTGCCGCCGCCGACCCACACGGTCCCCTCCCGGTCCTCAGAGACGTGCACGCGACCCGCGCGCCCGAGTGCCGTTCCCTGACTGACGACATACGGCGCGCTCGCCCGCCCAGTGGCCAGCAGCCACTGGGCCAGCGAGGCATTGAGGCTCCCGGTGACCGGATCCTCGGCCGTGGCCGCGTCCTTGGGGAAGAACCCCCGGACCTCGAACGCGGTCTCAGATCCCTCCGGGTGGGGACCGACGACTCCGACCTCCTGATCGACAAATCCTGGTCGGAGCGCCAGCACGGCATCGGCGCTCTCGAGCAGGAGCCCGACCCATCCGGGGCCGTTATCGACCCACGCGGCATCGACGATCTCTTCGCCCCCGATCCCGAGGGTCGAGGCGACATGCATCACCAGTGACTCCTCGACCTGCCCAGATCTGATCAGGGGAGGGGCGGCGAACGCCAGGCCGTCGCCCGTGCGGCGAATCTCGACCAGACCGACGCCGCATTCCTGCACGATCTTCTCGCCGCGCCTCGGCAGTCCGGAAGCCTCGAGCCAGGCGTGACAGCTGCCGAGCGTAGGGTGGCCCGCGAACGGCAGTTCGGCCGGCAACCCGCTGGCCGTCTCTGTCCCGCTGGCCGAGGTGAAGATGCGCACGCTGTAATCGGCCTCGCTCCCGCTCGGCGGGAGCAGGAACGTGGTCTCGGACAAATTGGTCCACCGCGCGAACCTGTGCATCTGGGCGGTGCTCAGACCGTCGCCGTCGAGCACCACGGCCACCGGATTGCCGAGATACGGGGTGGCCGTGAATACGTCTACCTGGTTGAAACGGCGCCTTGCCAAGGCGGCCGCAGGCTACCGGCCCCGAGGGCAGTCTCGAGCCCGCCGCGGCGCGACCCGCGGCGTCCGCAGACGCTCTGTTTGAGTTTTTGTATCTAAGCCCTGGTCAGCTCGGCTCGACCGCTAGGCGGCCTCTTCCACGTAGCCGGCGGCCGCGCACGCATCGCAATAGGCTGCGGGCGGGACGCGAGGCTCGTAGCAGCCGGGGCGGCAGCAAGTCGATGAGCGCTTGGGCCGGCCCCGCCCGATCCGGGCGGCGGCGGCATCCTTGAGCTCCTCGCGCATCCGATCAAGCTCGGCCGCGT
>DAIPIC010000042.1:0-22489 GCA_036771025.1 Solirubrobacteraceae bacterium
CGCTGCTCGGCGTGGACGTCTGGGAGCACTCCTACTACCTCAAGTACCAGAACCGCCGCCCGGACTACATCGACGCCTGGTGGAACACTGTGAACTGGGCCAAGGTGGCGGAGGGGTTCTCGAAGGTCTCCTAGGCGGACAGCACGCGGACCAGCCGCGAGCGGTTCACCCTGCGGTCCATCGCCGCGGGCAGTCGCTTACGCTCCGGGCGTGCCCGACCTGCGCGAACGGTGGCGGACCGGATGGTTCGAGGCCACCACCTACGACTGGGCGGTCGAGCACGAGCGCGTGGCGCGACTGCTCGGCCAGCTCATCTGGGGCACGAATACCGACCGGTTCTACCGGGACATCGCGCGGTTGGCCGATCTGCCTGCTGGCACGAGCGTCCTCGACATCCCGTGCGGGGGCGGCGTGGCATTCCGGAGCCTTCGACCTGAGCGGAAGCTGCGTTACGTCGCGGCCGACCTCTCGGCGGTGATGCTGCGCCGGGCCCAGGCGGAGGCAGAGCGGCGCCGCCTTAACTGGATCCAGTTCGCCGAAGCAGACGTGGAGGCGCTCCCGTTCCAGGAAGGCGAATTTGACCTCTGCATCAGCTATACGGGCCTTCACTGCTTTCCCGACGCGCGGTCCGCGATCCGGGAGATGGCAAGGGTGCTCAAGCCTGGCGGCGAACTGCGCGGTACGAGCGTGGTCAGACGCGCCGGAATTCGTCAGGACGCATTCGTGCGGCTCATGCAGATCGGCGGGGTGTTCGGTCCCGGCCTCACGCTCGAGCAGCTTGAGTCCTCGCTTACCGACGCCGGCCTGGTCAGCGCCCACACCGAACGGGACGGCGGACTCGCGTACTTCTCCGCCCACAAGCCGGCCTGAGCGATTTGGCGGGCCTCGAGGAGCGGTTCCGGGCGGCTCGCGGCGATCCCGACCTTGCCGTGCTCGAGGGCTTCCATGCCGTCAAGCACGCGATTCGCTTCGGCGCGGAGCTGGTGGCGCTCGTCGGAACTGACGCCGACGCGGCCGGACGTCTCGCCGATGCTCTGGCCCCTGATGTGCGGGGAAGCTTGATGGGCAGCCTGCGGGTCGTCGCACCGGACTCCTTCGCGAAACTGACGCCTCAGGTGCCTAGGACGGGCCTGATCGGCATCGCCCGCCGACCGGCCGCTGATCTTCACGCCGTTCTGTCCTCTCCTGAGCCTCGACCAGTGGTGCTGCTCGAGGACCCGCGGAATCTCGGCAACATCGGTGCCTGCATCCGGGTCGCTGCCGCGGCCGACGCGGCGGCGGTTCTGACTACCGGAGCTCAGGATCCATGGCATCCCGAGGTGCTGCGCGGCGCGGCTGGACTGAACTTTGCGCTTCCCGTCATCCGCATTTCGGAGGCCAGCTTTCGGGACCGTCAGCTCATCGCTGTCGATCCCGAGGGGGACCGATTCGACCCCGCGCGGATGCCCTCCCGCGCCGTGCTGGCGTTCGGCAGCGAGCGAGGCGGCATCGGTGACTGGCTGCTTGCTCATGCTGACCAACGGGTGTCGATTCCCATGCGTGCTGGCGTCTCGAGTCTCAATCTCGCCACCTCCGTCGCCGCAGTTCTCTTCTCGTGGCGTCTGACGGGGACGTGAAGCTTCACCCCCGGGGCGGGGCGGGGCGACCCGCGGGGTGTGGCGAGAAACCGCACCTATGTCGCGGTTTCTTCGGCCACCCCAATTCGGGGCGCGGGACGCTAGGTCCGCGTGAACCGGCGACCGGCCACCGGCGAGAGATCCTCGTCCAGCTGCACGGGCCCTTCATCGGCCGCGGCGGCCTCCATCGCCGCCAGCCGCTCGGGGGTCATCGCTGTCGCGTCCTCATTCTCCGCTAGCCACTCGCGTGCCGCCGCGGCGTCGGCTTCATCGCGGAGGACCCGCTTGCCGGCGGCGTAGTAGCGGTCGATCTCCGCGAAAAGCTCGTCCACGAGCCGCTCGGTCGGCACCTTCTTGAGCGGCTCGCCGCGTGAGTAGATCATCCCCATGTCCTTGGCCCCGGTGATGCCGAAATCGGCGTGGCGGGCCTCGCCGATCCCATTCACCGCGCAGCCGAGCACCGAGACCTCGATCGGGTCTTCGTACTCCTCGAGCCGCTTCTCAACCTCGGCCACCACACTGTCCATGTCGAACTGAAGGCGCCCGCAGGTGGGGCAGGCGATGAGCACCGGCCCCCGCTGGCGCAGCTTCAGTGCCTTGAGGATCTCCCAGGCGACCTTGACCTCCTCCTCGGCGTGGAAGGTAGACAGCGAGATCCGGATCGTGTCGCCGATCCCGTCGGCCAGCAGCGTGCCCAGTCCGACCGCCGACTTCAGCGAGCCGGACCACTTCGTGCCCGCCTCGGTGATCCCCAGGTGGATCGGGTACGGGATGCGCTCTGACAGAAGCCGATTGGAGGCAATGGTGTTGGGAACGCTCGTCGACTTGATCGACACCTTGAAGTTCTCAAACGACAGCCGCTCCATCAGCTCCACGAACTCGACGGCGGCGCTCACGAGTGCCTCGACCGGATTCTCGCGCTCGAGCTCGTGCAGGTGCTTCGGCAGCGATCCGGAGTTGACCCCGATCCGTAGCGGCGTGCCGAGCTCCGAGGCCCGGGCCGCCACCTTCGCCACCTTGTCCGCTCCCCCGATGTTGCCTGGGTTGAGCCGAACGCAGTGGGCGCCGGCGTCCAGCGCCTTTAGGGCCAGCGTGTAGTTGAAGTGGATGTCCGCGATCACGGGGATCGGCGACTGGCGCACGATTGTCCGCAGCGCGTCGACATCCTGATCCCTGGGGACGGCCACCCGCACCAGGTCGGCGCCTGCCTCCGCGACGCGACGAATCTGGTCCATGGTGGCGGCCAGGTCGGCCGTCTCGGTCTTGGTCATCGTCTGCACCGCGACGGGAGCCCCGCCGCCGATCGGAACCCCGCCGACGTGGATCTGGCGCTCTGATGCCATGCCGTCAGTGTAGGGGGGCAATGGCGACCGGCGACGAACGGTGAGCGCCCGAACCTGGGCATCGCTGCTTTCAGCCAGGGTTCATGTGATCCTGACCCGGTCGTGTCCGCTGCCCGCATCCGATGCGCCGTCCTCGTGCCGGCGCCTGCCCCCTATCGCGAGCCCCTGTTCACGGCCCTTGCGGCCCACGATCGGATCGCGCTTCGGGTCATCTACTGCTCGCCTCGCCAGAGGAGCTGGGATCAGCCGAGCGCCTGGTTTGCAGGCGAGCGGTCGTACGACGTCGCGTACCTGCGGGCTTCCGAGCTGCCGCGTCGCGGCCGCACGCCCGTGTCGTTGGCGCGGGGGGTCGGTCGAGCGCTCTCGGAGCTCGACGCAAACGTGGTCGTGAGCTCCGAGTTCGGTCCCACCACCCTCCGGGCCCTCGCCTGGTGCCGCCGTAACGGACGCCCACTCGTGATCCTGACGGAGGTGACCCGCGACGTGGAGGCCACGTTGCCCGCGCCGCAGCGAGCGTTGCACCGGTGGCTCACGGCGCGGACCACGGGCTTCGTGGCCGTCAGCTCGCGCGCCCGGGAGCGGCTCGTAGGGATAGGCGTTCCCCGTGATGCCGTCGAGCTCAGCCTTCAGAGCGCCGATCTGAACCCGATCCGCGCCGCCGCGACGCGACGGCGACCTCCCGCCCCCGACTCCCCCGTCCGCGTGCTCACGGTTGGCCGGCTGGTGCCGGACAAGAACCTCCGCCGCCTGCTGGGAGCGTTGGCGGCAGCCGAGACCGCCGAGCGGCCGCCCGAGCTTCACATCCATGGTGTGGGGCCGATGGAGCCCGAGCTGCGCCAGATCGCCCATGGGCTCGGCGTCGCCGCCTCGTTCCACGGCTTCTCGACCGCCGAGGAGATGGTCAGCGCTTACGCTCAGGCCGACCTGTTCGCGCTCGTGAGCACCTTCGAGCCATTCGGCGTGGCGATCCGGGAGGCGGTGGCGGCCGGGCTTCCGCTGCTCTGCAGCACGCGCGTGGGAGCGGTCGACGACCTCGCTGTCCACGAGCGCAACGCCTTGCTGGTCAACCCTGACGACCAGGCAGCGATCGCCAGCGCGCTCGGGAGGCTATGCGCCGACGCCGGGTTGCGCGAGAGGCTGGCCGCCGGTAGCCGGGCGGTGGACGCCGATCACGACTTCGACCGCGACGTGGAGGCATTCGCCAGGGCGATCGTGCGAGCGGCCGGGGAGGGCTGAGCCAGTGCGCGTTGCCGTTGTCGCGGAGTGGTACCCGTCGCGGTTCGATCCGATCCACGGCGTCTGGGCCCACCGCCAGGCGCTCGCCGCCCGCGACGAGGGCGCCGAGGTGCGCGTCCTGGCGCTGCGCCGTCCCGTGCCGCCACTCTCTGTGCTCCGGCGCGGTCAGCTCCACCGCTGGCTCGCGGATGCCCGAGGGTCGCTCACCTCCACCACGGTCGATGGCCTGACCGTGGACGCGGTTCCGCTCATCGCCCCTCCGCGCCCCTGGTCATACGGCGCCTGGGGATACTGGGCCGCGCCGTCGCTGGCGCTGGCGCTCACCCATCTGTCGAAGCGGTGGCCATTCGATGTCGTACACGCCCATTCGCTCGTGCCCACTGGGTTCGCTGCCTCCTGGTGGCGTCGCCGGGCCCAGGTCGCCGGCTCGCCCGCGCTGGTCGCCTCCACCCACGGGCCGGACATCATCTACGTCCACCGCCGCAGCCGGTTCGCTCGCCGCGCGACCGCGGCCGCGCTTCGAGACGTGGAGGTGGTGATGGCCAACTCGAGGTGGGCCGCCCAGCGCTCGCAGGAGCTGGCTGACCGGCCGATCGAGACCCGGGTGGTCCACTTCGGAGCCGACCTCCCCGGGACACAGCCCCTTCGTCATGACCGGGTCACGCTCGTCACCGTCGCCCACCTACAGTCCCGGAAGCGCCATGCCGTGGTCCTCCACGCCATGGCGGACATCGTCCCGGAGCTCAGGCCGAACTACGTGATCATCGGCGACGGGCCCGGACGGGTGCCGCTGAGCGCGCTCGCCGACCGGCTGGGCCTGCGACAAGCAGTGCGGTTCCTCGGCCAGCTCCCCCACCGGGACGCGCTGTCGGAGGCCTGGCGCTGCCACCTGTACGTGATGCCGAGCGTCGAGGAGCCCTTCGGCGTGGCCTACGTGGAGGCCATGGCGGGAGGGCTGCCCGCGATTGGATCGCGTGGAGAGGGAGGCCCGGAGGACATCGCCGCCGCGGGCGACGGAATGCTGCTCGTGCAGCCGGACGATCACCGCGCGCTCGCTCGTCTGATCGAGTCGACGGTCGCCGATACCCGCCGGCTCTCAGCGCTCGGTCGGGCGGCCCGCTCGACCGTCGAGCAGAACTTCACCTGGCGCCACTGTGGCCAGGCCACCGTGGACGCCTACCGCGCCGCGGTGGAGATTGCCGGCTCGTTCTGCGCCGTCGGGAACTGAGCTCGGCGGTGCACCCCGACCTGCTTCAGATCTCGCTGGGCACCACTCGCGGTCTGAGGATCGCCGATGGCTGGTTCGCCCGGCTGGCCGCCCAAGCCGGCATCAGCGTCGACACCGTCGGCGTCAGGCTGGGCGCCAGCACCAGGCTCCGTCGCGCCTATCCGGTGACCGATCTGGTCGAGGCGATCTCCGCCCGGCGGGCGACCGCCAGCGCCGTGAAACGGCTCCGCCCTCGCGCGATCGTCTTCTCCACGACAACCGCCACGCTGCTCGCCGACGATCCGGGAGTTCCTTACGCCGTGCGCCTGGATTCGCCGGCGCGACTCAACCGTCCCGGAGCGCGCAACTCCTCGCTGCACGTGCTCGAGCGCCGCAAGCTGGCCGGGGCCGCGCTGGTGCTGCCGTGGAGCCGCGTGGCCGCGGCGTCGCTGCCGGAAGACGCCGCGCCGGTCGTGGTGGTCCCGCCCCCGGTATCCATCGCGGAGAACCAGATGGCACCGGGCCGCCGCGATCGTCTGGCGGTTGCCTACACCCCGGATCCGAAGGCCAAGGGCCTAGACCTCCTGTGCCGCGCGTGGACGCTCGCAGCCGTGCCGGACGCCCGCCTCGAGGTGTTCGGGATCGACCGCGGCCGCGCCTTGCGCCACCTTCGAAGAACGGGGGTCATCGAGCCGCCGAACATCAGCTGGGCCGGATCCGTCCCTCCGGGTGATTTTCACGCCACGCTCGCCCGCTCCCAGACATTCATTACGAGCGCCCGCTGGGAGGACTTCGGCATGACCCAGCTCGAGGCGCTGGCCCTCGGAGCGGTGCTTGTGTGCACCGCCACGGAGGGCCCATTCGAGGCGGGCGCCATCGCTCGGGAGCTCAACCCGGCGCTGGTGGCGGCGAATCAGACCCCGCAGTCTCTGGCGTCGTGCCTGAGCGAGGCTTTCAAACTCGACGCATCCGCCGCCGATGCCTACCGTGACGGCGCATACTCACGGCTGGAGCGGTACCGTCCCGCTACGATCGCACGGACAATCGCGGAGCAGGTGCTCCCGGTTTTGTTAGGGCGCAGCTGATTAGAGGCGCAACTTTCGGGGCATTCAGTTGTCTTGTGCTCCGGGGAATGGGAGCGGGTTGGGGCGCGGTCGCAAGCTGTCGGAGAACGATGGAATCGAAGTCGAGCAATTGCTAGGAGGTTTGCCGCACATGAGCATGATCGGACGAATCCGGGCGTCGTGGCTGCGCCTAGGCGCAGTGATGCTCGCGACGGGAGCCGTGGCAGGAGGCGCCGCGCTGGTGGGCGCCGCCCCGGCGGCGGCCTCGAGCAGCCAGTGGGCGATGTTCGAGATCCCGAACCTGCAGAACGACCCCGCTAACCAGCTTCAGATTCTGCGGAGCCTGGGCGTGAGCATCATTCGGGTCAACGTCCTTTGGAACGGGCTCGCCCCCAATGCGAACTCCAGGACCCGCCCGGCGTTTAACGCTGCCGACCCGAACTCGTATAACTGGAGCTCACTCGACAACTTGGTGAACCAGGCCCAGTCCAGGGGCATCGCTGTCGACTTGATGCCCACCAGCCCCGCCCCGCTGTGGGCGGTGGCTTCGGGGGCTCCGGGTTGTGGACAGGTCGGAGGCTTCCCGGTCTGCTTCGAGAACACGTTCATGCCGTCTGCGAGTGAGTACGGCCAGTTCGTGCGGGCGCTCGCGACGCACTACCGCTCCGTGCACTTCTGGGAGCTGTGGAACGAGGCGAACTGGGGTCCGTCGCTCACGCCTCAGTACTCCGGATCGTCGCTTCCGACCTCAGCCAGGCTGTATCGCGGGTTGCTCAACGCCGGCTGGAATGGCCTCCAGCAGGCCGGTGGCCACGGGCGCGACACGATCGTTGCTTCGAGCCTCTCGCAGGACGGCTCGTCGCACGTGGGCCAGACCGGAACCACGGCTCCGCTCACGTTCATCCGCACCGTGTACTGCGTGAACGGATCGTTCGGTCGGCTGGGCTCGGGCGTCGCCAGCCAGGTCGGCTGCCCGACCTCAAAGCGGGCCTACAACCGGTTCCGCGGCAACAACCCGGCGCTGTTCAGGGTGACCGGGTGGGGAGCCCATCCCTATCCGTACAACAAGCCGCCGACCAGGTTGGATTTCCCGAACCCCAACGGGATTGAGTTCGCCGAGCTTCCAAACATGGTCAGGACGCTCGACCGCGCCAACCGCTTCTACGGCTCCCGTAAGGCGATGGCGATCTACAACACCGAATACGGCTACCAGCCGCAGTACGTCAACGCAAACAACGCGGCCACCTTCATCAACCAGGCCGAATTCCTCTCCTACAAGAACCCGCGAGTCGGGTCGTACGACAACTACGAGCTGAGGGACACGGCAGGGTTCTTCCAGACTGGCCTCGTGGCGCAGAACGGCGCGCTCAAGCCGTCGTTCTTCGCCTTCCGGATGCCGATCTGGCTGCCTTTCACCTCCACGCGGCGCGGTAGGACGCTCGAGGTCTGGGGCGCCGCTCGGCCTGCCCCGTTTGCCCGGCGGGCGACGGGTAAGGCGCAGTTCGCCTACATCCAGCTCAACCGCGGTGGCGGGTTCAGGACGGTCAAGTCAGTCAAGATCACGAACGGCCGCGGGTACTTCGACGTCAAAGTGAAGTTCCCGGGCAGCGGCCAAGTCAGGATCGCGTGGCAGTACCCGAGCAACGCACCGAACCTGGCCTCTCAGTACAACTCGCCCGGCCAGTTCGTCTTCAGCCGGACGATGGGCATCACCATCCGGTAATCGACCGTGGGCAAGGCCCGGTGGCGCCACGCCGGTGGCGCCGCCGGGCCACACGCCACGCGGTCACGGCGTCCGGACGACGCCAGCGCGCCGTCTCTTACGCTTACCGGCATGGCGGAGCCCATCTGGCGCGAGGGACGGGGCCCGCTTCGCTACCTGGCTGAGCCCCTTGCAAAGCGCGCCCGCGCGCGCCGCTTGGAGCAGTTTTTGCGGCTCGCTGGGATCGATCCCGCAACCCGCATCGTTGACGTGGGCTGCGGGAGCCTCGGCCTCCGCGCGCTAGCCCCGCACTTGGACATAACCGGCGTGGACATCGTTGATCGCCCGGAATACCCCGGTCCGTTCGTTCGCGCCGACGCCACCGATCGCCTCCCGTTTGCCGACGATGAGTTCGACCTCGCCTACTCCAGCAGCGTCATCGAGCACGTTCCCCCTGAAGGCCGTGCGAAGTTTGCGGATGAGGTGCGCCGCGTGGCCCGCGGCTGGTACGTGCAGACCCCTGCATTCGAGTTTCCGATCGAGCCCCACGCGCTTCTCCCGATCGCCCACTGGCTTCCGCCGCGCCTGCGACGTCGGTACTGGCGCGTAGGAGCCACGGGCCTTGATCCCCAGGAGATCCACCTCATGCGCCGGCAAGACCTCGAGGCGCTGTTCGGCCCGGCCTCCCCGGAGCGGTTCGGGCCGTTTACGAAGAGCTGGATCTGCCTCAGAGCGCCCCGCTGAGCAGGGCGCTCAGGCGTCGGTCTAGCGGCGCCGGAGCGCGTACACGCCGAAGGCCGCGGCGCTCGCTCCGAGCACAGCCAGCACGACTACCACGGGCAACGGCAGGAATGAGCCACCGGATGACCCCTGCGAAGCGTTGCCGGCGCCTGGGCGGGAGCTCGACACCTGCGCCAGCAACGCGTGCTGGATCAGCGCGTAGCAATTCGTGTACTCCTGAGTGTCCGCGGGGATCTGGGCCAGCGCCGTGTGGAGCTGGGTGACCGAATACTGGTGGGTCAGCCGCCCGTGGGATATGCAATCGGCCACTACCGGAGAGCTGGTCGCCGCTTGCGCTGGGACGCTCGCGCCCGCCATGCACAGAACCACGGCGGCAGTTACGAATCGCTTCGTCACCGCGCCAAGGTTACGGCCCGGAGTTCCCGGGCGATGGTTCCTCGGGCCGATACTCAACTTCGCTAGCGTGGCGCGCTCCCGGCCCCGGCTTGGAGCTCCCCTGCCGGGCGCAACTCGTCAATGGCGTGATCTGTTCCTCATAACGATGAGACGTAGTACCGCCCTTCGCGCGGCGCTAGGCGGCCTTGCCGCTGCCGCGGTCATCGCGGCCATCGTGGTGCCCCTCACCGTCACCTCCGGCGGATCGGGCAAACCGCGACACGGCGAGCCGCTGGCGATGCTGCAGGAGTACGTAAACCTGCTGGCTCGTCCGGAGCCGACGCTCCGGATCCTGCGAAGCATCGGCGTCGACGTGGTGCGTGCCCAGGTGGTGTGGGGCATGATCGCGCCCGGTGCCTCGTCGCGGACGCCCCCCGCCGGATTCAACGGCTCGGACCCAGCTTCGTATCCCGCGAGCAACTGGGCCCCGTACGACGCGGTGGTCAGAGCCGCCTCGGCTGACGGAGTCAAGCTCAATTTCGTCCTGACCGGGAGCGCCCCTCAATGGGCCCTCGGCCAAGACGCTCCGGCCTCCCAGCGCCCCTCGGGAGCATGGAAACCGTCCGCGGCGGCGTACGGCCAGTTCGTGCAGGCGGTCGCCACCCGCTACAGCGGCAGGTATACGCCGCCCGGCGCGTCCTCGCCCCTGCCGCCGGTTCGGTTCTGGGAGATCTGGAACGAGCCGAACTGGGGAGTGTCGCTCGAACCCCAGATGGCGCTCCATCCGCTGCGGATCGTCGCGGCGCCCGTTTACCGCGACATACTCGACGCGGCCTGGGGTGCTCTGAAGCGGGCCGGTCACGCGCATGACACGATCATCACCGGCGGCCTCTCCCCGCGCGGGATCACGGTCCCCCCCGACACCCGTCTGGCGGCGGCGGTCAACGTCTCGAGCCCGATCGGCTTCACCCAGACTCTGTACTGCGTGAACTCGTCCTACCGTCCCCTGCGCGGTGCGGCCGCCTCGCAGGCCGGCTGCCCCACCACCGACGCCGGGTCGCAGCGCTTCCGCCGAGCGCATCCCGGCCTGTTCGACCTAAATGGCTATGGGCTTCACCCGTATCCGGTCAGCCTCCCCCCGACCCAGGCCGACTCGAGTGGCGCCGGCACCGTCGAGTTCAGTCAGATCCCGGAGATGACGAAGACCCTCGACCGGATCCAGCGCGTCTATGGGTCGGACCGAAAGTTGAGCGTCTACAACACCGAGTTCGGTTACGTGACCCATCCCCCCAACGCAAGCACCGGCTACGTAACCCCCGCCGTTGCGGCCCGATACATCAACTGGGCCGAGTACCTGACCTGGCGCAACCCACGACTGGCGACGACCATGCAGTACCTGCTGTACGACCCCGCTCCCGGTCCGAGCGCCTTCGGCAACGGCGGGTTCGCGACCGGACTGCTGTTCTTCAACGGCATTCCGAAGGCGACGTTCGCCGCCTACCGGATGCCGATCTTCCTTCCGGCCACCACCTCTCGTCCCGGTCATGCGCTCGAGGTTTGGGGGGCCGTCCGCCCGGCGCGCTACGCGTCGGTTGACACCCACCGGGCACAGCGCGTCCAGATCCAGTTCCGCGGCGGATCGAGTGGCCCGTTCCGGACCGTCAAGACCGTTCCCATCACCGACCCCCAGGGCTACTTCGACGTCCGCGTACAGTTTCCGAGGAGCGGGACCGTCAGGCTCACATGGTCCTACCCGCCCGGCGACCAGCGCCTGCTGGACCCGATGACGCCTCAGGACACGACGATCTACAGCCGCCCTGTCCAGGTCACTGTCGCGTTCTGGCAGGGCCTGCATTACAGGCTCTCTCGGGGTTTCCCCGGGAGGGGCTAGCGTCCTGCGCCCGTGGAAGTAGTCGCACCGCCGGGAGTCGATCTACCTGGGCGGCAGGGCGATGACCCTGCGGCCGGCTTCTCCTGGCGGTGGGTCGCCCTGCTGGTGGCGGCGGGGATCGTGGAGTTCGTCCTGCTGGCGCTCTGGCAGCGCAACGGCTACTGGGACTTCTCGGATGGGGTCTACGCCCAAAGCGCTCGGGAGTTTGTTCACGGACTGGTCCCCTACCGCGACTTTGCCGCGGCGCAGCCGCCTCCGGTGTATCTGGTCGGGGTCGCACTGCTCGGGCTGCACGATGGGCTCCCATCGCTGAGGGCGGGCATGGCGCTGCTCGATTTCGCCACGGCGGCGCTCGTTGGCATCGCCGTGTGGCGCCTCTGCCGGCGGCGGTGGGTTGCGCTCGCGGCCGCCGCCGCCGCGCCGCTGCTGCCGATCTCTCTACACGAGCACGCTCAGCTCACGCCCGAGACGCTCGCCGCCCCCCTCCTCATGGCCGGCGCCCTGTTCTGCGCGCGTCCCCGGCGGGCAGCGGTGGGCGGCGTGCTTCTGGCGGTGGCAGCGGCGTGCAAGCTGGCATTCGCCGTACCGGCGCTGGCGATCGTGTTGGCGGGCGCCGCCCGGCGGAGAGCGTTCGTGTCGGCATGCCTGGCCGGCACCGCCCTGGCCGGCGCGTCGCTGGCGGTGTTCGGCACGGGCGTCTGGCGCCAGGCCGTTCAGGCACAGCTTCAGGTCGGACACGCCTCGCTCCATTACGCCGGAGGACTGATCGCGCAGGGAGCCTGGAGTGAGGCGGCGCTCGTGATCGGGGCCGCTGGCGCCTTGCTGATCGCCCGGGAGCGGCCTGACACCGTCGGTGAGCCAGCGCTGGTCCGAACGCTTGCGGCCGGTGCGATCGCCGGGCTCCTGCTCGCGTTGACCGTGCTCAAGCGCGGCTCCTATATCAACGTCCTGGTCGTCGCCGAGCCTCCCCTGCTTGCCCTGGCTGCCTGCGGTGCCGCGTGGTGGTGGCAGAGCCGCCGTCTGTGGCGCCCTGTCGTCGTGGCGGCGGCGGCGTTCCTGATGGTGCAGTCGATTTCGCTGCTGACGGCGCCCGGGAATCCCTGGGCGGCGAAGCGCCCCGGGGCGCAATCGGGCCTCGCCTGGTCCGCCGGCCCCGGAGCCGTTGACCGGGCCGTGTCAGCGGGGCACCGTTGCCCGCCCCATGTCGCCTATTCGGGAGATCCCTACCTGGCGTTTCTCTCCTCGCGGCGGATGCCGGGCGATCAGCCCGACCCATTCATGCTTCAGAACGCCCGGGTCGATAGCCGATTCGCCGAGCGGGCGGCGAGGGATCGGCCGAGGTGCCCGGCGGGATGACGCTGTGAGGCCCGGCAGCGAACGAGGACTATCATGGCCTCGGATGCCCACCTGTAGAGGGGCCTGCGCGGTGATCGTATGGACTGTCCCGATATTCGGGATCGTGGTGGGGTTGGTGTGCCTGGTGACGAGCGGAAGACTGTGGGAGCAGATCGGCCGCAACCGGCTCGTGCAGCGGGAAACCGCCACACGCCGCGTCAGATCGGCCACTGCTCGCGGGCCCAGCCCATTTCCCAGAACATCCACTCATAGCGGCTGGTGGTGACGAAGTGGCGCGCGGCCCGTTCGCGCTCGGCCGGACTCAGCTCAGGCCCGATGCGGTCGGTCAGGGCCAGCACTTCTCGGGCGATCTCGCCGAATTCCTCCCCGCCGTAGGTCTCGATCCAGCGGGCGTACAGCGGGTCCGGCGACCCCCGCTCCGATAGCTGCTTGCCGACCTCCCAGTAGATCCAATAACAGGGAAGTACTGCCCCCAGCAGCTCGGCGAACGACCCGCCGTACGCGGTCGCAAGCAGATAGCTCGTGTATGCCAGATTCGTCGGTGTAACCGGTGTGCGGGCGACGTCCTCTGCACTCAGGCCGAATTCGGCGAAGAAGCTCTCATGAAGCGAGCGCTCGACCGCCACCGCGCCCTCCGCGTGGTGGGCGAACATCGCGATGTCCCGCTCTGTGGGCGCGCGCGCCGCCGCGACGCTCAGCGCCCGAGCGTATTCGCGCAGGTAGTGCGCATCCTGAATGACGTAGAACTGAAACGACTCCCGCTCGAGCGACCCATCCACCAGTCCGGTGAGGAACGGATGGACAAGGATCGCCTCATATATCTCCTCGATCCCCGACCACAGCTCGGCGGAGAACCGCTCGCCGGACATTGGGTTGGAGCCTAACGCGACGCGTTTCTGCGCTACCTCCGATCAGGACTGGGCCGAGGGATACGCTGCGGGCATGTGGTTGGTGTCAGTCCCAACCGCGGTGTCGCTCTCAGGTGCCGTTGTGGGAGCAGTTCTCGCGCTGGCGTTCACCGACCTCTCGCGACCCCTGGCGGTGCTCGTCGGCGGCGCCGGGGGTTGGATTCTCTGCTCGCTCGTTCTCGGTGCAGCTGCCGACCGCCTTGACCGGCGTCTTCACCAAATGGGCGAAGGTCCCCTCTCTCGACGCCGTGGGCACTGACATCGTGCCGCAGGCGCGACACCTTCTGGCAATTCCGCTCGTATCACCTTGCTACAATGCGTAGCAGTCCGCTACGGAGGTTTTTTTCTAATGGCTACCACCACCGACCGGCCAATGCGAGTTCCGTCCGACCTGGCCGACAGCGCCCGCGTGGAGGGCGCAAAGGAGAACCGTTCAGCCAAGCAGCAGCTCGAGCATTGGGCACGCGTCGGGAGGTCGGTTTGCGCGCCGCAAACAGCTTCCAGACGTCGGGTAGAGGCGGCGTTGGAAGGGCGTCTCCCGGTCGAGCATCTCTCGGATGAGGAGGGAATCGTGTTCGATTCCGAGGTGCAGTCCCGGCTAGAAGCGCGTCTGCGAACGACGAACCTCGGTGCCCTCCTTGCCGCGCAAGGCATTACGACCGTTGCGCTGAACGAGCAAGGCGAACTGACCGAGTATCGGCCTGACGGCACGCGCGCGCCCGCTTGAGGCAGCTGCATGTGGTGCTCGGACCGAACGGCTCCGGCAAGACCACTTTCGTCACACACTTTCTCGCGCCGCAGCTGCCCGGCTACGCGTATGTCAACCCTGACCAAATCGCCAGGGCCCGATGGCCTGAAAACCCCGACGAACACGCCTACGACGCGGCCCAGGTGGCTGCGGAGACCCGTGAGCAACTCATCGCAAACGGCCGGTCGTTCATTGCCGAGACCGTGTTCTCCCACCCCTCCAAGCTCGATCTGATTCGTTCGGCGCAAGAGGCGGGCTATCAGGTTGTACTCCATGTGATGGTCGTGCCAGAGGAACTGGCGGTCACGCGCGTTGCGTACCGGGTGCGGGGGGGCGGCCACGACGTGCCCGAGGGCAAGATTCGGGAGCGCTACCGCCGGTTGTGGCCGCTCGCTGCGGTGGCTATCTCGATGGCGGATAGGGCGGTTGTGTACGACAACTCGACGCTCGCTGGGCCAGCCAAAGTCGCGGAGTTCTTCGGAGGTCTGCCAATCGGCGCGGTCACCTGGCCGGAGTGGGCGCCTGAGCCAATGGTCTCCAGCTGGGGCGAATAAACCAGCGCACGCGGCGCTGGCGCTGGCGTCAGCTCGCGCTCAGCGCCGCGTCGAGATCGCGCCACAGGTCTTCGACGTCTTCGCAGCCGACGCTGAGTCGAATCAGACCTGAGGGTATGTGCTCCTGGCCGGGGTGAACGCTCCGGCGCTCCATCGACGTCTCGATCCCTCCGAGGCTCGTGGCATGACGGATGATGCTGCTAGCTCGACACGCACGATCGGCCGCTGCCGCGTCCTTCAGCTCGAAGCTCACAATCGTGCCGAAACCCGGATACCGCACTCGGATGATGGCGGCGTGGTCGTTTAGTCGGGCCACCAGCTGCTGCGCCGAGCCCTGGGCGTGGCGCAGCCGCAGTGCCAGCGTGCGAGCGCCGCGCAGTGCCAGGAAGCATTCGAGCATCCCGGGCGTGGCTCCGTTCCGGCTGCGGACATCTCGAAGCAGCCCGAGCTCGCCCCGATCGGCGGTGACGGCCGCTCCGAGGAGCAGGTCCGAGTGCCCGCCGATCAGCTTGGTCGCTGAGTGCACGACGATGTCGGCGCCGAGCTGCAGAGGACGCTGCAATAGCGGCGTGGCAAACGTGTTGTCGACCACCACCCGGGTCCCGGCGCGACGGGGTGCGGCGCAGATTGCGGCCAGATCAGCGACCTCGAGCAGCGGGTTCGACGGCGATTCGAGCCACAGCAGGTCTGCCTCCGAAGCCCGTTGCACCCACAACGGGTCTGTCGCCGACAGCCGCTCTACCCGCCACTGATGGGTGCGCGCGCCATCATCGGCGATCGCGGCCACGCCCTGATAGCAGTCGTCCACCAAGACCAGGTGAGCACCGGTGGGGAGCTGGCCGAGCACCGAGGCGCAGGCAGCCATCCCGGATGAGAAGGCCACGGCGTGTCCTCCCTCCAGCCCTCCCAGCATCGCCTCGAACGCTTCCCATCCTTCGGTGGCCTCGTTCCGGCTATAGATTCGCTCCGAGCCCAACACGTAGGTGGACGCCGCAACCACCGGGGTATTGAGGGGCGCGCCGGGCACCGCCTCGGGACGCCCCCCTACCACCACCCAGGTCTCAGGCTTTACCTCGTCTGATTCCATGCACACGCTCCGCAGGGTTGCTGGCTTGGGCACTAGCGTACGTCCGCCCGACAGCTTCGGTCTTCCTCGGCGCAAACCAGGGCTCCGATCTCCCGCAGTTGAGGGATACTCCCGCCCGTGGGAAGCGGTGAGGAGCTGACGGCGCAGCTGGCGGGAATCTGCGGTGCCGAGCACGTGCTCACGCACCCCGACGCGCTCGCGACGTATCGCTCGGATGGCTTGGCCCACTATCGCCAGACGCCGCTGGCCGCGGTCCTCCCCGGGAGCGGCGAGGAGGTGCGCGAGGTGGTCAAGACCTGCTTTGAGGCCGGGGTCCCCTGGGTGGCCCGGGGATCGGGGACCGGCCTGTCAGGCGGCGCCCTGCCGGTCGCCGAAGGGGTGCTGATCGTGCTTGCTCGGTTGAGGCGGATCCTGTCGGTCGAGCTCGAAGACGCTCGGGTGGTGGTGGAGCCGGGGGTGACGAACCTGGCCGTGTCTCGAGTGGTGGCGCCGACCCACTTCTACCCGCCCGATCCTTCCAGCCAGATCGTGTGCTCCATCGGCGGCAACGTCGCCGAGAACTCCGGCGGGGCGCACTGCTTCAAGTACGGATTCACGACCAACTACGTCCTCGGACTGGAGCTCGTGCTGAGCGACGGCACGGTCGTGAAGCTCGACCGCGACGAGCCCGGATACGACCTTTTGGGCGCGTTCGTGGGCTCTGAGGGAACGCTCGGGGTCGCCACCAGGATCACCCTGCGGGTCGCACCGGCGCCCGAGAGCATCAAGACGCTGTTGGCGTTCTTCGAGGACACGGGGTCGGCAGGCGACGCGGTCACCGCGATCGTGTCCGCGGGCATCGTCCCCGGCGCCATCGAGATGATGGATCGCCTGTCGATTCGCGCCGCCGAGGAAGCCACGGGGGCGGGATACAGGCTCGACGTGGGGGCGGCGTTGATCGTGGAGCTGGACGGCCCGCACGAGGAGTGTGAGACGCGTTTCGAGCAGGTCAGGAGCTTGTGCTCCGAGGCCGGCGCCCTGGAGGTCCGCGTGGCGGGGTCCGCGGATGAGCGGGAGCTGATCTGGAAGGCGCGCAAGGCGGCGTTCGCCGCGATGGGACGGGTCTCCCCCGCTTACTTCGTCCAGGACGGCGTCATCCCCCGCACCCGGCTGTCCGAGGTCCTGCGGCGCATCGACGCGCTGTCGTCGGAATACGGCCTTCCGGTGGCGAACGTGTTCCACGCCGGCGACGGCAACCTTCATCCGCTGGTCTGCTACGACGCAGCTCACGAGGGCGAGCCAGAGCGGGCCGAGCAGCTGGCCGCGGAGATCATCAGTGCCTGCGTCGAGCAAGGGGGGTCCATCACCGGCGAGCACGGCGTCGGCGTGGACAAGAAGGCGCAGATGCCAGCGATGTTCTCCGAGGCCGACCTCGAGGCTTTTCACCGGCTGCGGTGCGCGTTCGACCCACACGGACTGGCGAATCCCGGGAAGGTGATGCCCACCCCCAGGCTGTGCGGAGAGGTACCGGGGCCCTACCGCGAGCATCCGCTTGAGCGAGCGGGCGTGGCGACGCGACTTTGATCGAGCCCAGCACCTTCGAACAGGCAGCCGAGGCGCTGGCCGGCGCAAGCTCCAGCGGCGATGCCGTTCGGTTCCGCGGCGGAGGCACGAAGGCGAACTGGGGCGCGATCGGCGCCGAGCCGTCGGTCGAGCTCCGGACGAGCTCGCTGGATCGCATCCTCGAGCACAACGCGGGCGATCTGACCGCCGTGCTCGAGGCCGGGGTACCGCTGGCATCGGCGCAGGCGCGGTTTGCGCAGGCCGGCCAGATGCTTGCGCTCGATCCTCCGCTGGGGCCTGATCAGGGCGCGACGGTGGGCGGGGTGGTGGCCACCGGAGACTCCGGTCCGCTGCGCCACCGCTATGGCGGGGTCCGCGATCTGGTGATCGGGATGACCGTGGCCCTGTCGGACGGTACCCTCGCCCGCTCCGGCGGTAGGGTGATCAAGAACGTCGCCGGCTACGACCTGGCGAAGCTGTTCAGCGGTTCGTTCGGCACACTGGGCATGATCCTGTCGGTGAACTTCCGTCTGCACCCTCGCCCGCCTCAGCGGCTGACGGTCCTCGGCGTGGCAAGCGATCCCGGGGCGCTCGGTGCGGCGGCCGCGACGCTCGCGGCCGCGCCGCTCGAGCTGGACTCCCTCGACTTCGCCTGGCGCGCCGGACGCGGCGGACTGCTGGCGTGCGTCTCGGGCGCGGAGCCGAAGCCTCGGGCGGACCGAGCCGGGAAGCTGATGCAGCGGGCAGGCCTCAGCCAGGTGGAAGCGACCGAGGACGACGAAAGGCTGTGGGCCCGTCAACGCGCTGGCCAGAGGTCCGCGAACAGGCTTTTGATCCGAGTGACGGGGAAACCCAGCCTGCTGCCGGCCGTGCTCCGCGCCGTGAACGCCTGCGGAGGCACCGCGGTCGGTCGGGCGGGTCTGGGCACGAGCTACGTGGAGCTGGAGCCGGAGTCCGTTCCGCGACTCCAGGAGGAGTTTCCCTCCGGCGCCCATCCCGCCCTCCTCGATGCTCCGCCGCAGCTCCGGGCGGCCACGGATCCGTGGGGCGTCAGGAACGGTCCGGCGCTCGAGCTCATGCGGCGCGTGAAGCGGCATTTCGACCCCGCCGGCGTCTGCAATCCGGGCGTGTTCGTGGCCGGGATCTGATCGTGGCCGCCTTCGATCCCCATCGCCCTCCCGACCAAGCGCTCGTCGATGACTGCGTCCATTGCGGGTTCTGTCTCGAGACCTGCCCCACGTATGTTCTGTGGGCGCAGGAAGCGGACTCTCCGCGCGGGCGGATAGTGCTCATCGACGAGGGGTTGCAGGCGTCACAGAGCCTGACGGGCGAGATGGTGAGCCACTTCGACAGCTGTCTCGGTTGCATGGCGTGCGTGAGCGCCTGCCCTTCGGGAGTTCGCTACGACCGGCTGATCGAGCGCGTTCGCCCGCAGATAGAGCGCAACTACGAGCGCGATGCCGCCGATCGGGCGCTGCGGCTGCTGCTGTTCGAGACCCTCCCCCACCCCAAACGGCTGCGCGCGCTGGCGCCGCTGCTCGCGGCCGCCCGGCGGCTGGGAGCGGAGCGCCTGCCCGAGCGGCTGGCCATGCTGGCCAAGGTCGCCCCCCGTGTCCCCCTCCGTCGCACCCACCGTGCCAACCTGCCAGAGCGCACGCCGCCCACTGGGGAGCAGCGGGGGCGTGTAGGGCTGCTGCTCGGCTGCGTGCAGCGGGTCTTCTATCCCCAAGCGCACCAGGCCACGATCGCCACACTGGCGGCCGAGGGATTCGAGGTGCTCGCGCCCCGCGCGCCGGACTGCTGCGGGGCGCTCGAGCTCCACGGAGGAGAGGAGGAGGCGGCCGCTGCCCGGGCCCGGGCCACGATCGCGGCGTTCGAAGGGCTCGGAGATCTCGATTACGTGGTGGTCAACGCGGCAGGGTGCGGTTCGGCGATGAAGGAGTACGGACAGCTGCTCGAGACGGAGCACGCCCGTCGCTTCTCCGAGCGGGTTCGGGACGTGAGCGAGCTGCTGACCGCGATCGCTCCGAGGGCGAAGCGCGGCCCCGTGCCGCTGCGGGTGGCCTACCACGACGCCTGTCACCTGGCGCATGCCCAGCGGGTGCGGGACCAGCCGCGGGAGCTGCTCGAGCAGGTTCCGGACCTCGAGCTCCTAGAGGTCCCGCAGGAGCGCGAGATCTGCTGCGGCTCGGCCGGCATCTACAACCTCGTCCAGCCGCGAGCGGCGGCGGAGCTGGGGGCCCGCAAGGCCCGGCACCTGCTGGATACGGGGGCGGAGGCGATTGCCGCCGGCAATCCGGGGTGCGCCGCCCAGCTCGACCTGCATCTGCGCGAGCTCGGCCATCCGATGCCGATTCACCATCCGGTCGAGATCGTGTGGCGGTCTATCGCCGCGGCCAACGGATCGAGAACAAATTGACGTCCGGCCCGCGGGGCCAGGGGTCTCAGTGCTCGATGCTGCGCGCCGCTTGACGGAACGCCGCGAGCGCCGGCTTTGCTCTCACCTGTCCGTTATGGATGGACAGCAGGCCCGAGAAGTTGAAGGCCGGAGCGCCCGGGTGCTCGTCGCCCATCCATGTGTACCAGTAGAAACCAATCAGCCCCAGCGCGCGTCGATTGGCGGCGAGCAGCGGTAATAGCGCGCGGAGGTTCCGCGCCTGTCCCGCCTCGGTGGTCTGGAAGTCGTAGGTCCGCGGCGTCTGGTTCAGCGCGGATGGCCATCCCAGCTCGCCGGCGATGAGGGGCTTATTGCTATCTCGTCCCAGCTTCATCGAGGTGCGCACGAATCCCAGGATCCGGATCACCCCCGCCGGTTTCTTCGTGTAGGCGTGAACGTCAACCACATCGAACAGGCGTCGAGCACCTGGAACGCGGTAGATCGCGAGGAGCAGCCTCCACGAGTCGTTCGGCAGCGCGGCGAGCACCACCTTGGCCCCCTGGTCGGCTTTCCTGATGGCGGTGTGGGCCGTCCGTAGCAGCGCGACATAGCTGCGCGGCCAGGGACGGATGGGCCAGAACTGGACCAGGTCAGGCTCGTTCCACACCTCCCACATCCGGATCGGCCGTCGCGGGAGCTCCGGGTGCTGGCGCCAGAAGCTCCCATGCGGGCCGTAGCGTCCGACCAGCGTCATCAAGTACCACCCATAGGGTCGGTTGTCGCGTGGCGGCGCCAGCCCGAGCCCGGTGCGGAAACCGGCGTCCCAGAAAGGCGCGCCGATGACCGTCGGCAGCACCGACATCCCATGGGCGGCGGCCGACGCGACGACCTGATCGGTGCCCGCGAAGCCGGTGGGAACGTTGCCGGCCCCGTTGACGAACGCGCCCCGCTGGCCTGCCGGGACCTGCCCCCACGTCGCGTATGGCTGCGCTACCGACCAGCTGAACACCGCTCGGATTCTCTGCACGCCGTTGGCGCGCATGAGCCCGAACTGGTCGGGCAGCGCCACGCCGTTCTGCGCAGTCAGCATGGGCCCGTCGATGTTCATTCCGACGAACCCCGAGGGCACCGGCGTGCCCGCAAGCCGCCGCGGCCGGGCCGCCGCCAGCGCGGGTTGGGCGAGCGTCAATGCCGCGATTAGAAGTATCCGTGCGAGCTTCAATGCCCCGGATGGGAGTGTCCGTGCGGGCTTCAGTGCCGCGACCAGGCGATCCGTCAGGCGCGGTCCGTCGGAGTCCGAGTGTAGTCGCGCCCAACTCGCGGTG
Organism: Solirubrobacteraceae bacterium; assembly: GCA_036771025.1. Lineage (GTDB taxonomy): Bacteria > Actinomycetota > Thermoleophilia > Solirubrobacterales > Solirubrobacteraceae > Palsa-465. Next base: position 21,073 of record DAIPIC010000042.1, read on the forward strand.
AGCCAGCGGGGTTCCCGGATCGCGGGCCGATCCCCGCTTCGCTACCCCCGAGCAGATAGGCGATCAGCCGACATCCAGGTGCCGGCGCAGAAACGCGAGCTGATCGCTGGAGGCACGTTCAAATCCCTCGTCCACGTAGATATCGAAGTGGCCGAACGGATAGCGGATCAGCTCGGCCGAGGGAGCGTGCTCTGCCGCCCGGATCGTCGGCCCCGGGGGCGCGACGGTGTCTCGCTCGCAGGCACAGACCAGCAGCGGGCAGCGGACAGCGGCCATCTCGCTGGCCGGTCGGTAGAAAGCGACCTGAAGCGCGAAACGAGCCAGCACCTCGTCGTCAAACTGAAACCCATCGGGAACCAGCCGGCGATAGCCCGGCTCCGCGTCGGGCGCGCTCATCAGCGCGGTTGATCCCGGCGGCCCCACCAACTTCACTCGCACGCCCCGCCGTCGCGCTAGGTGGCTGGCCTCGTCCTGCAACGCCCGGGCGATCACCCGGACGTTGGCGCCCACTCCCATCGCCCGTACCGACGCCGGCCCGCTGGTGAAGGGGCACTGGGCGACGACGGCGGCGACGCGGCCGTCGCGGACCCCGGCCGTTATCGCGTGGCCGCCGCCGAACGAGCTGCCCCACACCGCGACCCGCCTTGGATCGACGGCGTCCAGGCGCCGGCCAAAGTCGATCGCCGCCGCCCAATCCTCGAGCTGCAGCTTTATGTCCAGCAGCTGGCGGGGTTCGCCTTCGCTGGCCCCGAAGTGCCGGTAGTCGAACGCCAGCACGGCGAACCCCCCGGCCTGGAAGCGCTCGGCGAAGCGGTCGAGGCCCATCTCCTTCACCGCCCCTAGCCCGTGGCCCATCACGACGAGTGGCGCCGGGGACCGTTCGGGCCGGTAGAGCCAGGCCGCGCAGCTGACGCCACCAGACTGAAACCGCACGTCTTCGCGACCGGCCGGAACGGCCACGGTCTACGTCGCGTACATCGCTTCGATCTCGGCCTGGTACTTGGCCGCGATCGGCTTGCGCTTGAGCTTCATCGTCGGCGTCAGCTCGTCGCCGCCGGGATTCCACTCTCCGGGGACGACGGTGAACTTCTTTATCTGCTCGACGCGCGCCAAATGCGCGTTCGCCTCGTCGACCGCCTGCTGGACCGCGTCGATCACCTTCGACTCCGTCGCCAGCTGCTCGAGGGTCTCGGCCTCGAGCCCTTGCCGCTTTCCCCACTGCGGCGCGTAGTCCGTGTCCAGCACGATCAGCGCCGTGTTGTACGGCCGTCCATCCCCGATCGCCACGGCTTGGCCGACCAGCGGGCTGGCCGACTTGAGCTCCGCCTCGATGTTGGCCGGCGACATGTTCTTGCCCGCGGCGTTGATGATCAGCTCCTTCTTACGATCGACGATCTTGAGGTAGCCGTCCTCGTCG
>DAIPIC010000043.1:0-22459 GCA_036771025.1 Solirubrobacteraceae bacterium
AGCTCGCCGGCGGCGCGGAACAGCAGGTCGTTCACGCCTTGGACCGTCCGCTCACCCCCACAACAGTACGTCACAGCTAGTCTTGGCCGTCATGACAGCAACCGCGGAAGTCCAGTCGGGACTCGAGGGCGTAGTTGCCTTCGCCACCGAGATTGCGGAGCCGGACCGGGCCGGCGGCGCGCTTCGCTACCGCGGCGTGGACATCGAGGAGCTGGTGGGAAAGGTGCCCTTCGAGCAGGTGTGGGGATTGCTGGTTGACGGTGAGCTTCTGCCGGGAATGCCGCCGGCCGAACCGCACCCGCTCCTCTTCCGCTCCGGCGATCCGCGAGTCGACGTCCAGTCGGCGCTGGCGATGCTCGCGCCGCAGTGGGGTTTCCGCGAGCTGATCGACATCTCCGACGAAGAGGCACGCGACAACCTGGCGCGGGCCTCGGTGATGGCGCTGTCGTTCGTTGCCCAGTCGGCGCGCGGGATCGGCAAGCCGCCCGTCGCCCAGCGCGAGGTAGACAAGGCCCGGAGCATCCCGGAGCGGTTCCTTATCCGCTGGCGCGGCGAGGCAAATCCCAAGCACGCCGAGGCCATCGATGCCTACTGGATCTCGGCCGCAGAGCACGGGATGAACGCCTCGACGTTCACCGCCCGGGTCGTCGCTTCCACCGGAGCGGACGTTGCGGCCGCGTTGAGCGCCGCGGTCGGCGCTCTCTCCGGCCCCCTTCACGGCGGGGCACCCAGCCGGGTGCTGAGGATGCTGGACGAGGTGGCGGCGATGGGCGACGCCGAGCGCTACGTCAAGCAGCTACTCGATCGAGGCGAGCGGTTGATGGGATTCGGCCACCGCATATACCGTGCCGAGGACCCCCGCGCGCGGGTGCTGCGGAGCACGGCACGCCGGCTTGGATCGCCGCGCGTGGAGGTGGCCGAGGCGCTCGAGCAGGCGGCGCTGGCGGAGCTGGAGGCGCGAAAGCCGGACCGCGTGCTGGCCACCAACGTCGAGTTCTGGTCGGCGGTCGTGCTGGACTTCGCGGAGGTTCCGCCGGAGCTGTTCACGTCCATGTTCACCTGCGCACGCACCGCGGGCTGGTCGGCGCACATTCTGGAGCAGAAGCGCGAGGGCCGCCTGATCCGGCCCACGGCGAAGTACGTGGGGCCGGGGCCACGGCCGCTGTCCGACCTCGAGCGCTAGTCAGCGCACTCCCAGCACCGCCCGCATCGACTTCGGCAGCACCCCCAGGCGCTCCGCGTCGGCCGTGCCGTGCCTGGAGATCATCGGAACCTCGAGCAGCTCGGCTTCATCCCAGGTGGCGGGCGCAGCCGGACCCATCAGGAGCTCGACGGCGCGCAGCAGCCGGCGCGCGGCCCGGGTGGGGACTCGCAGGAGCGGGCGCCGGCGACCGAACGAGCGAAGCACGATCTCCACGATGTCCTGGTAGGTGAGCGTGTCCGGGCCGGCCAGCTCGTAGCGGGCGCCCTCCGATCCCGCCGCCGCGTTCCCTGCGGCCAGGGCATGCATGACGCAGTCGGCCACATCCTCTGCCCAGATGGGCTGGAAGGCTGCCCGACCGGAACCCGGCAGCGGCATGACCGGTAGCAGCGAAAGCCGCTCCAGCAAGCGCAGGAACGGGTCGCTGGGGGAGTAGACGATCGAGGGCGCAAACACCGTGTGGCTCAGCGACGACTCGGCGATGGCGCGCTCGGCGATCGCCTTGGCCCGCATCAGCCGGGCCCGGCTGCGCGTAGAGGCGCCGAGCGCCGAGAAGAACACAAATCGCTCGACCCCCGCCCGCTCGGCGGCCCGAACCAGGCGCCAGGTGGCCACCCCGGCCAGCTCCTCGATCGATCCGCCGGGCTGGTCTCGGATCACCGACGCAAGGTGGACGACGGTGTCTATCCCCCGCAGCGCGTGCCGGAAGGATGGGGGATCGGCCAGGTCGCCCAGGGCGATCTGGACCCGGACGCGTTCAGTGCCGAGACGGCGGGGATCGCGCACCAGGCACCGTGTGGGAACGCCGGCCGCGGTCAGCCTTCTGAGCAACGGCAGTCCGATCGTCCCCGTCGCGCCCGTCAGCAGCAGCACCGCTCGGAGGCTAACCGGGATCTCTTAGAATGGCTTGTTCGGCCGATCCGGTCGGTTAGCTTCGCAATCCACACCAAGAGGAATCCATGGCTTACGTGATCGCCGAGCCCTGCATCGGCACGAAGGACAACTCGTGCGTTGAGGTCTGCCCGGTCGACTGCATCCATCCGACTCCAGACGAACCCGACTACGACAGCGTCGAGATGCTCTACATCGATCCCGAGGAGTGCATCGACTGCGACGCCTGCGTGGAGGCCTGCCCAGTCGACGCCTGCTTCGCCGAGGATCAGCTCCCGGAGGAGTGGCAGAACTACACGAAGATCAACGCCGACTATTACGCCAAGTAAGTGATCACGAAGCTCGATTTCGTGGCCATCCCGTCCACCGACGCGGAACGGTCCAGGAGCTTCTACGTGGAGACGCTCGGGCTTCGGCCCGACGAGCGCGCTCGCTTCGAGTGCTGGGCGGGCGATACATGCCTAGGGATCTGGGAGCCGGCCCGGCTTGGTATGCAGTTCGCGGCCCAGAAGAACGGCCACCTGGCCCTCCACGTGGACGACGTCGAGGCCAGGCGGAAGGATCTGGAGCAGAAGGGGGTCAAGTTCGCCGGCGAGACGCTCGACACCGGCGTCTGCAAGATGGCGTTTTTCACCGACCCGGACGGCAACGATCTGATGCTCCACCACCGCTACGAGCCGTACGAGTAACCAGGCGCGGAGCCCGGCGCGCTAGGCCATAGGGAGCGACATCCCCGTCGGCTTGGGACCGGCGGCCGGCGCGGGGGCCTGCATAACCGGCAGCTCGAGCGGGGAGATCGCGACCAGGCCTCGGGCAGCTTGGCGCAATGCCTGGGCGGCGGCGTCGTCGGGATCGTGGGCCACGACCGGGAAGCCCGCGTCCGACTGCTCACGCAGGGCGACAGTCAGCGGGACCTTCGCCAGCAACGGCACCTCGAGCTCCTCGGCCAGCAGCTGCCCGCCGCCCTCGCCGAAGATCTGGAAGCGCTCGCCCGTCGGGGTCACGAACCCGGACATGTTCTCGATCACGCCGGCTACCTCTAGCTTCAGCTTCTCGGCCATCTGCGCCGCCCGGCGGGCCACCTTCTGAGCCACGGGCTGGGGGGTGGTCACGATCAGGAACTTCGACTGCGGCAGCAGCTGGGCGAGGGTCATCGACACATCGCCTGTGCCCGGCGGGAGGTCGATCAGCAGGTAGTCGAGCTGTCCCCACTCCACGTCCTCGAGGAATTGCTGCAAGGCCTTGTGGAGCATCGGCCCGCGCCACACGACCGCCGCGTCCTGCTCGACGAAGAACCCGATCGACATCACGCTGATCCCATCCTGCGCCTGCAGCGGCACGATCTTGCGCTCGGAATTGACGCGCGGCCGCTCAGCTCCCACGCCCAGCATCCGCGGCTGCGAGTAGCCCCAGACGTCGGCATCGAGAACGCCCACCTGCTTGCCCTCGCCGGCCAGCGCGGCGGCCAGGTTCGCCGTGACGCTTGATTTCCCGACGCCACCCTTGCCGGACCCGACGCAGATGACATTCGAGACCTGGGCCAGCGCGCCCTCGGGCAGCCCGCCGCGCCCGAGCTTGCGCGTCAGGGCCGTCTTTTCGTTGTCCGAGAGCACGTCGAATGAGACGTTGACCCCGGTGACGCCGTCGAGCTCGCCCACGGCCTGCGCTACGCCTGTCTGAAAGTGACTCCGGATGGGGCAGCCCGGCGTAGTCAGCGAGACCATCACGTCCACGACACCGTTGGGGTGGACGTCGACCGAGCGCACCATCTCCAGCTCGACGATGTCGCGCCGAAGCTCCGGGTCGATCACCGAGCGCAGGGCGTCAGTTACTTGCTCTCTGGTGGGCATGAGCCCATTGTAGGCGCGGGACCTGCTCGGCCGGCTCGGCGGTCCGCAGTCGGACGCCGGAAGTTGCCGAGCGGATGAATCCACCGCGCCGGGGGCGGCGGGACCCAGGATCCACCGCGCGCGGGGATGCAAAGCATCCCAACCCAGTTGCGCGCCGGCGGCATTGGGCAGATGAGCATCTCCTCGCTGGTTATCTCCCCGCGCAGGGGACAGCGGCTCGGCTTTGGGGGGTTTTGCATGAGCCAGGGTTTGGCCGAGCGGGTCGGATCCCGCATCCCCGGGCCCCCCTTAAAGACCGCGGGGCGCCACTTTCGTGACGCCCCGGCGGTTGAGGGAGGAGAGGGTGCTGCATTCGCCGGCGAGGATATGGGGCCGGCGAACCTTTCCCGCCGCCGGCGCTCTCCTCGGCGCCGTGGCGGGGGAAGTCCGCTAAGAGACCGCCGGCAGGCGATCCTGTGCGTCTGAGACTAGCTTCTCGACTCGGGCCGAGAAGGTCCCGGACTGCTTCTCCAGATCGCGACGTACCGAGCGGACCTCGCGCTCGAAGCGACGGCGGTTCTGCTTGAACGTGCGCTGGACGCGGTTGCGCCGCAGACGCAGCTCGCGCTCCACCCGGGTCCGGGTCCTGCGCATCTGGCGCTCGAACCGGTTCCGGGCGGTCACGCCGCGGCGCTCGTAGCGCTTGAACTCGCGCTCGAGGCCGGTCCGCGACCGGTACTTGGTTGTCAGATCCCTGACAGTCGTGACCAGGTTGTCGCGGGCCAGGAGGCCTGCGCCGACCGGCACCAACACAGCGCGCTCGGCCAGGGCCTGCGCCTGCTCGACCCGGGTCTTGGGCTGGGTCGAAGTGGTGCTCTGAGTCCTGCGGCCCGCCGTGGTGCGGCGGGTCGAAGTCCTACGTCGGTTGGCGGGCTTGCGCGCGCCGGTATTGCTCGTGGTAGCCATAGTTAGCTCACTCCCGGTGGGCTTAGACGATTGTAGTTCGAGGTGTTCGCCGGCGCCGTGACCAGCCGAACACATGTTTGTAAACCGCCGGGCGCTATTCGTTACACGCGCCTGCCGGACCGCTTTGGCGGCCGTTCAGACCCCTGACCACGCTGGGCAGCCGTCCGCTCCAGCCAGCGCTCGGGGGCGTCGATCTCCCCCAGCGTCGGCAGCGCATCGGGGCTCGAGAACACGTGCCGTAGCGCGTCTGGCCCGTCCTTGGCGACCACCGCGTCGCAAAAGCGCTTCCCCTGTTCGTACTGGCGCAGCTTGAGGTCGAGCCCCAGCAGCCGGGCGAGCAGCCGTGAGAGCGCCGATTGCGAGCGGCGCCGCCGGTCAAGAGCCTCGCGCAGGCGCGGCAGCGACGGCAGCAGATCGGGTGCGACCACATCCATCACGTGCTCGGCGTGGCCCTCGATCACGGCCATCACCGCCTGCACCCGGTCCAGCGTGGCCCGCTCCGAAGGGCTCACGACGACCCCGACCAAGTCGCCGTGCCGCAGCGCAGAGAGCACCTTGCGGATCTCGTCCCCGGTTGGCAGGCGCAGCTTGCGCGAGTTCTCCATCCGCAGCTCGGCGGTCTTCAGCAGCTCGCGCACCAGGCCGGCGATGTATCCATGCAGCCAGGGGACACCGGCGAACTGGACGGCGTGAGTCACTTCGTGCAGCGCGACCCAGGTGACGAACTCCTCTTCATCGGCCCCGAACGCCTGCACCGCCTGGCCTAGGTTGGGAAGCACGAACAGCAGACGTGGCGGACGGTCCTCGACCTCCTCGAGCAACACCAGCTCGTACTGGCCGAGCACCCGTTGGGCGAGGTAGCCGACTACCACTCCCACCTCGGTGCTGAGCACCAAGCCGATCCCGATCTGCATCGCCGGCCGCAGCGGCCCCATGCCTTCACCGGCCCGCTCGAGCACCGGGTCCAGCAGCTCGCGCATCGCACCGATATTGCTCTGCACCCACTCGCGCCTGCTGATTCCCTCAGGCGGCGGCAGCGGGCGGGTGGGCTTCAGCCCGGTGTAGGCCGTGACCCTCTTCTCGGATTCGGCGGCCACCGAATCCAGATCTGCGGCGGGGGCGCGCCCGTTGGCAGTGCCTGCCACGTAGCCGGCGATCCGCTCGGCCAGGACCCAGTCGACTACCGTCATGCCGGTATCCCCTCGAGCTCATGCAGCGTCTCGGCCGTCCGCGCGGCAATCACCGGTGCGCGCGGCACCGCATCCAGCGCGACGCCGAGGGGGGCCTCGCCACCGGGAAAGCTGACCGCTCCGCCGGCCTCACGGACGATGAGCTGGCCGGCTGCCGCGTCCACGGCCCGCACGCGGCGCAGCGACGCCATGGCGTCAAACCTCGCGGCCGCGACCTGGCATAGAGCCGAGGCGATCGTCCCGATCGCCCGGAGCCGGTAGGCGACTTCCACCAGCGAATCGATCGACGCAGCCACCCACCGAGGATCGGCGGATTCGACTCCCAGCACCTCCAGCCTGCCGTCGTGCCCTCGCCGCTCGGTCAGACTGGGATCCAGGCGGTCGCCGTTGAGCCATGCGCCCTGGGATTCCACCGCCCACCATTCTTCCGAGGGGCCGAAGTCGTACACGTAGGCGAACTGGACGTCGGCCATCGTGTCCCCGGCGGCCACGGCGATCGACAGGGCGTAATGGGGGATCCTCCGCTTGGCGTTAAGGGAGCCGTCGATGGGATCGATGATCACCCTGACGTCATCGGCCCCGAAGTCGATCTCTCCCCGCTCTTCCGACAGGGCGACAAACCGGTATCCGTCCTCGGCCACGGCCTGGAGCTCCTTCACCACCAGGCTTTCCGCCGAGCGATCGATCTCGAGCGTCCAGTCACCTCCGGATCCCCGGGTCCCCGTCTCTCGCGCTCGCTCCTTGGTGCTCGGCGCCTCCTCGAGCATCTCTCGCAGACCGGATGCGGCGCGGCGGGAAACGGCGAGCCAGTCGGCGTCGAGGGCGGAGCGAGTCGAGGTCATGCTGGACCTATGCTTGCAGAGTGGATTCTCAGTGGGACGAGGCCGTCGAATACGGCAGTGGACGGCTCGTCGTGCTCGGGGGGGCCGGGGCCGGCAAGACGCGGCTGATCGAGGAGCGATTCGCATCGCTGGTGGAACGAGGCATAACGCCCGAGCGGATCGCAGTAGCGGCCGCCTCGCCGGCCCGCGCGGCCGCGCTGCGGGCTCGGCTCGAAGCCGATTTGAAGCAGGGCTACGAGCAGCTATGCGTCGGCTCCCCGGCCGAGCTCGCCGCCATCATCCTCGGCGGCGAGAGCCTCGAGTCGTTGCTGGGGGCCGGCGACCGACTGGCCATGCTGCTGGAGCGGATCGACGAGCTGTCGCTGGCCCACCACGACTTCGGTGGGAGCGCCAGCGCGCTGTTGGGACGATTCGTGAAGCGAATCGACCGCCTGAAGCAGGAATCGATCGGGGCCGAGGAGTTCGCCGCCTGGGCCGACTCGCTCGGCGACCCACGCCAGGGACCCGTTGAGCGGGAGTTCGCCGAGGTCTATCGCACGCACGAGCGGATGCTGTCCGAGGCGTGCGCCCGCGACCACGGCGATCTCGTGCGCGACGCCCTAAAGCTCGTCCGTAGCCAGCCCCCCCGGTTCAAGCACGCGCTGGTGGACGACGGACAGGAGCTCTCCTTTGCCGCGGCAAGCCTGGTGGAGGCGCTCGTCGAGCGCGATCTGACAATCGCAGGAGACCCGGACGCCGCGCTGCTTCGCCTGCGCTCGGCGGGTGCCGAGCGGATGAGAAGCTTCGCCGCCGCGCCCGGCGTGCGCGTGATCCGGCTCGGGGCCAGCCTCCGCTGCCCCGAGCGAGTGCAGCGAGCGGCCGGCGTGATCCTGGGCCAGGCGGCGGCGTCCAGCTCGCCCATTACCGGGGAGGTCCACTACTGGCGCTGCGCCAATCGACGAGCTCAGGCGCAGACCGTCGCCTCCGATATCGAGCGGTTGGTTTCCCGAGAACAGGTGGAGCCGGGGGCCATCGCCGTGCTGGTTCCCAGCATCGTCGACGACGGTCAGGCCGTCGCCGTGGCCCTCGAGGAGCGGGCCGTCGCCCACAGGCTGGTGGGAGAGGCCGCCTTCTTCCAGCGGGCCGAGATTCGCGACGTGCTCGCCTGGCTGAGGCTCCTGGTCGACCCCAGTGACGCCGCCGCTGTCGTCCGGGCGCTCGCCCGGCCCCCGATCGATCTGCGCTCGGTGGACATCGCCCGCTGCACTCAGATCGCGCGGCGGCGCAAGCTCGACATGGTCGCCGCGCTGGCCGCTGCCACCGAGTCGCCACAGGTTCCTCCGGAGGCGCGGGAGCGCATCCGGGTGTTCTTGAAGCTGTACCGCTCGGGCGTCGTGGCACTCGACACGGCCCGCCCCGACCTTTACGTGCACCGGCTGATCGAGCGGATCGGACTACGGCGCCAGCAGTTGTTCGCTGCCCAGGCCGACGTCGTCCAGCGGTTGCGGGCGCTGGCACGGTTCGGCGAGCTGGCCGCCTCGTATGTCCGGCGCTCGCCGCAGGCCACGGCCAGGGAGTTCGCTCGCTCGATCGCCGCCGTGGCCGACTTTGGACTGCGTGAGCAGGAGGAGCCCGACCTGATCAACCCAGGTGTGGTGCAGGTGGTGCCGATGGGCAGCGCCGGCGGCCTCGAGGCAAAGCACGTCTACGTGCTGGGCCTCGACGCCGGGCTCGCCGTCCCGGCGCCCGAGGCGATTCCCGATCAGCTGCTCCCGGAACCGCTTCCGCCCGAGGGCCCGCAGGCCCGTGAGCGGTCGCTGCGGCAGATGCTTCACGTAGCCATCAGCCGCACAAGCGAACGCGCCGTGTTGTGCTTCGCGGCGGAGGCACCTTGTCCGCTGGTCGAGGACGCGCGTCTCTCGCTCGGCGGCGCCTGGGAGGAGAAGGAGGAAGAGCTATTCGGTCCCGCCGAGACGCTTCACTCCACCTACCGGTTGCTGCGAGACGAGCTGTTGGAGGCCACGGTGCGGACCGGAGGCCGGCTTGCAGAGCTGCGGCTGGACACCGACCTCGACGTCTCCCACGCCGCGGTCCGGTACCTCGAGCTGCTCAAGGTGGCGGCACTCATCGCCAGGCCCGAGGGCCAGGGCATCGCCGAGGCGCTCCGTGACGTCAACGCCCGGATCCTGCAGGCGGTGACGGCTGAGCAGAAGGAGATCTTCACCTCCTCGGCCCTCGACGACTATCTGCTGGACGCCGAGCGCGACGCGCGTCGCCGCGCACAGGTAATCGCCGCCCGTGACGAACCATCGCTGGAACCGTTTCTGCCGCTGCGCGGCGGGGGCGTCGTCCTCTCCGCTTCAGACATCGACACCTACCGCACGTGCCCCCTCAAGTACAAGTTCGCGCGGGTCTTTCGCATCCCACAGGAGCCGACCGTCCATCAGCGGTTCGGAATCCTGCTCCACCAGGTGCTCGAGCGATTTCATGCGCAGGGCACGCGGCCGGGCACGCTGGCGGAGTTGCTCGGGCTGCTCGACTCCGGGTGGCGCCGCGCGGGCTTCGGCGACACCGAGGAGGAGCGCCAGCTGCGCGGCAAGGCGGCTGCCGCACTGGAGCGCTACCACACCAGGTTCGAGAGCGAGCAGTCAGAGCCGGTTTGGTTCGAGCGCCCGTTCACCTTCAAGCTCGGCGCCCACCTGCTGCGAGGCCGGGTCGACCGCGTCGACCGCCTCCCCGGAGGTGAGTACGAGCTCATCGACTACAAGACCGGTCGGCCCAAGACCTCGACCCAGCTGGCGGACGACGTGCAGCTATCGCTCTACGCAGTCGGGGCTCGTGAGGCGTGGCGGCTCGACGCCTCACGCCAGGCCTACTACTACCTGCTCGACGATCAGAAAGTCGAGGTGACGGCGGACGGCGATGACCGGTCTGAATGGGTACAGGAGGTGGCCACGGAGGTGGCCGAAGGCATCCGCTCGCAGGGGTTCGAGCCCACCCCGTCCTTCGCGGCCTGTTCGGTGTGCGACTACCGGCTGGTCTGTCCGGCTGCCGAGCGGTAGGCGGCCTCGGCAGTGTGCCGCGATGGCGGCTAGACCGGACCCTCGCCGGTAGTTCCGTCGCCCTCCGTGCGCTGCCGCAGGAAGCGCTGCAGGTCCCGCGCGATCGTCTCGCCCGACGGCAGCGGCCCATGCTCCTCGTCGCCGGCCTCCGAGGCCTGCTCCAGCCGCTCGACGAACGCCTGCACGTCGGGATCGCTCTGCACGGCCAGGTTTACCTGGCGCTCGTAATCGGCCGCTGCCGTCTCCAGTCCCGAGGCGTCCACGGCCACCCCGACCAGGCCCTCGAGCTTGCGGACAAGCGCGAGCGCGGCCTTCGGGTTTGGCGTGGCCGCGATGTAGTGGGGGACCGCGGCCCAGAGGCTGGCGGAGGGCAGCCCCGCCCTCTGGCAGGCGGCGTGGAGGACGCCGACGATCCCGGTCGGGCCCTCGTAGCTCGACGGCGCGAGCCCCAGCCGCGAGACCAATGCCTTGTCCGACGCCAGCCCGGTCACTGACACCGGTCGGGTATGGGGCACGTCCGCCAGCAGCGCTCCTAGGGTGACCACCAGCTGGGTCCCGATCGCCTCGGCCAGCTCGACGATCAGCTTCGTGAACGTGCGCCAGCGGAACGAGGGCTCGCTCCCCGCTAGCAGGATGAGATCACGAGGCGCACGCGGGATCCGGGCCTCGAACAGCTCGACGGCGGGCCACACGATCTCCCGCGTATCTCCGTCCACCAGCGTGATCCGCGGCCGGGTGGCCTGAAAGTCGTAGAACTCCTCGGGATCGACGGTCGCGAAGCGCTGGGCCCCCAGCGCGCCGCCGACGAATGTGATGGCCGTCGACGCGGCGTCCGCTGCGTCGTTCCAGCCCTTGAAGCCGCATATCAGGGCCGGCGCCCGTAATCCGTCAGGCCTGTACTCCCAACGCAGGGGCTGCATCCGATCCACCGTACATCATGGGGAGATGCGTCAAGACCACCCGGACATCACGTCGCTCAGACCTGGAGACCAGATCGACGGAGTGTTCGCCTGCACGCGCAAAGACCGGCTGACCACCCGTTCGGGCTCCCCCTACCTGGCGCTTGAGCTGCGCGACCGGACCGGCGTGATGCCCGCACGAGCGTTCCGCGACGCGGATGCGCTTGCGGGCCGGTTCGAGCGCGGGCAGCTGGTCCGGGCGACGGGCACGGTCGAGCGCTTTCGCGAGGAGCTCGTCCTGGAGGTGGTGGCCATCTCCAGAGCGGGCGACGGCGACGGCATTGACCCCGCGCAGTTCCTTCCGAGCGCCTATCGCGATCTGGACGAGCTGGAAGGTTTCCTCGAGCACCTTCACAGCGAGGTGTACGACCGTCGCTACCGAGCGTTGCTCGACAGGCTCCTGGGCGACGGTTCGCTGCGAGCAGGCGTGCGGCGCGCGCCGTGTACCAGGGCCGGACATCACGCATACCTCGGCGGCCTACTGGAGCACACCGTGGCCGTGGCGACGCTGGCGCAGGAGCTCTGTCAGGCCCACCCGCGGTTGAACTCCGACCTGCTGGTGACGGCGGCGCTCGTGCACGACCTCGGCCGAACACGGGAGTTCACCTACGGGGCGGAGTTCGGTCTCACAGAGCAGGGACGGCTCCTGGGCCACGTGACCCTCGGGCTGCAGCTCCTGCAGGAAAGCGCCGACGGGCTCGACGACGCCCGGCGGCTTGCGCTGCTGCATTGCGTCCTGTGCCACCACGGCCCTTCGCTCGCGCCCGGCGGAAGGTTCGCCTCGTCCGAGGCGATGGCCCTCTACCGTCTCAATGCACTCGATGCCGGAGTCTCTGGTGCTCTGCCATCTGGTGTCGCGGCAGCCGAGGGGTTAGCGGCCGCATCGGGCCGTTAGTGGATTCAGATTCGGCAAGGGTCGCTCCGATAAAGCCGGCGAGTGGATGGGGCCGCGCTCCCCCGGCCTCAACTCGGTCCTAGCATCCCGATCGGCGCGGCACGGGCCTGGTGGCCCATCTCGTCTTCAAAACGAGCAGGGCGGGGGAGCCCCCCGCTTGGAAGGTTCGATTCCTTCGCCGCGTCGCTGAGGCGATCGTATTCGTTTCCGCGACCGCCATTCGTTTGCGGGCGACCTGGCGTGTACTGTTTGCGCAGCGCTCGCGCGCAGCGCTACTTTCGCCGGAGGGGTTGGTTTAACGACTCGAGGTAGGTAGTACAAGCAAATGGATGCGGCGAGCGGGAGGGCGCCAGGAAGGCGTTTGGAGGCTCAATCCCAAGCATCAGAGTCACGGACGGCACCGCGGCATCCGTTGAGCTGATCCAGCTCGGAGCGTTTTCTCGGTCGGGCGCCCGATGCCGAGATCTGCGCGATCAGATCGGCCCGCTCGGGTCGAGTTGCGGCTGGGCCGCACCGATCATGACAACCACGTCGACCGACATCAAATCATCACACTGCGGTTCGGCAGCTCGTTACACTGGAATTAGGCGTGGCAGGGGCGCGTGCTTATAGCGGCAGGGGCGACACTGCGCCGAGCGAATCACCGTTCGGCGCAGCCGAGCGATGCTCGTCCATCACCATCTGCGGCGCGGGGAACGCCGCCCACGCCCTAGCGGTCGTCGCGTCTCAGATCGCCGAATGCGACATCGATTGGCTGACCAATTCGGAAGAGAAGGCACGCCGTATACGTGTGGGCGTGTCGGAGATTGGCCTGCGCTCAAGCGGCGCGATCGCCGCCAAGGCCGATCGCATCCGCAGCATCTCCGCCGACCCCGCAGAAGTGATTCCAGGTGCGGACATGGTCCTAATCCTCGTGCCGGCGTTCGCCCACGCGGCGGTGCTGCGACGAATCGCGCCCTACCTGTCCGACGGGACGGTTCTTGGTTGCGTACCGACGCGGGGCGGCTTCGAGTTCGAGGCGGCGGAGATCTGCGCGACGCACGCCGGGAACCATCCGACGATCTTCGGTCTCCAGACCCTCCCGTGGTCCACCCGTGTCAAGACGGTCGGAGAGCTGGTTCATGTCGGCGTCGTGAAGCAGCAAGTGCTCCTTGCGGCACTGCCGGCCAGCCGTGCAGCGCCTATCGCTCGCGGGCTGACGCGCATCCTCAGGACGCGGGTCGTCCCCACCCAGAGCTTCTTGGGGATGACGCTCGGCAATCCCGGTCAATTCATACATCCCGGCCTTATGTACGGCCACTTTCGCTCGTGGCGAGGTGAAGAGTACGACGCAGACAGCATCCCGATGCTCTATGCGGCCGCGTCCGACGAGATGGGCGAGCTCGTCGAGCGGCTATCGCGAGAGGCGGTCGCGGTCTCTGACCGGATCGAGCAACGGAGTGGGAAGGTCCTGAACCTCCGGGAAGCGGTCGTGCCCACCCACGAATGGCTACGGAGGGCGTATGGGCACGCAACGTCGGACACGAGCACGGTCGGCGCGTGTTTCAGAACAGGCCCAATTCGGGCGCGCAAGGCGCCAATGACCGAGAGCCGTCCGGGCAGATTCGTGCCCAACTTCGGCTACCGATACCTCAGCGAAGACATTCCCTTCGGACTCGTCCCGACCCGAGCGCTGGCCGACATCGCAGATGTCGAGACGCCCACCATCGACGGTGTCATCACCTGGGCCCAGTCGGCGCTGGGTATGAGCTACCTGGTAGATGGTGAGTTGGGAGGCGCGGACATCGGAGACCTTCCGATCCCCCAGAACTACGGAATCTCCACGCTGTCCGATCTCATCGCCTGGCAGCGCAATGGTGGCTTCTCGGCGGCGGCCGCCGCTCCGGCGGTCCCAATCCTGTCGTGATCGATACGCGCGTTCCCGTCGCGGTCATCGACCGCGACGGCTACGAGGGCGTATCAATCGCGCGAACCCTGGGCCGACTGGGCGTACCCATGTATCTCGTCGGGCAGAAAGGCATCTCCACCCCGGGCTGGTCGTCGCGCTATTGGACCAAGCGGGCGCGCTGGGACTTCTCTCTGCCCGAAAAGAAATCGGTGGAGTTCCTGGTCGATTTCGGGACGAAGGTCCGCGCGAATCACGGCGCCCGACCGATTCTCCTGACCCAGAAGGACTGGCTCGCAATATTCGTTGAACGTAACCGCAGGATTCTGCAGGAACAGTTCCTATTTCCTCAGCCTCTGCGACCTGTCATCCGAAAACTGGTGAACAAGTGGGAGATGTACCTATTGGCGAGAGAGCACGGGATTCCAACACCCCCCACGGTGTGTCCCGCGTCCGTCGACGATGCCGATGAGTTCCTGGCGTCCGCAGGCTGGCCGGTCATTGTGAAAGAGGCGGATCGATACGTTGGAGATCCGATATCTACCAAGCTGTTTCATTCGCGGCCCGAGCTGATGGACGAGCTGCGTCAACGCCGAGCGGCTGACGGTGCCCTGAACGTCGTCCTACAGGAACACATTCCGGGCGACGTCGACACGGTGTGGATGTGCAACGGTTACTTTGGCCCCATTCCAGACCACGCCGTGATTTTCACTGGCAGGAAGCTGCGGCAGTTATGGGCGACTGGAATAGCTTCACTCGCGGTATGTCTGCCCAATGAGGCCGTAGCGGCCCAGACGCAGCGATTCATGGAAGCGGTCGGATATCGCGGATGCGTTGGAATTGGATATCGCTACGACCGCCGTGACGGTCTGTACAAGCTCCTTGACGTGAACCCACGCGTCAGCGGCGTGTTTCGGCTCTTTGTTGGGACGAATGATGTTGATGTCGTCCGCGCTTGCTACCTCGACCTGACGGGCCAGGACCTGCCTGTGACGGAGCTTCAGCCCGGGCGAAAGTGGATGCTGGAAGACCAGGTCTTCTGGGCTGACAGGACTCGACCGAAAGGCAACCCTCGGCGCATCGCCGAAGGGATCGGGTCCGTTCGTGGCGTTAGAGAGTTGCACTGGTTCGCCGCGGACGACCCTCTTCCCATGGTGATGTGGTCACGCATCTGGTTCCGCTGGCGCGCGCTTGATGTCCTCAAGCGTGTGAGAGCACGGCTGGATTGGAAAGTTGTCCGCGGGGATCGGCTTCAAGCCTCCACGGCGCGTGAGACCGAACTGGGTCAACAGCTCGATCAAGCCCGCAGGAACGAGGCCGAGCTGCGCCAGCTGCTCGATCAAACACGTTCAGCCCTTGATGAGAGCCAGGCCTCTCTGCAGGCCATCCGTCAAACCAGGGCCTGGCGCGTCATCACCCGATGGTGGAGGGTCAAAAGACGCGTGACCCGACACTGGTGACCGGCGCGCCGCCGGAGGTGCCCAGGACGAGGCGAGGTGTGCCGGGTCGTTCAGGCCCTGACCGGGTCACCTCGGCCGGCTCGCCGAGACTCCCGCCATGATCTCCGCGAGCTCTGCGGCGTGCATCTGCGGCAGCAGGTGCCCCGCGCGGGGGAGCACCACCAGCTCTGCTCCCCGGATCTGCGCCGCAAGCGCCCGGGCCGCCGCGGCGGGCACCACGTGGTCGGCGGCGCCGCTGACCACGACAGTGGGGGCCGAGATCTGATGCAGCCGACGGTCGAGCTCCGGCAGCTGCCGCAGGAGCGCCCGCTGCTCGACGACGAAGCTACGCCAGGCGGCCGGTCCGCTCAGCCGCCGCCCCAATCCCCGCAGGTGCCCCTCGTCCAAGTCCAGCCGCTGGGCGAGCGCCCGGCGGAACGGCGGGTACGCCAAGCCGGCCCCCGCCCCTGCGAGCAGCGCCGCGCTGGCGATCGACCCGAGGACGGGCGCCGCCAGCACGTGGTCCGTCCGGGTCAGTGAGGCTGCGTTGGCCGCCGGGGCAGCGAGCACCAGGCCCTGCACACGCTCTGGGTGGTGGACGGCGAGCCAGGCGGCCACTCCGGCGCCGAGGCTATGGCCCGCCGCCGTCACGCGCTCGAGTCCTGCTGCGTCGAGGGCTGCCACGGCGGCCGCTGCATTTCCTGGGAGATCGGTGGCCGTGCTCGCGCCATCCCAGCCTGGACGATCGATTGTCAGAGCCTGCACTCGCTCGCCCAGCGCGCTGACGACGCGGTCCCAATCCCGGGCGCTGCCGGGCTGTCCGTGAAGGAGCAGGATCGAAGGCGGTGGCCCGCCGCGGCGGCTCAAGCGGAGCCCGGCGATCCACCGGCGCCGGGGGGCGCGCCCGTCCCCGGCTGCCCGCCGAGCCCCGGCTGCCCGCCGGGCCCCGGCTGCCCGCCGGGCCCCGGCTGCCCGCCCGCTCCCGGCGGTCCGTTCTCCGGGCCCGATCCGACCGCCACGCCGTCGCGACCAACGTAGCCATCCTTGCCCCCGGCCACAATGACGATCGCGTCTGTATCGCCGACGTTGCGCATGCCGCGCGGCGTCCGCGCGTCCACCCGAGCCATCCCACCGGATCCGAGGAGGTGCGTCGATCCGTCTCCGAAGCGGAACTCGACCTCCCCCTGGTGGACGAAGTAGGTCTCCTCCTGCTGCTCGTGGTAGTGGACCCCGGTCTCGTAGTGCGGTGGGAGCACGATCGCGTTGATCCCGAATGCGGTCACGCCCAGGTCACGACGAATCTTGCGAAAGCCGTACCCCTCGCCCAGCTGGTCGAGGCTCGAGACCGCGTAGCCGTTCCCCGTCTCAGCCATGACGGTGAATCGTATCCCTCTCGTTTGCTGCCCCCCCGCGCCCAGCGGCCCGAGCCCGAGCGAACCGCCGCAGAAACTGCCCGGCCACGAACAGCATCATCGCCGCGAACAGGAATCTCAGCGTCCGCTGCGGGAGGGCGTTGGCCAGCGCGACGCCGCCGGCCACGCCGAGCGCCGACAGAGCTCCCACCACCGCGCCGTCACGCAGGGAGACGTTGCCGTAGCGATGCTGGCGCGCCGCTCCGACCAGCGCCACCGGGATGATCGCCAGCAGCGACGTGGCTTCCGCCTTCACCTGGGTCAGGGAGAGCGCCAGCGTCAGCGCCGGCACGAACAGGATCCCGCCGCCGACGCCGAGCAGGCCGCTGACCGCGCCGGCCGCTACTCCCATGACGGCCGCGACGATCACGTCACCACCAGATCTATGGCCACGCCCACCAGCAGGAGCGCGAACAGCAGCGAGATGGTGTCGGTCGCGATGCGCTGCTGGATCCAGGTGCCGATGAGGGCCCCTCCCATGGCGGGAACGCCCACGATCAGCCCCTTGGTCACGTTGACGTTCCCGTAGGCGCCCTGCAGCAGAGTCGCCATGGCGGCGATCACCACGATCGCCGCCAAGGAGGTCCCCGTGGCGCGGCGCTCGCCGTACCCGAGCCACAGCACCAGCAGCGGCACGATCACGGTGCCGCCCCCGATCCCCAGCAGACCGCTGAGCACTCCCGCCGCGGTCCCCGTTGCCGCCAACTTCACCGTCCGGCTCACAAAGCTCTCGCCCCCAAACTGGTGCCGGCGTGGGAGCGCATCGAGAGGGCATACTAGATGCGTGGCCGCAACGCTTTCGCTCGATGCACTGGCGCCTCTGCGTGACGATCCGGCGCGTGCCGCAATCCTTCTCGACATAGACGGAACGCTGGCCCCGATAGTCGAGCTGGCGTCGGACGCCCGCGTCCCCGAGCGGACCCGACAGCTGCTGGCGCAGCTGGCGAAGCGCTACCGCGTCGTCGCCTGTGTCAGCGGGCGCCGCGCCTCGGAGGCGCGGGCGATGGTGTCCGTCGGCTCGATCTCCTACCTCGGATCACATGGAGCCGAGCTGCTTCGCGCCGGATGGACGCAGCCCGTGCTGGACGAGAAGGTCGGGCACTGGGCGCGTCGCGTACAGGAGTTCGGTCGCGAGGTCGACACGGCCGATCTGCGCCGACTGCGCGTGCGCATCGAGGACAAGGGTCTGATCGTGGCGTTCCACTGGCGGGGCGCGCCCGACGAGGCAGCCGCGCGGGCCGCGATCGACTCCATCGCCGCCCGGGCGGAATCTGCCGGGCTGCGAACCCACTGGGGCCGGAAGGTACTCGAGGTCCGGCCGCCGGTCCGGATCGACAAGGGCGCGGGAATCTCGAGCTTTCTCGAGGAGGAGGACGTCGAGACCGCCCTCTACGCCGGCGACGACCGGACCGATCTCGACGCTTTCCGTGCGCTGGCGGAGCTCACTCTGCAAGGACGGCTCACGCGGGCATTGAGGGTGGGGGTGCGCTCGGACGAGGGGCCCGATGAGATCTCGAGCGAGACCGACTTCGTGGTGGAGGGAACGGGCGGCGTGCAAGATCTGCTCTCGATGCTGCTGGAGCCGGGCGTGGCGGAGCCCCGGTCGCCGGCGACCGATCAGAACCACCCCTAGATGCGGTTCACCGACTTCCTGCGCACGACTGTCCTGATCAGCGCCGGGGCGGCCAGCGCATTGGCGGCCGTCACCGTCGGGGGCGCGGCAGACAACGGCGACTCACTGATCGTGCCGGTATCGGCGGGATGGTGGGCGCTCGCCGCGCTGATCGGGATCTGGCTGGGCCGACGTGCTGAGGCCTCTCCTCCCATCGCGTCGCTGCTGGCAAGCGCCCGGATGGAGACCACGCTGCCCGAGGTCAGCCCCTCGCGGACGGTGTTCAACCGCCTGTGGCCTCTGTTGGTCTCGACGATCGGCGCCGGGGCACTGGCGTTCGTGCTGCCCCAGGTTCCCGCCGTGGCCACCGGGTTCGCGATCATCTGGTCGCTGGCCTGGCGTCGGCAGGCCTCGGCGGTTACGGCTATCGAGGAACGTGATGGGGCTCGGTTCTACATCCAGCGGACTTCCCCGTTGAAGCCCATCAGGCTCGTCCGGACGCCAGGCTTCCGCTCGAACCTATTCGAGCTCAATGGCAGCTCCGGCCGTGCGCCCCATGCCAGGCCTCGGGCCTGACAGCTGACAACATTTCGATTAAGTGATCCCGGCCTACATCCCGAGCCCGTCCACGAACGGCATCCACATCGGGCCTCTGTTCGTGCACGTCTACGGGCTGATGTACGTGTTCGCCGTGGCCGGCGCGATTCTCGTCTCCAGCCGGCGGTGGGGGAGGGCTGGCGGAGACCCAAATCTGCCCTATGAGGTGGCGCTGTGGGCCTTCCCCGCCGGCCTGATCGGTGGCCGGATCTACTTTCTGATCACCACGCCGAGTCAGGTACCCGACCACTGGTGGGGACCGTTCGCGATCTGGCAGGGCGGACTGGGTATTTGGGGCGGGATCGCGGGTGGGGTGATCGTGGGTCTGTGGGTGGTGCGCCGCCGGCTGAGCAAGCCAGACGTGCGTCGCTTCATGGACGCCGCGGCGCCGGGGCTGCTGGTGGCCCAGTCGTTCGGCCGGGTGGGCAACTACTTCAACCAGGAGCTGTTCGGCAAGCCCTCGACGCTGCCGTGGGCGCTAAAGATCTCCCCCTCGCATCGGCCGCCGGGCTATCTCCAGTACGCGACCTTTCAGCCCACCTTCCTGTACGAGATCATCTGGAACCTGTCTCTGGCGGGGTTTCTGGTGTGGCTGGGCCATCACCGCAAGATCCGCCCTCCTGGATTGTTCGCGCTGTACGTGGCCGGCTACTCGGCCTTCAGGCTGTTCGAGGAGCAGCTGCGGATCGACTACTCCGTACATGTCCTGGGGATGCGACTGAACTTCTGGATCGCGTTGGTCCTGTTCCTGATCGGCGTCGGCTGGTTCATCGGCGCGCAGCGGGGAGTGACGTTCGAGAGCATCCGGGGGCGCCTGGGATTGGCGCCGGCGGTGGGGACGGCCGGCACAGACGGGGCGTCGCCGGCGGGGAACGCTAAGGGCGCCCGAAAGTCGCTTGCAGCTCCCCGATCGCAAGGGCACGGGAGAGGGGCAGTGCGTCGGCCCCGAAGCCGCGACTGAGCCCTGAGGGCAAACGGAGCGCAAGCAGCACGAACACGTACCGATGGGCCTTGGCGCCGGCCGGCGGGCAGGGCCCTCCGTAGCCGATCTTCCCGAAGCTGTTCGTGCCGGCCACCGCTCCCGGCGGCGTGGATTCGCCGGCGGCGAGTGTCCTGAGGGTCGTCGGGATACGGGCCAGGGCCCAGTGGAGGAAGGGCCCTCCAGGGGCGTCGGGATCGATCAGCTCGAGCGCGAGCTCGCGGGTGCCGCCCGGCACACGGCTCCACCGCAGGGGCGGGGAGATGTTCCGACCGCTGCAGGTGTATGCAGAGGGGATCGTCGCACCTGCGGCAAACGCCGGGCTGGACAGCGCGATCGACGCCGGGGCCGCACCCACCCGAATAGGCGTGGTGACGGTTCGAGCGGGCGTCGGCTGCGGTGCGCTGGAGGTGGAGGCGTGGTTGGGCGAGGAACCGCCGCAGGCAGAGAGCAACAGCAGTGCACTGGCCAGAGCCGCGGCCGGTGCCCTCACGCCCGGGCGACCCGCTTTCTCATCGTGTCCAGTTCGGCCCAGGGCTTGGTGTTAGCGATCTCGGCTGCCGTGAGCCAGGCCCGGCGGGCGGTGGCGATCCCGTAACGCGGCACGCGCGTGAAGGTGGCCGGGCGATGGGCGTCGGTCGAGATCACGAGGGGAACGCCGGCGGCGGCCGCTGCCCGGGCCTGGATGTCGTTCAAGTCCCGGCGATCCGGGTTGGCATTGATCTCAAGCATGGTGCCGGTACGCGCCGCGGCGTCGATCACCTGCTCCAGGTCGTATTCGTAGGGCGGGCGGTGCTCGATCTTGCGGCCCGAGGGGTGACCGATCACGTCCACCAGCGGATGCTCGATGGCCCGCACGATCCGCGCCGTCATTGCCTCGGGCGCCATCCGAAACGAGGTGTGGACGCTGGCCACCACCCAGTCCAGCTGGCCCAGCAGCTCATCGTCGTAATCGAGCGACCCGTCCGGCAGGACGTTGACCTCGGAGCCGGCCAACAGCTGGATGCCCTCGACCTCCGTCGAGCGGATCAGCTCGATCTGCTGCAGCAGCCGTGCGGGTGAAATTTCGTCCCCGAACCCGAACGTGGCGGAATGGTCGGTGATCGCCAGATACTGATAGCCGGCATCGCGGGCCGCGGTCGCCATCTCCTCGATCGAGGCTGTTCCGTCGGAGGCAGTTGTGTGGCAGTGAAGGTCGCCCCTGAGGTCCTCGAGCGTCACGAGTTCCGGCAGGGTCCCGGTCGCGGCCGCCTCCAGCTCGCCGCGGTTCTCCCGCAGCTCGGGCTCGATGTATTCCAGGCCGAGCAGCCCGTAGACCTCTTTCTCCGTCGCGCAGCGGTGCGTCTCAGATGTCGTGTCGTCGAGCACCCCGTATTCCGAGACATGCAGCCGCTTGCGCACGGCGGCATCGCGCAGCGCCATGTTGTGCTGCTTGGAGCCGGTCAGGTGCTGGAGCAGGTTGCCGAACTGATCCGGGGAGACGATTCGCAGGTCGACCCCGAGGCCGGTATGCATCCGCAACCTGACTCCTGCCTCGCCCGGTTTCTGGGCGGACTCAACCAGATTCAGCTTTGCCGCTGCCTGTGCCAGCGCGCGGGGATCGCTTGCGGTGGCGATCACGTCGAGATCCTTGACGCTGTCGGTCATTCGCCTCGCCGACCCCGCCAGCTCCACTCGCTCCGATGCCGGATGCTCTCGGAGCGCGGCGATCAGCTCCTCGCCCACGGTCAGCGCCTGGTCGAGCACCACGCGGTGGGAGCGGTCTCCTTCGCCCGCGGCGTCCAACGCCGCCAGGATGGCCTCCTCCGCCTTGGGGCCGAACCCCTTCAGGGTCTGGATGCGCTGGGTCTCGGCGGCTTCCCGGAGCGCCTCGAGCGACTCGACGGCCAGCTCGTCGAACAGCCGGCGTGCCCGCTTTGGTCCCAACCCGGGCAGATGCATGATCTCGATCAGGCCCGAGGGAAACTTGGCGCGCAATTTGGCGGCGGCCGGGATGTCGCCGTCGTCGGCCAGCGCCAACACCTTCTCTTGAATCGTTTGGCCGACGCCAGGGAGCTCGGTGGCGCGTCCCTGACGGGCCAGGGCGGCCACGGACACGGGCGCCTCGCGCACCGACTTGGCCGCGTTGCGATAGGCAACTACCCGATGGATGATCGCCCCATCCAGTTCGGACAGGTCACCGAGCTCGTCGAGCGCTGCGGCGATCTCGGTGTTTGTCGGATCGGGCATCTAGAGTCCAAGAGTAGTCCCGGCGAGCAGTCGCTATACTTTGTAAAGCAACCCTCCGAACAAGGAGCACTGATGGCAGGCACCGTTTCCGAGGTCACCGACGACAACTTCCAGGCAGAGGTTCTCGAGGCACAGACGCCGGTCCTGGTCGACTTCTGGGCGCCCTGGTGCGGACCGTGCCGGATGGTTGGGCCCGTCGTCGAGGAGATCGCCAAGGAGCGGGCCGACGCGCTCAAGGTAGTCAAGCTGAACGTGGACGAGAATCAGCAGACGGCCATCGCGTACGACGTGATGTCGATCCCGACACTGATCCTGTTCAGCAATGGCGAGGTGGCGAAGAAGGTCATCGGCGCCTATCCGAAGCGCAAGCTCGAGGCCGAGCTCGAGCCGTCGCTGGCCTAGGCGCTCTAGGCCCGCGCGACGGCCACCCGCAGCTCGCGCCCGTCGATCCTCACAGGCCGTCCGCCGTCAGGGCCTGAGCCGTACTGGACC
>DAIPIC010000044.1:0-21904 GCA_036771025.1 Solirubrobacteraceae bacterium
CCGAGGTCGCGTTACCCGCCGGCCCGCTTCACTATGACGAGCTCGAATTGCGCGGAGCGTTTCATCACTCGCCCCAGGAAATCGATGCGGCGCTGCGCGCGCTGGCTCGGGGGGAGCTCGACTGGCAGTTGCTGTGCGGAGAGACGATTGGGCTCGAGCAGCTGCCGGAGGCGCTGTCGGCTCCCAGCGGTGGCCGAGCGCTCAAGTGGGTGGTCGACCCGCGCTTATGAGATGACCGGGGCCGCGCATGCGCGGCCCCGCCGGTCGCGCATGCGCGACCGGGGCCGGCGCACATGTGCGCCGGCCAATACCTGTTACGTCTGTCGCCTGAACTCCAGGTGCTCGACGATCCGGCGCGAATCGCAAATCGCCTCGCCGTCGATCACCAGGACCGGTACACGCCGCTGCTCGGTGAGGGCCTCGACCTCGGGACGCCGCGATCGCCGCTGCGGCACTCGGACCTCCTGGAACGCGATTCCGTCATGCCGCAGCGCCCGAGCGACTTTGCCGCATGGGCACAGCCAGTCGGTCGGCGTCGTGCATCGGTAGAGAGTCGCCATCGTCTGTAGTGAAGCGCGGCTTGGGGTTCGACGCGCGGGCTATCAACCGGCAGGCGACACGCACCGCCAGCAATGGCAGAGCGATCATGGCGATCAGTACCACGATCGGGACCACGAAGATCGCGAGCCCAACAATCGTGAGCGCGACGATGGGAATGAACCCCGGCACGATTCCGAACAGCGTCGTCGTCCAGAGCCCGATCCCGGATGCGGCGACGTTAATTTCATCTACGAGCTCAGCGGTGCCTGGGCGATTGGGTGTCGTAGCTGTCTTCATCGAAAGGACCTCCGGCCTCGTTTGAAGCGTTCACTCCTATGACGCCACGGAGCCCGCGAATGTGACAGGGCGTTAGTCGTCGAGGACCTCTAGGTTGAGCGCGGCGAGCCGGTCTGGGTCGGCGAGGATGTCCATCTCGACGATCTTGCCGTCCTTGATGGTGCATCCCATCACCGAGAATGGCCTCCCCTCACGCAGGGCCACCATCCCAGCAGCGCCGTTGACGAGCGCCCGTCGCGTGTCGAGCCCGACTCGCTGCCACAGCATCGCCTGACTGGCGACGGCCTCGGCGCCCTCGACGTGGCGGGATAGGCCTGTGAGCCCGGCGTCGGCGTGGAGCACCACGTCGGGGTCGAGCACCGCGAGGAGTCGCGCAAAGTCACCCTCGCGTGCCGCCGCCAGGAACGCGTCGACCACCTCCCACTGAGCCGGGAGGTCGGCATCCGGCGCGGGAGCAGACCCGCGCACCCGCCGCCGGGCGCGGCTGGCCAGCTGCCGGGCAGCCTCCGGGGAGCGGTCCACGATGGGAGCAATGTCCTCGAACGGCACGGCGAACATGTCGTGCAACACGAACGCGAGCCGCTCGGGAGGGCTCAGCGTCTCGAGCACGACCAGCAGCGCCAAGCCCACGGAATCGGCCAGGAGCGCCTCGTGTTCTGGGTCGGTGCCGTCGGCGGGGTCCACGATCGGATCGGGCACGTGCACGTCGAGGGGCTGCTCGCGCCTCGTGCTCCGCGAGCGGAGCATGTTCAGCGCCACTCTGGCCACGACCGTTGTAAGCCACGCGCCGAGGTTCTCCACGTCGCTGGTGTCCGCCCGGCTCAGCCTCAGCCACGCATCCTGGACTGCGTCATCAGCCTCGCTCAGCGAGCCAAGCATCCGGTAAGCGACGGCCCGCAGCCGGGGCCGCTGCTCCTCGAACTGCTGCGCTAGCCATTCCTGCCTGTCCACTGTCACGTTCCTCCTTCGCGGGGTGTCATGGAACTAGACCCGCGAGATGCGAGGAATGTGACCGGCACGCTCAGACTGGCGTGACTTCCAGGTACACGGCGTCAATCCCCAGGGCTCCGCCGGCGCGCTCGTAGAGTTTTCGCCCCAGGCCGTAGTTCGCTTCGAGGGCAGCTTCCGCGCTCCTGATATCGGCGCGGTCGTCGAGCACCCGCGCTCGGCCCTCTGCGGGCGGCCCCAGCGGCTTGCCCCGCGCGGTGCAGGGGCCGACGCGAGCGCGGGGGTCATTGCGGATCCGCTTGACCTTGGCGCCGTCGGATTCGCTGCGGACGTAGACCCTGCCGCCGGCTAGCCCGAACCACACCGGAGTAGCGACGGGCTCTCCGTTTCGCTTATAGGTGACGAGCAGGCAGTACTTGTGGCCTCGCAGGTGCTCGAAGCCGGATACGGTGGCCCGCTCAGTCGCCAGCGTCGCTGCCGAAGGATGCCTGACCGAGTCGTAAAAGCGGCTAAGTGACGAGGCCACCGTCGGCGAGCGTATAAGGTCAGGTTCGGATGGCGTCCCTGCGCGATGCGAATCTCGATCTGAAGCTTGGCGCGCGGGAGAGCGAGCAGCGGATCCTGAAAGCCCAGCGCCGATTGCTGGCTTTGCGGTTGCAGATGGGCGGCTTGATTGGAGACGGGACTCTGGGGCCGCCCCTGTGCGTTCTGTTCGAGGGATGGGATGCCTCGGGAAAGGGGGGCAGCATCAGGCGGTTGGTGAGCCCACTTGACCCGCGGCACGTGCGCGTGGCGCAGTTCGCCGCACCCACCGCGGACGAGCGCCGCCATCACTTTCTGCACCGCTTCTCCGCTGCGCTTCCGGGCTGGGGCGGGATGGCGGTCCTCGACCGCTCCTGGTACGGCCGGGTGCTCGTGGAGCGCGTCGAGGGATTTGCCACCGAGGAGGAATGGCGTCGGGCCTACCCGCAGATCGTTCAATGGGAGGCCGCCCTTGCAGCCGAAGGGCTGGTGCTCGTGAAGTTCTGGATGCACGTCTCCGAGGACGAGCAGCTGCGTCGCTTCCGTGCCCGGGAGCGAGATCCCCTGAAGCGCTGGAAGCTCACGGGCGAGGACTGGCGCAATCTGTCCAAACGCGCCGACTACGAGGCGGCAGTCGAGGAAATGCTCGTGACGACCGACCATGAGGTCGCGCCGTGGCACGTGATTTCCGCCGAGTCCAAGCGTTTCGCCCGCGTGCAGGTGCTGGAGCACGTGATCGCCGCGGTAGAGGATGCGCTGCGGATCTGCGGCCAGACGCCGATTGAGATCGAAGCTTCGATCTAGCTCGGCCTAGACTGGGTTCGTGCCCCCTACCGACCGGCTGTCGACCTTCGCGGTCACCGCCTTTGTGGTGATCGTGATTCCCGGTCCCAGCGTGCTGTTCGTCATCGGCAGGGCGATCGCTCAGGGACGTCGCGTGGCCGTGCTGACGGTCGCAGGCAACGCGGCGGGAGAGTACGTGCAGGTGCTGGCCGTGGCTTTCGGCGTCGGTGCGCTGGCCGAGCAGTCCGTGGCGGCCTTCACGGTGCTGAAGCTGGTCGGCGGCGGTTACCTCATCTATCTGGGGATCCGAACCTTCAGGCAGCGGAAGTCGCTCGCGAGCTCGCTGGCCGCGCCGGTGGACTCGCGCCCGGACGCACGCTCGTTCATCGAGGGCGCGACCGTGGGCGCCACGAACCCAAAGACTGTGGTGTTCCTGGTCGCCATCCTTCCCCAGTTCACCAGCCGAGCGCAGGGGAACGTGACGGCCCAGATACTGGTGCTCGGCCTTCTGTTCGCAGGGATTGCGGTGTTCTCGGACACCGTGTGGGCGACCCTTGCGGGAGGGTTCAGGGCGTGGTTCGCCCGCTCACCCCGCCGGTTGGAGCTGGTCGGGGGAGCCGGTGGTCTGGCCATCGCCGCGGTGGGGGTAGGCATCCTGGCGACCGGGCGCAAGGACTGACGGCCGCCTCGGCCGGTAATGGCCGCCTAGGGCCGGCTTAGCTGTCGGGCGCTGGCCAGCGACGGCCGCCCACCTCGAGCTCCCGCACTCGCAGCATCCCGATCTCCACCTCGCCGGCGCTCAGCTTGCGGATTACGGCGTTGGCGATCGCGACGCGACCGATGGCGAGTGCGCCCACCGCGAGCGCACCCACGGCGCAAGCGACGATCGAAAGCGGTGCCATCGCCGTCGGCCCGACGACCTGCGGTCCGATCGCGGTGGCGCCTTTCACAGCGACGTTGCGGCGTCTGCGGGGAGATCTGATGAGCCTCACGGTTCCTCCTGATGATCGGATGACGGGGTGCAGTATCAGCCACGATGCCCAGATGGGGCGGGGGCCCCGGTGATGACCGCAAATGAGCCGATGAGCAGCGTGTCTGTCGTCTGACAGCTTCCTTGCAGCCCTCCGCAACTTCGGGTTGCGCGTTAGGGTTTCTGATGGGACCACGTCTACCGACCGACCGTTCGACCGACAGGGGATTTCTGTGATGCGCAAGCTCTTCGCTGGTCTGCTCGTAACCGCGGTCTCGCTGGTGGCTGCCCAGGCTGCAGCAGCGCTGACGCCCGGCTTTGCCCAGGTGCCGGCGCCCGGGACCGGGGCGAACCCCTCATCGATCGCCTTCAGCCCTAACGGATCGCTCATCGCCACCGCCGATACCGGGGCCAACGACGTGTCGGTGTACACGGTCTCGGGCTCGTCGTTTGGATTCGTTCCCGGGAGTCCGGTCCCGACCGGACTCGCTCCGGCTTCGGTCACGTTCAGCCCTAACGACAACTTTGTTGCTGTCGCCAACAGGGGTGCCAACACGGTGTCGATGTACTCCGTGGGCGGGAATGGGTCGCTGACTCCGACGACCGTGGTGGGCACCGGCGGCAACGCTCCGCAGTCCGTCGCGTTCAGCCCCGGTGGCGGCCTGCTTGCGGTCGCCAACTCCGGCTCAAACAGCGTGACGGTGTTCGCCGTCTCTGGCGGCTCGCTGACTCCTGTGAGCGCTCCGGTGAGCTCCGGGGGCGGGGGCCCGACGTCGGTCGCGTTCAGTCCCAGCGGCGGGCTGCTCGCGGTGGCCAACTCCGGATCAAACAGCGTTGCGATCTTCTCGGTTTCGCCGACCGGGTCGCTGACCCCGGTGGGAGCTCCGGTCGGGACGGGCAGCGGTCCGCGGTCGGTGGCGTTCAGCCCGAGCGGGCTCCTTGCCGTTGCCAACTCCGGCTCGAGCAACGTGTCGATGTTCTCGGTGTCCGCTGGTGGCGCGCTCACGCAGGTCTCGGGATCCCCGTTTGCGACCGGCCCGAATCCTCAGGAGGTCCGGTTCGGCGCCGGCGGACAGCTGCTGGTGACCCCGAACTTCTCCAACAACTCCGCATCGGTGTTCTCGGTGTCTTCGTCCGGCACGCTGGCGCAGGTTCCCGGATCCCCGCTATCGCTGGGCGGCGGGACCGGACCGGTGTCGGCGGCGTTCAGCCCGAGCAGCGGACTGCTGGCCACGGCCAACGCCACGTCGAGCAACATCTCGGCGTTCGTCGTGACCGAGTGCAGCACGCAGTTCAACCAGGGGTTCAACTCCGGGTTCAACGCCGGCTTCAACCCCGGCTGGAGGAGCGAGTTCAGCAAGGCCTACCAGAAGGGCGGCGCGTGGCAGACCGGCTGGAAGCGCGGGTTCGTGACCGGGCGGCATCAGACGGGTCGCACCGTCCGTCACTCGTCGCTGATCGCGGCCCGTGCTGCGGCGCCGCAAGCCCGGCCAGCCGTAGCTACCGGATGCGACTTCGTGTTCAACTTCGGGTTCAACAAGGCGTTCAACATCGGCTTCAACAGCGGCTACAACGCCGCATACAACTTCGCCTTCAACCAGGGATTCAGGGCGGGGTTGGCCAAGGGTCGAGCCTAAGGGCGCAGTCTCGCGGAGCGCGACGGCGGGCGGTGCAAGCCGGCCGCCGTCGCGGCGCGGCCAAGACGTCCTGAGCGCGGACGCTCAGAGCCGCCGCAGGACGGCCCCCGCCGCGCGCAGCGCCAGCGGCTGTCGGGCACCCGCGGGCGCCAGACGCCCGCGGTCCCGCTCTCGGTAGAAGGCGATCGTCTCCTCGAGCGCATCCTCGTGCGGGGAAGGCCGCCATCCGAGCTCTCGCCTCGCCTTCGTGTTGCGAAACGCCCAGTTGAGCGAGGAGGCGCGGATCTCGGTCGGCGACGGAAGCGAGACGCCCGGCACGCGGCGCCCCGCCGTAGCCAGCGCCAGCGCCGCGCCCAGTGGCAGCTTTACCGCCGGTGGCTCGACGCCCGACAGCCGCCCGAGGTCGGCGAACAGGCGGTCCAGCGTGAAGTTACGGTTGCCGAGGATGTACCGCTCCCCGACGCGGCCCTTCTCGTCCGCCAGCAGGTGTCCGCGCGCAACGTCCTGCACGCCCACGATGTTGAGGGTCCCCTCGACATAGGCCGGTATCTCCTGCCGCAGAAATTGGCGCACCAGAACCGTCGAGGAGCGCCCCGGATCACCGGCGCCCAGCACATGCGCGGGATTCACGATCACGACCGGAAGCCCGCGAGCCAGGACGCGCATGGCTTCGTTCTCCGCCTCATGCTTTGAGTCCAGATAGGGGATCGCGTAGCGCCCGGCGTCCCAGACGTTGCTCTCGTCAGCCGTCGAGCCCGTTCGAGCGGGGCCGACGGCGGCCACGGACGATGTGTACACCGCCCGCTGCACCCCTGCCCGCAGGGCCTCCTCCAGCACGATCCGGGTCCCCTCGACGTTGAGGGCGAAAATCCGCTCTCTGCCCTGCACGAGTGACGTTGTCCCGGCGACATGAAAGACGCGCTCGATGCCTCGCATCGCTCGCCGCACGGCGCGGCGGTCGAGGATGTCGCCCTCCAGCTGCTCAAGTTCGAGCGTCCTCAGCGCCTCGCGTCTCGATTGCTTTCGCACCAGGACGCGCACCTCGTCGCCGCGCTGAACGAGCAACCGGGCGAGGTGCGAGCCGATGAAGCCTGTCGCGCCCGTGAGGAGGGTGCCGGCCACGTCGGGGTCCAGTCTAAGGGCGCGAGGCCACTGGTAGGGTGGCGCGGCCCATGGCGGTCGCGATCGTCTCCGACACGTGCCATTACCTCCCTCGGGAGCTGGTGTCCGACCATGGCATCCAGCTGGTGAGCCTGTACGTGCATCGCGATGGAGCGGCCCAGCGTGAGAGCGACATATCGAGCTACGACGACTACTACGGGCAGCTACGCGATCTGAGTGGCCTGCCGACGACCTCACAGCCATCGGTCGGAGACTTTCTCGCCGTATACGAGCCGCTGATCGAGTCGGGCCATGAGATCGTGTCCATCCACCTCGCGGGAGGGATGTCCGGGACGGTGGCCACGGCGGGACAGGCCCGTGAGGCCTTAGGTGACCGAGCCAACGTCGTGCACGTGGTCGACTCTGAAACCGCCTGCGGTGGTGAGGGGCTGGTCGTGCTGGCGGCGTCGGCCGCGGCTCAGAGCGGTGCCGATGGGGCGGCGGTCGCGGAGCATGCCCGGACAGCTCGCGCGCAGCTGAAGATGTGGTTTGCGATCGATACGCTCGAATATCTGCGGCGGGGGGGTCGAATCGCCGGAGCCCAGGCCTGGCTTGGCTCGGCACTCAGGATCAAGCCGATCCTGACGGTGGAGTCGGAGATCACGCCGGTGGAGCGCGTCCGCACCTCGCGACGAGCCTTCGAGCGGATGGTCGAGCTGCTGCGGAGCTTGTACTACGAGGGCAGAGACGCATGGATGGTGCAGCACATCCAGGCTCCCGACCAGGCCGAGGAGCTGGTGGCGCGCGGCATCGAGATCTTCGGCTTCGGGCCGACCGCCGTCTCTGAGATCGGCCCCGTTATCGGCACGCATGTGGGCCCCGGTCTCCTTGGCGCCGGTGGCCTTCCCAAGTCGTTTCTGTAGCTGCGCTCTAGCCGCGTCGCAGTCCGCGCCGACCTCGGCGTGAACGGCCGCCGGCAGCGAGACCGCCCAAGGCCGCGATGCCCCCGCCCACGATGAAGCCCGCCACCCCGGCACCGACCAGGACCTGGGTCCGGTGGCGGCGGAGCTGCGCCCGCCAGTCGGTGATCCGCACGACCTCGCCGCGCAGCTTCTCGAGCGAGGTGCCCAGCTCTTGGCGGTTCTGCTCGATCGAGGCGCGAATCTCCTGCGGCGTCCGCGTTGCCATCACACCTCCGACTTGGTGCTGACGGTGGCCCGGATCTTCTTCGCCTCGTCGATCGCCATGTCCGGCTTCGGGGCGCCGACCTTGAGCTTGCGCCACGCGAACATGAACGCCCCTATCGTGAGCGCGAACAACACGCCGGTGACGATCAGAAAGCCGACCCAGATCGATCCCGCGGAGTCGGTGAGGGCCCCGCTGAGCGCCCAGGCGATCGTCTCCAGAAGAAGGACAATCGCAAACAATCCGAACACGGCCCCGGCCGCGATCGCGATGGCGCCTCGCGTCAGGCTCGTGACCTTCTCCATCACCTCCGCCTTGGCGAGCTCGATCTCTTCGCGGACCAGGACGCTGACCCGCTCGGAGACCTCCGTCACCGCGGTGGCCAGGTTGTCGTTTCCGCTGTCAGCCGGCAAGGCGCTTGAGGATCAGAGCTACCAGAAACCCGCCGGCGAACGCGGCCCCGGCGAGAACCTCCGGACGGTCATGGCCCAGGCCGCCTGCGGCCGACCCGTCGGCGGCGGCGAGGGGCGCGCCGAGTGGAGGGGGCGCCTCAGCCGGCGGCGGAGCCGGTGCTGCCGGCGCCAGTGGGGGCGCGGGTGCGGGTGCAGCTGGGACCGGTGGCGCGGCCGCTGGTCCGACGGGCGCCGTGGCGGGGGGTTCGACGGGCGGCGGTGCGTCCCTCGCTGCGGCCGCCGGCGGTGGCTCCGGAACGGGCGGCGATTCGGGCTCCCCACTCGGTTCGAGCGGGATCGTGGGAGGGGGCGGCCCCACGGGGGCCTCGGGCTCGCCGGCCGGTGGCGAAGGAGCCGGCTCGTTGCCAGCCGCGCTCTGCTGATCCGGCGTCTCAGGCTGCGGAGTCACTCGGGGGGCTCTTCGCCGAAGACGCGTTTCCAGATCACGGCCGAGACGCGAGCGGACGCCAACGTCGCCAGCGCGCCCGTGCCCGCCAGCAACCCTGACCACAGCAGGCGCTTTACAAGAGGGCTCTCCGTCATCGGCGGGGCATTCAATCAGAACTTCGAAGGCCACCGCGACCTACCCGCCGCGAGCAGGAGCTAACCCTCGAGCCCACCGCAGATCGTCTCGACGATCAGCATCTTGGCCCGCTCGAGCTGCTCCGGCCCAGCTGGCTCGAGCTCGAAGATCCACCCGCTCAGCACCTGCTCGATGCATCCGTAGAAGGACAACGCGGCGAATTCCGGCGTGATCTCCTTGCGAAAGGAGCCGTTTGCCTGGGCCCGCGCCACGATCCCGGCGATCTGCCCGTACGCCTCCCTGATCTTCGCCAGGTGTGTGCGCCCGAATGTGTTGGCGGCACGGGTGACCTCGACGATGATCACCTTCATCAGATCGGGGTCGTGCCGGTAGGAGTCGATGATGAACGCGGCGATGGCGTAGAGCTTCTGGCGCGGCGTCTGCTCCGAGGCGTCGGCCTCGGCGATCGCGGCCAGCATCACGTCCCAGCGCTCCAGGAACAGCGTGTCGAGAATCTCTTCCTTGGAGTTGAAGTAGTGGTAGACGAGCCCGTAGGCCACGCCCGCCTCATCCGCGATATCGGACACCCGACAGGTGTGAAAGCCCTGCCGCGCGAAGACTCGAACCGCGGCATCGAGAATCGTCCTGCGCTTGTCGATCGGGGCACGCTCGGGAGAGGCCATCAGATCGCGGCCTCCCGCTCGGGCGCTGGCCCGTAGAGCTGCGGCCGGCGATGGGTGAGAGCCGGCAGGCGGCGGCGCACGTCGCGCAGCACGCCCCAGTCGAGGTCGGCAACGACCGTCGTCTCGGCGTCCGGAGCGCTGGCAAGCACGAGCCCCCAGGGGTCGACGATCATCGACCGCCCCCCGGAGCGATAGCCACCGGGATGCGAACCGATCTGGTTGGGCGCCACCACGAAGCACTGGTTCTCGATGGCGCGAGCCCGCAGGAGCACCTCCCAGTGATCCCGCGTGGTGGTGAGCGTGAAGGCGCTGGGGATCGACACGATCTCGGCGCCGCGTACCGTGAGCAGCCTGTAGAGCTCGGGAAAGCGGACGTCGTAGCAGACGCTCATCCCCAGCTTCGTCCCGTCCGCCAACTCGGAGACCACGAGCTCCTCCCCCGCCTGCTCATGCTCGGATTCCGCGTAGAGCATCCCGTCGACCTCCACGTCGAACATGTGCAGCTTGCGGTAGACGGCTCTGATCTCGCCGTCGGCTCCGACGTGAACGCTGGTGTTCGAGGTCTTCTCCTGGCCCCGAACCGCCTCGACGATCGAGCCCGCCACAAGATCGATACCCAGCTCGCGGGCGATTTCGCGGGCCCACGAGATCGCCTGCCCATCGAGCGATTGGGCCCCGGCGCGGAGCTGTTCGCCGGTGCCGAGCACGCTCCATTTCTCCGGCAACACGATGACCGCCGCCCCGTGCGAGGCGGCCTTGCGGACGAGACGGTCCGCGGTCGCAAGATTTCGGTCGGTGTCCTCGGTCGAGGTAAGCTGAACGGCGCCGACGCGCAATGCTGCCTTCCTGATTGACTAGTCAGTCAAGGATATCGACGCGGCTGGTCGGGGCGACCTGTTCAAGCGCGCACCCCGCCGCACGCATCGCTGTTTTGCGCTCTGCAACATGTATGACGTGTCGGAGAGCGCAATAACTCCCGCGGCGGCACGCTTTGGGCTCCTGAACAGGTCGCCGGGCGCACCATTCGCCGCGCTCCCCTACCGGGGCGTCTTCGGCCAGCCCCGTCCGGCCCTCCTCGCCACGCTGCCGCTGCCGCCTCGTTCGATGCCATCGCACCATGGGCTCAGGCCGCTGAAGGCGTGGCGGTACGTCGGGGTCTATGGGCCCGAGCTGATGCTGTGTGCGGCGATCGTGAGGATCGGGCGCGCGCGCCAGTCCTTCTGGGCTCTGTGGGATCGCCGCCGGCGGCTGCTGGTGGAGCGGACGAGGGTGGGGCGGACACGCGTGGTTCTGCAGCCCGGACGGGTCGTCGTAAGCGATCAGGGCATCCGGCTCGACCTGACCCTGGAGGAGGAGGCGGGAATCGAGGCCGTGTGCCCCAGCGCAGAGAGCTACGCCTGGACGCGTAAGCAGGGCGG
Organism: Solirubrobacteraceae bacterium; assembly: GCA_036771025.1. Lineage (GTDB taxonomy): Bacteria > Actinomycetota > Thermoleophilia > Solirubrobacterales > Solirubrobacteraceae > Palsa-465. The sequence goes on from DAIPIC010000044.1 coordinate 11,060, forward strand.
AATCCGCGCGCACGGAATGCTCATGCTCGAAGGGACGCCGAACCCCGTCGAAGGGCGGGCGGTGATAGACGACACCGCCGCCTATTACCCGCGGCAGACAGCCTGGCAGTGGTCGGCCGGCGTCGGCGTGGCCAGCGACGGCCGCGAGCTGGCCTGGAACCTGGTGAGCGGAGTCAACGATCCACCGGCGGATAGCGAGCGCACCGTGTGGATCGATGGCGTCGCGCGCGAGACGCCACGCTCTATCTTCAGGCCGGCCCTGACGGGTGTGGACGGCTTGCACTTCGAGGCGGAAGCCGTACGCGAGCGGACGGACAATCTCTTGCTTGTCCGCAGCCGCTACCGGCAACCGTTCGGGGCGTTCCACGGCGAGCTTCCCGGGGGGGTCGCGCTCGCCGAGGGCTACGGGGTGATGGAGGAGCACCAGGCGTGGTGGTGAGAGCTGACGCTACGGTGGAAGCAGTGGTTCCACCAGCAAATACGCTCGCGCTAGAGGGGCCCGAGCGCGGCGCGGTCACCTCGGCACAGGCCGGCGAGGGCGTTCGCGTGCTGGTGATGTGTGCCGACATCGGCGAGGGCCACCTCACCGTTGCTCGATCGCTGGCCGACAGCCTGGCGGCGCGCGATGACGTGTCCGCGGTCGAGTTCCGGACCGACCTGGACGTGATGGGTCCGCGGTTCGGTCGGTTCATGACAAACGGGTTTCACACTCACTTGGACGATGTGGGCTGGAGCTACGAGCTGGCCTACCGCGTGTTCTTCCAGCTGGGGCCGCCGCGTGACGCCGCCCATCTGGCTCTCGCGGCGCTCGGTGGCCGAGGCCTGCGTCGCACGATCGCGGAGGCCGGCGCCGACGTGGTTGTGGTCGAATATCCGATTCTGAGCGCCACGCTGGGGCAGATGAGGGCTCTCGGCCGGCTGGCCGTTCCGGTGTGCTCCTCGATCTCCGACCCTGCGGGGCTCTACTACTGGGCTCATCCCGGGATCGACCTGCACCTGCTGTCCTGGCCGGAGGCCACGGCGGAGGTGGAGCGGATCGCGGGGCCGGGCAAGGCCGCGGCGGTCCGCCCGCTGGTGGACCCCAGGTTCAGCCACGCACCGCCGCGGGACGAGGCCCGGGCCGCGCTGGGGGTGCCCCTCGATGTCCCTCTGCTGCTTGTCTCCGGCGGCGGTTGGGCCCTGGGTGATCTGAGCGGTGCCACCGAGGTGGCTCTGCAGAGCGTCCCCGGAGCGATGGTGCTCTGCCTGGCGGGCCGCAGCGAGCGTGCGCAGGCGCGCCTCAACGGCCTGTACGGCGCCGAGAAGCGCGTGCGTGTGCTCGCCTTCACCGAGCGGATGCCGGAGCTGCTCTCTGCAGCAGACGCCCTCATCCATACCACCGGCGGGACAACCGCCCTGGAGGCACGGATCGTGGGCTGTCCGCTGATCAACTACGGCACCGGCCCCGCACACGTGCGCGCCCACGCCCGCGCCATGGCCGAGCAGGGGCTGGCCGAGTGGGCGCCGGACCGCGCCGCGCTGCACACTGCGCTGCTGCGGACGCTGGGCCGCGCCAGGCCGGCGCCGCTTCAGACGGCCATGCTGCCCGACGCCGCCGAGCTGGTCGTGGCGCGCGCGCGGCGCTCCCCGAACCAGGTGGCCGCGGCAGCGAGCGCGTCCGCCGCCGGCCGCGAGACATAGCCGAGCTCATCCCGCGCCTTGGCGCTCGAGAAGAACAACGGCAGACGCGCCAGTCGAACCTCGTCCAGGATCAACAGCCGGGGCTCCCGGCCGACTAGCCGGCCGGCGGCGTCGGCCACCACGGCCGCACCGTACGCCGCGCTCCATGGGACGGCAAGCCGCGGCGCCGACCGGCCGAGCGCCTTGAGCGCATAGCCGAACACGTCCCTCAGGCAGAGGTCCTCGCCGCCCAGTATGTAACGCTCGCCGGGTTGCGCGCGTTCTAGCGCCAGGGCGTGGCCCCGGGCCACGTCCTCGACCGAGACGACGTTCAGACCGCCTCCGCGCATGTAGCCGCCGATGCGGCCTTCGACCAGGTCGCGGATCATCTTTCCGCTCGGGGTAGGCCCACGGTCGCCGGAGCCAACGACCGTGGTGGGGTTGACGCACGCCGCACCCGCCTGGAGCGCGAGCTTCTCGGCGGCGAGCTTTGTCCGCTTGTACGGCACCCGGAGCTCCCAGGACGGAGGGCTGTCACGCTCGGTGGCGGGGCGCCCGGCCACCGGGCCGCAGGTGGCCGAGGTCGAGGTCACGAGGACCCGCCCGATCCGGCCTCGGGCCGCGGCTTCGAGCACGTTGCGGGTGCCCTCCACGTTTACGGCCTCCATCGCCCCGGCGTCGGCACGCGAGTAGCTGTAGAGGGCGGCCACGTGGACCACCGCCTCGCAGCCTCGGACCGCGCGGGCCAGCGCCGGGCCGTCGGTGACGTCGCCGCCGACCCAGTCCGCGACCCGCGCCCCGGGTGGCGGCTCCGAGCGGCAGAACGCGCGCACCTTCGCCCCCCGGCGCGCCAGCTCGTCGGCGACGTGAGCGCCGATGAACCCGCTCGCGCCCGTGAGCAGGACGTCCACTTGCCTAGGAGCGGAGCCCCCGCACCGTCGACACAAGAACCTTGTGTGGCGCCCGCACTGCCTCGTTCACAGCGGTGGGCTCGTATCCACAGTGGGCCATGCAGTTGTCGCAGCGCGGATCTCGGCCCCGGCCGTACTTCTCCCACTCGGTCTCCTCGAGCAGCTCGCGGTAGCTCGACGCGTACCCGTCTGACATCAGGTAGCAGGGCCGCTGCCAACCGAAGATCGAGTAGCTGGGGATCCCCCAGGCCGTGCACTGGAAGTCGGTCCGGCCCTCCAGGAAATCGAGGAACAGAGGGGAATGGTTCAGCCGCCAGCGCCGCCTCCGACCGTCGGCAAACGCGGCCCGGAACAGCCGCCGAGTCTGCTCGACTCCCGGGAAGTGCTCCTGGTCGGGCGCCTTCTCGTAGGCGTAAGCCGGCGAAATCATCATCTGATCGATCTGGAGCTCGTCGTTGAGGAAGTCCAGCACCTCGCGGACCGTCTGAGGCGTGTCGTCGGAGAAGAACGTGGTGTTGGTCGTGACGCGGAAGCCGCGGTCCTTGGCCTCGCGAATCGCCGCCACCGCCTTGTCGAACACGCCGTCGCGGCACACCGACTTGTCGTGGCGGTCGCGCAGTCCGTCCATGTGCACGGCCCAGGCGAAGTAGGGCGAGGGCTCGAACAGCTTCATCTTCTTCTCCATCAGCAGTGCGTTCGTGCACAGGTAGACGAACCGCTTGCGAGCGATCAGTTCGCCCACGATCGCGTCTATCTCCGGATGGATCAGCGGCTCGCCGCCGGCGATCGAGACCACCGGGGCGCCACACTCCTCCACCGCCGCCACCGCATCCTCGACGGGCATGCGCCGGCGCAGAATGTGGTCCGGATGCTGGATCTTGCCGCAACCGGCGCACTCCAGATTGCACTGATAAAGCGGCTCCAGCTCCAGTACCAGCGCGTACTTATCACGCCGCGCCAACCGCTGGCGCGCGATGTAGGCGCCGACCTTGACGCTTTGGCGGACCGGTACTGCCATCAGGCTCGCACCTCCCTGGGCAATGTGAATTTGACCTCCTCCGCCGCGACCGCGTGCTCGGTCACCGACAGCGGCCCGAAGACTCCGAGCGCTTCAACGATCCGCCTCACGATCCTCTCCGGGCTCGATGCCCCTGCGGTCACCCCTACGCGCTCCGCGCCCTCGAACCAGCTGGGATCGATGTCGGCCTGTTCATCGAGCAGGCGAGCCTTGCAGCCGTGTCGTTCGGCCACCTCGACCAGACGGTTTGAGTTCGATGAGTTACGGGACCCCACGACCAATATGAGATCGCAGGTTGCGGCCAGAGCCTTTACCGCGTCCTGTCGGTTCTGGGTCGCGTAGCAGATGTCGTCCGAGCGGGGCCCGACGATGTGCGGGAAGCGCTCCCGCAGCCGCGACACGACGCCCTTGGTCTCGTCGACCGCCAGCGTGGTCTGCGTCAGGTAGGCGATCCGGGATGGGTCCTCTACCTCCAGGCTGTCGGCCTCCTCGGCCGACGCGATCACCTTCACGTTCCTCGGGGCTTCGCCCGCGGTCCCCTCGATCTCCTCGTGGCCTTCGTGGCCGACGAGCACGATCGAGAAGCCATCGTCGGCGAACCGGCGCGCCTCGGCGTGGACCTTCGAGACCAGGGGGCACGTGGCATCGATCACGTTGAGCTCCTTGCGCCTCGCCTGCTCGCGCACCTCAGGCGAGACCCCGTGGGCGGAGAAGACGACTGTGGAGCCATCCGGCACCTCATCGAGGTTATCCACGCAAATCGCGCCGCGACGTTCGAGCTCTGACACCACATGTCGATTGTGGACGATCTGTTTGCGCATGTATACGGGCGGACCGTAGCGGTCGAGCGCTCGCTCCACGACCTCGATCGCCCGCTCGACGCCGGCGCATGAAGCGCGCGGGGCCGCGAGCACCAATTCCCTTGGGCGGATCACCTGGGCCCACCCATCCAACACCCCGGCAGCCGCCTCGAGCACGGCTGCTGCGTCCAGCCCGCCGCGGGGTCCCAAAATCGGCCGCCAGGGTTCCCTGCTCGGGCTGTCGAGGACCGCGCGGACGACCGCGAATGGCCTCCCGGCCGCGGCCGGGGCAAGCCACACCGACTCCATGTCCGCCAGCACGGCGCCCGAGCTGGAGCGCAGCCGGTCGCGCGCGCCTGAACCCAGGACCGGCGCGTGCACCGACACGACTGGTCCGGTCTGTACGGACAGTCCCGCACGATGGAGCATGGCTGCGACCACCTCTGCCCCGGGGCACGCCGCTCGCACCGTGCCATCGCGGGCGCGCAGCTCGGTGGCCACCACCAGCTGACCGGGCTCGAGCTCGGGCGACAGCGCGCCGCCGAAGCCCACCACGCCCAATCCCGCCGCTGGAGCCGCGGCGAGCCGGGTCGCGGCGCGGCGAGCACGGCGCGGCCCAATTCCGGTGCGGACCACGGAGGCCCGCGGCGCACCGGCCTTCAGGGCACGCTCCTCGGCGGCCATCGCCGCGACCAGCAACAGGCCGCTCATGCCGCCACCTCCGCGATCGCCCGCTCGGACCCGAGTGACTGAAGCACGATCTCCGCCGCGTGATGCCCCGATCGCACAGCTCCCTCCATCGTCGCCGGCCAGCCGGTGTCCGTGAAGGCGCCGGCCAGGGCAAGGCCGTCGACGCCGGTCCGCGGTCCCGGTCGCAACGCTCGGTGACCCGGGGCCGCCCTGAACGTGGCCCCGTGCTCGCGGGTGACCACGAACCGCTCGATCCGCGCGCCACGGGCGCGGGGAAGCAGCTCCGCCAGGGCGCTCTCGAATCGGCTTTGAAGCTCTTCGCCCGAAGCGCCCAACTCCTCATCCGCTGCCGACAGGGACACGGCCAGGCATTGGCCTCGCTCCAGCCCAGCCGATTCGGTGCGATCGAACACGTACTGGACGGGCGAATCCACAGCGGCTGCGAAGTCGTGGTCGAACACCGGGCGGTCGTAGAAAACGTGAAGGTTGACGATCGGCGAAGTGCCGAGTCGCTCGAGCGCACCCATGTCCCGGACGGCGCCTCCGGGCAGAAGCCGTGCCGCACGCTCGTGGGGGACGGCAAGGATGACCGCGTCGGCCTCGAGGCGCTCGCCGGGACCCATCAAGGCCAGACGCCGGTCGTCGTTCGCCTCGATCATCGATGCCCTCCAGCCGAGCCTGACCTCGACCCCTTCGGCCTGCAGCGCCCGCATCGCGGCGTCGCCGTGAACACGCTGCAGGGGTTGGCGGGCGTAGCCGATATCGCCGGCGTCGGGCCGGTCGAGCAGGCCGACCTGAAACACGAACGCCGCCGCGGCCAGCGACGCGTCATCGACTCGCAGATTGAGGGTGGGGCGGCCGATCAGCTCCCAAAGTGCCTCGATCGCCTGCGGGCTCTGTCGCTGCTCGCTCAACCACTCGCCGAAGCTGGTCTCATCGGTCGCCGATTGATCGGTATCAACCCTACCGAGCGCCCGCGCTGCCCGCGCGGCGGAGAGCCGCCCGGCAAGCGGCAGGTGGCGATAACGCAACAGCGACCCGGCCAGGTGAAGGGGAGCGGGCAGCCCGCTGCGGCGAAGCCAGGCAGCAGGTCTTCCCGGAGCCAGCACCGGGACCGCGAGCCGCCTTTGCAGAACGGTGTCCGCCGAGGTTCCGAGCCGGTTAAGGAGCGCTCGATATTTCTCGCAGCAACGAAGGAAAACGTGTTGGCCGTTGTCCAGCCACAACCCGTCGCGCTCGAAGGAATACACCGCCCCACCCAGCCGCGGACGAACCTCCACCACGGTCACCGAGACATCGGCCCGCGCACAGTCCAGCGCGGCCGAGATTCCGGCCAGGCCGCCGCCGACCACCACGACGCTGCGGCCGCTCATCTGGATACCCCCGCCAAGCTTCGGAGCGCCACCCAGGTCTTCTCCCACGGCGGTAGCGACAATCCGTGATCGAGGACGGCTTCCGGTGCGCGGTCGATCCTCTCCAGCAGACGGCGGTAGATGCCGGTCATCGCCGACACGCACGAGGCGCTGCGCCCGTCGAGAAGGGGCAGCAGGCCCAGCCCCCGATCGAACCACTCCCGGGCGCGTTGGACCTCGAAGCCCATGAGGTCGGCGAACCCCTCGGGGGGCGCAGCCTCGAGATCCTCGCACCCAAAACGCACGCGGTCCTCGGCGGGAAGGTAGACGCGCCCCCGATCGAGATCCTCGCGCACGTCGCGCAGGATGTTGGTCAGCTGCATGGCCACCCCGAGGTCGTCTGCCAACGGGATCGCTGCCTCCATGTCGTTGGCGCCGAAGATGGCCACGCACAGGCGGCCGATGGAGCCGGCCACGCGGCGGCAGTACACGACCAGCTCGTCGAACGTGGCGTAGGTATCCCCGCGCACGTCCATCTCGACGCCGGCGATCAGATCGTCGAGCGCCTCGCGGGGCAGCGTGAACCGCCGCTCGGCGTCCGCCAGCGCCAGTCGCATCTGGCTGCCGTTCTCCGACTGAAGCTCCGCCCGCGCGGCAGACAGCAGCGTCTGCTTGCGGTCCGGAGGGGCCGAGCCGTCGCCGATGTCGTCGATGTGGCGGGCGAAGGCATACACGGCGCACATCGCTCGGCGCTTGGTGGCGGGCAGCAGCCTGATGCCGTAGTAGAAGTTCGCCGCTCGTTCGCGCGTCAACGCCTCGCACGCCCGGTAGGCATCGAGCACAGCCTGCTCGTCGGTCACGGTGGTGCTCATCTCGAATCCATGGGCAGCAGGATCCGCGCCAACTCCGCAGCTCGACTCACGAGGCCGGCCCGTGCCCGCTTGCCGAGCACGTCGTAGTTTGCGCGCGCGATCGCCCGCAGCGCGGAGCGACCACCGGCCACGAATCCGCAGACGGCCAACGAGTAACGTCCAGGTAGCGTCCGGGCGAGGGGCGCGCCCGCGTCAAGCATGGCCCGCGCACGCCTCACTTCGAACTCCATCAGTGCCCGTAGCTGCGGCGTGGCGGATGGCAGGCCAAGATCCACCTCGGCCACGCCGAAGCGCTCCAGGTCCTCGGTCGGCAAGTAGATGCGCCCGACCGCGTAATCCTCGGCGACGTCCTGCCAGTGCTCGGTGAGCTGGAGCGCGGTACACACCTGCTCCGACAAGCGAAGGCGATCCTCGGTGGCCAGGCCGAAGATGCCCAGCACGAGCTCGCCCACAGGGTTGGCCGACAGCGCGCAGTAGGACAGCAGGTCCTCGAACGTCGGATAGCGCCGTACGACCTGGTCGCGCCGGTTGGCTTCGATCAACCTCCGGAAGGGGCCGATCTCCAGCCCGCAGGCGTCGACCGTCGGCTGAAGGCGGGCGATCAGCGGGTTGTGGGGACGCCCTCCCCAGACTCGCTCGAGATCGGTCTCCAGCTCGTCGAGCAGCACGAGCCGGTCGCCCTGCGCCTCGTCGCCCGCGTTGTCGACCAGTCTGGCGAAGCCGTACACCGCCAGCAGGTGGGCGCGGACACGCCTGGGCAGGAGCAGGCTCGCTACCGGGAAGTTCTCCTGCCGGGCCTGGGCCATGACGCTCTCGGGTGCAAGCGCCGCGGAGCGCGTCGGGGCTGTAGCGGTCACCCGAGCGCCTCCAGGCATCGTCCCAGCGCCATCACCGGAAAGATCAGGCGATACAGGTGGTAGTTGATATAGAAATCACCCGGAAACCCGGTACCCGTGTACTGCGGCTCATCCCAGGTTCCGTCATCTCGCTGACTGGCCAGGAGCCAGTCGATTCCGCGCCGAACGGCATCCGAGCTGACCGCGCCGGCGGCGTGCAGGGCCAGTAGCGCCCAGGCGGTCTGCGATGCCGTGCTATCTCCACGCCCCACCCAGTCCGGATCCTCGTATGAGCGGCAGTCCTCTCCCCAACCTCCGTCCGGGTTCTGGTGGAGCTCGAGCCATTCCACGGCGCGTCTGACCCGAGCGTCCTCGGCCGGCATCCGCGCTTCCTTGAGTGCGCACAGCACTGACCACGTGCCGTAGATGTGGTTCACGCCCCAGCGGCCGAACCACGATCCGCCCGGCTCCTGCTCATTCAGCAGCCAGCGCAGCCCGCGGCCGGCGCTGACGCGCGCGGCGGAGCCCTCTTCCTGGAAGAGCAGCTCTATGGCGTGGGCCGTCACGTCGGCACTCGGGGGGTCGATCACCTCGCCGAAGTCGCAGAACGGCAGCTCGCGGACGATCGTCCGGGTGTTGTCCGCGTCGAACGCGCCCCACCCTCCGTCGTTGCTCTGCATGCCGATGATCCACTCCACGGCACGCCGTACGGCTTGCTCCACGCGCGCGGGATCAGGATGATCGACGCGGCGGAGCGCCAGCGCGCAGATCGGGGTGTCGTCGACGTCGGGGTAGTTGACGTTGTGGTACTCGAATGCCCACCCGCCTGATGGCAGCCGCGGACGCCGGCGGGCCCAGTCTCCGGCGACGTCGAGTACCTGACGGTCGAGCAGCCACTCGGCGGCACGCACCAGGGCCGGATCGTCGCGGTCCATGCCGGCGTCGGCCAGGGCCACGGTGGCCAGCGCGGTATCCCACACAGGCGACTGGCAGGCCTCCAGCCACATCGCGTCGCCGTCGCGCACCGTGAAGCTGTCCAGTCCCGCGAGCCCCGCCCGGATGACCGGGTGATCGAGCGGATAGCCCTGGAGGTGGAGAGCCATGAGCGAGTACACCCATGGAGGCTGGATGCCTCCCCAGCCGCCGTCAGCTTCCTGGCGCTTGACCACCCACCGCTCCGCCGCCGTCAGGGCCGCGCGCCGCAGGGGACGGATCGGATGGCGCTCGTAGACGCGCACCACGCGGTCCAGCATGTTCAGCATCCGACCGGTGGGCGATGACGCCGGGTAGGCGACGCGGGGATCAGACGGCCCGAGCTCCTCCAGCGTGAACGGCAGCCTGCGCGAGGGCCTGTGGGCTCGGACGATCGTCAAGGCCACGATCGTCTGCCGGGCCCAGCAGGCGAAGTCGTAGGGATTGAGCGGAAACCAGCTCGGGAGCAACATCAGCTCCGGAGGCAGCGCGGGTACCTCGTCCCAGGGCCAGAGCCCGAATAGAGCCATCCAGATGTGCGTGAAGACCCGCGCCGCGCGGGGGCCGCCGTGCTCTCGGGACCAGGCCGCCGCGCGTTGCATGTGGTCGGCCGAAGGGTCGTCCCCCGCCAGACGGAGCGCCCAGTACGCCTCGACGGTGGTTGACAAGTCCCCCGGGCCGCCGGCGAAGTTGGCCCAGCTGCCGTCCGAGCCTTGCTTTGAGCGAATCCAAGCAGCGGCGCGGCGCGTCCGCTCGGGATCCGAGATCCCTAGAAACGCTCTCAAGAGCAGGTCCTCGGCGTCCATCGTCACGTTGGTCTCCAACAGCCCGCGCCAGTGGCCGTCGGGCTTCTGGAGGGAAAGGAGGTGGTCGCGCGCCAGCTCAAGCGCGCGCTCGGCCTCGCCAAGCTGCGCAGTGGAAGCGGTTTGTCCAGGGCCAACTGCGGCGCGCGTAACCACGCTCCTCCTCAGACTAGAAGATCCCAGGGTCCTAGAGCCTACGCGACGCTGCGGTGCGACCGCAGTGCCGCCAACAGCAGCTTGGAGTGCATCGCGCCGATCAGGTCCCGCAAGGGCTCGGCGCCCGAGGCGATGATCTCCATGGCCCGCTCCACGTCGACCTTGCCCGCCAGCCGCTCGAGCAGGACGTCGACCTCCTCTTCGACCAGCGGCTCGAGGGCCTCGCGGTAACGGAGGGTGTCGTAGACCGTGAACCCGATCGCCTCCTCGTAGCCGCCGGCGCGAAAGCGCGAGATGGCCTCGATGATGGCCACGTCGTCGGCGTCGTAGCCCCGAGCGTTGGGCGTCAGGATCCCGAGCTCCTCGAGCCTGTCGAGCACGTTGCGCGGCACGTCGTAGGCCGCCCCGACCTTGGCACGCGAGGCTCGCCCCGTCTCCCCAGCCTTGATGGCCTGCTCGATGATCCGGTCCTCGAGCTCGATCAGCCGCGCGGCCCCCGCTGGGTCATTGCCCATCACCTGGCGGATCACGCGCAATGGCATGAACCGCTCCTCCTGCAGCCGCTTTATGAGCCGCACCCGCTCGACGAAGTCCTCCGGGTAGTAGGCCATGTTCCGCGACGTTCGCTTTACCTCGTCGCCGTTGCCCAGCAGGCCTTCGCGCAGGTAGTGCTTGATCGTGCCGGCACTCACCCCCGAGCGCTCCGCCAGCTCCGACATCTTGAGCATCAGTGTGCCGTCCGGTGATTGGGGTGCATGGAGCGCGAGACCCGGGGG
>DAIPIC010000045.1:0-21677 GCA_036771025.1 Solirubrobacteraceae bacterium
ACGCGGTGCGGAGGGTGGCCACGGTGCAGGAGATGCGCGACGTCTACACGCCCGGGGTCGCCCGGGTGTGCCTGGCGATCGCCGAGAACCCGGAGCTCGCCAGCCGCTACACGATGATCTCCCGGAGCGTGGCGATCTGCACCAACGGTACGCGCGTCCTGGGTCTGGGGAACCTCGGCCCGGTGGCCTCCATGCCGGTGATGGAGGGCAAGGCGGTCTTCTACCGGCAGTTCGCGGGGATCTCGGCCATGCCCGTCCTGATCGACACGGAGGACGTCGACGAGTTCGTCGAGACCGTCGTCCGGGTCGCGCCCACCTTCGGCGGCATCCACCTGGAGGACATCTCGGCACCCGAGTGCTTCGAGATCGAGCGGCGGCTGATCGAGACCCTGCCCCAGCCGGTCATGCACGACGACGTGCACGGGACCGCCGTGGTGTCCCTGGCGGCGGCCATGGTCGCCTGCCGGCACGCGGAGATCGACCTGCGATCGGCCACCATCGGTCAGCTGGGACTGGGGGCGGCAGGATTCGGGATCGCGGCGCTGATGGTCGAGGCCGGCTGCGGGCCCGTGCTGGCGTTCGACCCTAAGGAGGCCTCGCACTCGCGGGCCCAGGAGCGCGGCATCCAGATCGCATCGATGGAGGCGGTGATGAGCGGGGCGGATGTCGTCGTTGCCACCACCGGGCAGCCGGGCCTCATCGAACCTTCCATGGTGCGCTCCGGGCAGGTGATCCTGGCGCTGACCAACCCGGATCCCGAGATCGCGCCGGAGGTCGCTGAGCAAGCCGGGGCGGCATTCGCCGGCGATGGCCGCAGCGTCAACAATGTGCTCGGTTATCCCGGCATCTTTCGAGGCGCGCTCCGCGCCGGGGCCAAGGAGATCGATGTGGAGATGAAACTGGCTGCGGCGAGAGCGATCGCAGAGATGGCGGAGGGCGACGAGCTGGTGCCGGACGCGCTCGATCAGGGAGTGCACGACACCGTCGCCCAGGCCGTTCAGGAGGCCGCGGAGCGCTCGGGGGCCGCTCGCCCCGAGCTGGCGGCTACCGGCTTGTAGGGCGCCTGGCAGACCGGTTAGGCTGGGCGCGAGAATGGACTTCAGGCGGCTCGATAGGGGGGAGATCATCGCGACGGTGGGGGGAGCCCTGCTGGCGATCTCGATCTTTCTGGCCTGGTACTCGCTCGGCAACGCGAACGCCACCCTGAACGGGTGCAAAGGGCCGCACACCTCCTGCACTGCTTGGAACGCCCTCTCGGTCCTGCGCTTCCTGCTGCTGCTGGCCGCGGTGGCGCCGGCGATCCTGGCGTGGATCATCGTGAGGGGCCACGCCCTGTCTTGGCCGCGCGGCGAGCTAACCGCGGTGACGGCCCTCGCCGCGCTCACATTCACGGTCTTCCGCGGCCTGATCGACAAGCCGGGGACGCCGCCCGGCCAGATCAGCATCAACTATGGGTGGTGGGTGGCGCTGGTCGGCGGCCTGCTGATCTTGACCGGTTCGATCTGGCGCTCTCGGGAGAGCGCCGCGCGCCGAAAGCCACCCGGCGTCCTTTGACCACCCAGCCCACCAGGCAGCAGACGAGCGTCCGGCCGGACCGCAACCTGGCCCTGGAACTCGTCCGAGTCACGGAGGCGGCGGCGCTTGCGGCCGCCCGGCTGGTCGGGCGCGGCGACAAGGAAGCCGCCGACCAGGCGGCAGTCGACGCCATGCGCGCCGTGCTGGATTCCGTCTCGATGGACGGTGTGGTGGTGATCGGCGAGGGGGAGAAGGACGAGGCGCCGATGCTCTACAACGGCGAGCGCATCGGTGACGGCAGTCCTCCGCCGGTCGACGTCGCGGTCGACCCGCTCGAGGGAACGCGGCTGACCGCGCTGGGGATGCCTAGCGCCATCGCGGTGATCGCGCTGGCCGAGCGCGGCACGATGTTCGACCCCGGCCCGATCGTGTACATGGAGAAGATCGCTGGCGGCCCCGAGATCGCCGACCTGCTGGATCTCGACCGCCCGCTGCGGGAGACGCTGGCGCTGATCGCCGAGCGCAAGCAGGTCGACATCCGCGACGTGATGGTCGTGATGCTCGACCGGGACCGCCATCACGACGCCATGCGCGAGGTCAGGGAGGCCGGGGCTCGGGTCAGGCTGATCATGGATGGGGACGTGTCCGCGGCGCTGCTCGCGGTCTCGGAGAACTCGCCGGTGGACCTGCTGTGGGGGATTGGCGGGACTCCCGAGGGGGTCATCTCCGCGGCGGCGATCAAGTGCATCGGCGGTCAGCTGCTCGGTCGGCTGTGGCCGCGAAAGGAAGAGGAGCGAACTGCCGCGCTCGAGGCCGGGTACGACCTCGAGCGCGTACTCGATTGCGACGCCCTGGTGGCCGGGGAGGACGTGTTCTTCTCCGCCACGGGGGTCACGGACGGAGACGTGCTCGAGGGAGTCCGCTATCAGGGCGACCGCGGGGCGACCACCGAGTCTCTGGTGATGCGCTCGCGCTCGGGCACGGTGGGGTGGGGGTGCCCCCCCCCCCCCACGACCGGGCCAAGCTGCGCGCCCTGAGCGGCGTCCGCTATGGCTGAGGGATCGTCAGCTGGGGGTCGGCCAGCCGCTTGACCTTGGACTGCGCCAGGTCGAGCGTGGCCAGCGAGCGCAGGAAAGCGTGGGTGACCAGGACATGGACGACCGACTGCGTCGCCATGTACACGGGCATGCTGAAGCGGGCCGCGATCGCTGGATAGAAGTTCGCGACCTCGAGCTCGATTCGAACCGTCGCCTGGTCGGAGCCCTCGAAGCTCTCGCGCCGTACGTCCAGGCCGAGGAAGCCGCACCGTCTGCCGCGACGGGCGACCAGCAGGCCGTCGCTGATCCGCCATGTAACGCTGCCGTGGTCCCCCTCGAGCACGTACTCGGGAGCCTCGAACCTCAACAGCGTCAAGGGCCGGGCCAGTAGGACGACGGCCCGTTCGTTCTCTCCGTACACGACCCTGATCAGGCCGAGAGTCACACGGGTCAGAAACCGCCAGTACGTCCGGGCGAGGTTCTCGAGGTTGGCCGGGCCCCACAGCTTCTCGAGCCGGTCCTTGGGGGTCATCAGCACGGCCGTCTGCACGGATCGCACGGCGCCGTCACGGGCGATGACCGTCGACTTTCGGGGCGAGACGATCGTGGCCTGTGCGGGCAGACGGCTGCGCCGGCGGCGGCGGGCGGCTACAGCGGCCGAAACGAGCAGCAGCGCAATCGCGATCGGGCCGGCCATCGCAGGGATTCTTACGTAGCCAGATACTCGACGGTGACCGCTGCCCCCGGGGCGAGCTCGCCCTCACCCGGCGGGATGAAGGCCAGCGCGTCGGCTCCCAACAGTGAGGTCACGAGATGTGAGCCCTGAGGCCCGTTCGGTATCGCGACCCTGGAGGAGTCGCGATCCTCCAGGCGCACTCTCAGTGCTTGCTCGCGCGCAGGGTTGCGCTTGACCGCGGCACCCAGCCGGGCCTGCCCACGCGGTGCGTCCGGTGCGCTGCCCTGGAGCGCGGCCAGCGCGGGCCGCACGAACAGCGTGAACGTCACCACCGTCGAGACCGGGTTCCCCGGAAGGCCAAATACCAGCTTGCCGTCGCGCTCACCGAACCACGTGGGCTTCCCGGGCTGCAAAGCCACGCCCCAAAAGCGCTCATCCACACCGAGCGCTTCCAAAGCGGGCCGGACGTGGTCGTGGGGACCGACCGAAACCCCGCCCGAGACGACCACGACATCGGCGCCGTCGAGTGCGCGGCCCAATCCGGCCTCGGTCTGGAGCCTGTGGTCCCTCAGGAGCTCGGGCCTCAGCGCCACCGCCCCCGCTCGCTCCACCAGGGCGCTCAACATCGGCGCGTTCGAGTTGTGGATCTCTCCGGGGCCGAGTGGTTCTCCGGGAGCGCGGAGCTCATCGCCCGTGCTGAGGATCGCCACCCTAGGGCGGTGGGTCACGACGAGCTGGCCGGCACCGGCCGCCACCGCGGTTCCGAGCTCGGCCGTTCCGAGCACGGTTCCGCCTCGCAGCACCGTCTCGCCCGCGCGCAGATCCTCTCCCGGCCATCGGATGTTTGTGCCCGGCGGAGTTTCGGCCGTCGTTCGGATCGCGTCACCCTCCCGCTCCACATCCTCCTGGCGGATCACGGCTTCGGCGCCGTCCGGAACTGCGGCCCCGGTGGAGACGCGGATCGCCTCGCCCGGTGTGACCCGTGCGCTGGACGGCGTACCGGCCCGGGACTCGCCAACCACGGTCAGCGACCTGGATGCGCCGCCGGCCTTGATCGCGTAACCGTCCATCGCCGAGCAGGGGAACGGCGGGACGTCTCCCGCGGCCACGATGTCTTCCGCCAGCACGCGGCCCAGCCCATCGCCGATCGATACCCATTCGTGCCCGAGCGACCGGACGGCATCGAGGACGTTCGCTCTCGCCTGCTCGATGCTGATCGGGGCGGCCACTAGGCTCGAATTCTCGCGCTCCGGGCGGCCCGGGTTCGCCCAGGCCCCCCGTCTTGGAGCACCGCTAGCGAATCGCGGCGAGCGACAAGGCGCCGATCGTGGAGGTGCTGTTCATCCCCAGGGCTCGGCCGGTGGCCATCGTCAGATCCCAATTGGCGTGGTTTGCGTAGGGGCCGCGGTCGATCACGGGTACCACGACCGTCCGTCCCCTGTAATAGATCGCGACCTGAGTCCCACAGGGCAACTTTCGGTTTGCCACGCCCAGGGTGGGCTTTCTGAGCACGGCACCGCACGCGGTGTGGTTGCCGTACAGACCGGGGCCGAACAGGGTGGCGATCGACGATCGGTAGGCGATGACCACGATCGGCGGGGACACCCGACTGGAGCCCTGGAGCCCGACGGTCACCGAGAACCGCCCCGCCTGCTGGGGCCGCCAGGCGGCCACGAACGAGCCGCCCGGTCCGATGGTTGCGGTGCCGGCCTGGGTCCAGGAGGAGCCCGACTGGCTCTGCTGCTCGATCACCACGGTGCGGCCGGGCTGGGCCGAGGAGACGGTGCCTTTGAGCCACAGGCGGCCTTGGACGAGCACGCCGGTATGGCTGGAGACGGTGATCCCGGCGTCGCTGACGGTGACGAGTTGGTTTGCAACCGCGGCCACGGTTGCCGATGGCGCCCTGGAGGGCAAGCCGGCCCCGCCGGTGGCGGCCAGGGTCGAGGACGGCACGGCCACGGCAAGCATGATCAGCACAGCGGCAATCTTCAGGTTGCGCCTACGAACCATCTCTTCCTGTGTCTTGGAGCGCCTACGGGGTGAGCTGACGGGCTCGCGCCTTTTGAGCGCTACGGCCTCCAGAACGGGGCCGATTCGCCCCTGCGGTACTGGACCGCAAGTGGGTCCCCCGCCGGCCGTCCGCGGACGGGCGGCCGCTCGGCTGAACGGCGCGGAGGTATATCAGGATCCGCCGCGGCGGGTCGCGCGGGGCTACGGCCCCGGCAGCCGGCCGAGGGCGCTGCGGACCGCGCGTGCGCCGACAGAGAGGCCGATCTCGGTGAGCTCCGCGGTGGCCTGGACCACGGTCGAGACGAGCTCCCTACCGGAGGCCGGAATCGGTCTGCGCGAGCGCGGCGCCGGGGGCGTCCCCGAGGGCTGCTGTGGCTGTCGCAGCGGCTCGGAGCGAGGCCGTCGGTTCGGCGCCCGTCGAGGAGCCTTCGACGCCTTCACCCGGTTGGGGGCCGCGGGTGTGGGCGCTCCGGGTTCCGGGTCGCGCGCCGCTCGGCCGCCGCGCTTATCGCTTCGGCGGTGCGGCCGCGTCCGGGGCAGAGAACCGAGGATCTCGGGCGGCGGTTCGTCGGCCATCGCGGCATATGATCGCGCACGGGCGGCGTGCGCCGGGCGCAACTTGAAACGAATCGGCTCGTTGTACGTATTGCTGTCCAAGCGATGTGAATGCCGAATGGTGCGACGCCGGCCAGCAGGGCCTTCCTCCGAGCGCCGAGCGTACGCCCGTACGCGCGTTGACTTCAAAAAATGAAGTACCTATACTGCTCATGTGCTTGAGTAGCGGGCGTGCGCCCTCGGCGGTGCGCCCGCTCAGCGATCTTGGTGCCGGCACAAACGCTGATGGTGATAACGGCCACCCAGGTCGCCGGTGTCACACATAAGGGAAACGGAATCAGATGTCAGTAGCTGAACTTCAAGAACTGGAAGAGATCAAGGGGCTGATGACCCGCGGCCAGGCGCTCGGCGTGCTCACGTACGCCGAGGTGGCGGGCGCAGTCGCAGAGCTCGATCTGGACGAGGCGGACGTCGAGGAGCTGCACGGGTTCATCGAGCGCGCGGAGATCGAGCTGGTGGAGGAGCTCGATCCGGCGATCGCCGCGGCGGATGTCGAGCGGGCCCCGGACAAGCGCGGCCGGCGCAAGCCGAAGACCACCTTGGACCTCAAGCCCGACATGACCACCGACTCCTTGCAGCTGTTCCTCAAGGACATCGGGAAGGTCCGGTTGCTGACGGCTCAGGAGGAGGTCGACCTGGCGAAGCGGATCGAGCGGGGTGACTTGGACGCCAAGCAGAAGATGGTCGAGTCCAACCTCCGGCTCGTGGTCTCGATCGCCAAGAACTATCGCAACCAGGGCCTGCCGTTTCTCGACCTGATCCAAGAGGGCACGCTCGGACTCGTCCGCGCGGCGGAGAAGTTCGACTACCGCAAGGGGTTCAAGTTCTCCACCTACGCCACCTGGTGGATCCGCCAGGCGATCGCCCGCGCTCTCGCCGACAAGGCCCGCACGATCCGGATCCCGGTGCACGTGGTCGAGAAGCTCAACAAGATCGGGCGCGCCGAGCGGAAGCTGGTCACCGAGCTCGGCCGGGAGCCGACCGCCGAGGAGATTGCGGAAGTGACCGGGATCGAGCCGGAGGAGGTGGAGTCGATCAAGCGCTCCGCCCAGGCTCCCGTCTCGCTCGAGAAGCCGGTCGGCGACGAGGAGGAATCCGAATTCGGCCAGTTCATCGCCGACGAGCGCGCCGAGTCGCCGTACGAGCGGGCCGCTGAGATCTTGACCAAGGAGGCGCTCCGCGAGGCGCTCGAGAACCTCTCGTATCGCGAGCGCCGGGTCCTCGAGCTCCGCTACGGCCTCGGCGGCGAGCACCCGCGGACACTGGACGAGGTCGGGCGGACGTTCAACGTCACCCGCGAGCGCATCCGCCAGATCGAGAATCAGTCGCTGAAGAAGCTGCAGTCGCTGGCTGAAGCGCAGAAGCTGCGGGACGTGGCGTAGACCGCCCGCGGACGCGGAGACGGCGCGTAGACCGCCCGCGGACGCACCCTGCGCCCGCGCGAGGTGCGTCCGTGGACGGCACCATGCGCCGCCAAAAGCATCACTTCAGTCTGTAAAGCTTCCCCGCTACAATCGGTAAAGAGATGGCTAGCAATGCTTCGTGTCCCGTCTGCCGCACTGCCGAGATCGTGTGTGGCAAGTGGACGCTGCTGGTGATTCGTGATCTGGCCGAGGGTCGGTCGCGATTCTGTGAGCTCGAGCGGTCGCTGCAGGGGATCAGCCCGCGGACGCTCTCGCTGCGGCTGCGCGCGCTCGAGGAGGAGGGAATCGTCGAGCGCCAGACGTTCCCCGAAGTCCCTCCCCGCGTGGAGTATGCGCTCACGACGAAGGGACGGGCGCTCGTGCCGTTGATCGAGGACATGCGCAAGTACGGCCGGGAGTGGCTCTGCGGTGACCTCGACATCGACGCGGACGCCGGGGAGCTGGCCGCCGCCTCGGAGCGCGAACCGGCCGTCGCCGCCGTCTGACGAAGCGTGCGTATCGCCATCGCCGCGGACGAGCTGACCGGCGTCGCGGAGGCACTGCTGGAGGAGCTCAAGCGGCGCGGCCACGAGCCGCTCCTGCACGGCGTCTACAAAGAGGATGAGCGCGACGACTGGGCGTGGGCCAGTGAGGCCGCGGCCCGCGACGTGGCACAGGGCGCCGCAGAGCAGGCGGTCGTCGCATGCTGGACCGGGACCGGCGCGTCGATCGCGGCCAACAAGGTGCCCGGCATTCGCGCGGCACTGTGCGCAGATGCGCAAACCGCCGAGGGCGCGCGCCGGTGGAACGACGCCAACGTCCTGGCACTGAGCCTCCGTCTGACCTCGCGCGCCGCTCTCGAGGAGATCCTCGACGCCTGGTTTGCCGCCGCGCCGAGCGCCGAGCGTGACGACGTCGAGAACGTGCAGCACGTGTCCGAGCTCGACCGCGGGCACTAGTTGGCTTGCAACCTTCTGCGTTTGGCGCCTGCGATCTGCGCCGAGAGTCAGGGTGTATCCGGCGTCCGTCACTACCACAAGCGACAGTTGTACGGATTGGGACCAATGCGACCGAGAGCTGAACAGAGCGCGGACGAGAAGGCGTGCGGGCACGACCGCCACGTGGGCACATGTCCTGACTGCCAACGCGCGCAGCTTGCTCGCTGGCGCGAGCAGCTGAAGGAGTGCTCGGCCTCCGCCACTGACGCCCACCGCGCTGCAACCTGACGCCCGCCGGGGAGGACCGCCGAGCGCGAGCGCGAAACCGCCCGCGTGCGCAACTCGACCCTACACGCGATCCTCGAGGCATTCGTCTCCGACGCGGCTGGCAGGCTCCAGGCGGAAACCGTCAGCGGAGCGGAGGTCCCGTTCGAGGTGACCGAGGAGCGGGGCGGCGGCGCCCGGCTCTACTGCTACCGCCCGCTCACCGGCCTGTTCATCGACGAGCGATTGATGATGCTGAGGGCCCTGCCCACGTACGCGCCCGCAGCGCGGGCGCTGACCGATCTCGAGAGCGTCGGCGCCTATCTGCAGCAGCGCGGCGAGCCACGGGTCCCTGGCGAATCGAGGGAGCGGGCGGAGCTTGCGCTGAAGCTATTCCTGGCAGCGGTGTTCGCCGAGCGAAACCAGTTCGGTCTCGAGCCGCGCCGTTTCGAGGAGGCCTACGCCGAGCTCGAACGCGCCCTCTACGACGGCCGCTGCGTGAGCACCGTGATCTCCCCGCTCCTCGGCATCGCCCTGGACGATGCGACGAGCGAGCTCGCATTGGGCGACGGCCTATCGCTGGTTCGCGGCGACGCCCTGCCCGACGCCCCACCAGACGCCGTGTGGGATGAACGGGACGAGCCGAACGTCCTTGCGGTCCTTTCCCTGGTGCAGGACCGGGCACTACGTCCGCCGGTCTCGGTGGCGCGCGCTCGCTTCAGGCGCATCCTGACGGCGCTCAGGCTGTTCGAGCGCGGGGGTTATGCGCTCGGACCGATCGCCTGGACCAGATCCGATTCGGGCCCCTGGCGAACGGTGCCGCTCGGCGCCACCGGACGGCCGCGCTTCACGACGCCGATCTCCGCCTCGCAGGAGGACGAGCTGCGCGGTTTCTTCAACCTGATCTCCAAACGTTCCCCCTCGAACGGCGAACTGGCCTGGGCGCTCGCCCGCTTTGAGATGGGATGCGAGCGCCTGGCGCCGTTCGAAGCGCTGACCGACTACCTGCTCGCGCTGCGGGCGCTGCTCGAGCCGGAGGGTCCCGCCAGCGGCAGGCTTGCGCAACGGCTGGCGGCCATCTGCGCCCGGCCCGAGGACAGGGCCGCACTGGCGGAACGTGCGGCCCACTCGATCTCCCTGGAGCGGGCGGTGATATCGGGACTGGCACCTGCCGAGCCCGGAGCAGACGCGCTGGTCGAGGAGCTGGCAGAGAACCTGAGGGCGCTGCTCAGAGACATGATCTGCGGCCATCTCGATCTCGACGTACGTGCGGTGGCCGACGAGCTGCTCCAGGAGGCGGTCATCGCCGGGGTCTAGCTCGCCGCCCGTGGCAAGCTACGCCCGTGTTCCACGTCGAGCTGCGGCGGTTCCCCCACGTTGCCAGGGCGTTCAACGTCTCGGAGAAGGAGCTGCGGACTCGTTATGTCGTTCCCTGGGTTCGGGGCGCGCCGATAAGCCTGAACGACCGGCAGTGGACGGCGGACCGCAAGACGCGGCTTACGATCTACGAGGCACCGGCGATCGCGGCCGAGGAGCGCGGCCTTGGCCGGGGCTGGTCAAACGTCACCCGCGAGGGCGACGAGGTCACCGAGCAACTCCTCGACGAGGCCAGGAAGGCGGTTGCGCCGTCGGTGCCGCTGCCCGAGCTCAAGGCGGCACTCTTGGCCGCGGCACAGCAGGGACCGGTTCGCGCCGCTGAGGCGGTGGCTCTCGCGGGCGGGCGCGGGCGCGTGAGCGAGCGGCTCGCGCTCACCGAGCTGGCGGTGTGGGAGCTCCTGCACGAGGGTCGGCTGTCGCTGGCGGACGGCGACGGCCCGATCGGCAGCGACCGCTGGGAATCGCTGCTGCTCGCCTGGGAGACGTGGACCGATCCGAGCTCGCCCGTGATGCTGCGATTAGGCCACCACGTCGGCGATCAGCCGCTCTCGCTCTGAATCCGACGCGAACAGATACCGGTGGACGCGGGCCAGGCCGTGGAAGTCGTGGACGTCGTCGTCGAGCTGGGGAACGAGCAGCAGCGGCCTGTCGTAGAGCTCTGAGCGCAGACGGGCGATGTTGTGGTCGTCGCGCCGTGCGAGCACGTGGTAGTCACGGAAATTTTGAGCTATGGCCCTAGCCAGGTCGGGCTCGACGGTCTCCAGGAGCGCAGCGTCGAGGTGGTCGGGCTCCGCGTCCCCGAGCATGTCGTGGTGGACGCGGTTGACGATCACGCCGGCGGACGGCAATCCGCCTGCCTCCAGAGTGCGGCAGAACCAGATCCCCTCATCGATGGGCTCGCGCTGCGCAGAGGTGATCAGGAGGAAGGCCGTGGTGTCGGCACGAAGCATCTGCTCCACCTGTGCGGCGCGAGCGCTGAAGTCCTCGGTCATGTCACCGAGCAGGGTGAAGAACGTCGAGACATCTGTGAGCAGGTCCACGCCGGTGACGCGTCGCAGTCCGGCCAACAGCGGCGCCGCTCCGCGACCCAGCATCCGCATCCCAAAGCCGGTGGGGCGGACGAACGCCTTGAGCGCCTTGCCCTCCAAGAACGATGTGAGCCGGCCGGGGGCGTCGAGGAAGTCGAGCGCGCTGCGCGACGGGGGCGTGTCGAGCACCAGCAGGTCGAAGTCGCGCTCCCGGTCGAGCTCGAACAGCTTGGCCACCGCAGTGAACTCCTGCGAGCCGGACACTGCGCTTGACAGCTCGCGGTAGACGCGGTTTTGCTTGATCTCCGCAGCTCGGCCTGGATCCGGCGCCACCCGATCGATCAGCTCGTCGAAGGTCCGCTTGGGATCGAGCATCATCGCCCACAGCTCGCCCTTCACCTCGATCTCGCCGGCGGCCAGCCGGTCCGGGGCCACTCGGTGCGGCTCGTTCTGGAGCTCCTCCAGCCCGAGCGCGTTGGCGAGCCGCTTGGCGGGATCGATAGTGACGACCGCCACCTTGGCACCCCGAGCGGCCATACCCAGCGCAATCGCCGCCGATGTGGTGGTCTTGCCGACCCCGCCCGATCCGGCACAGACGCACACCCGCTTTCCCTCCAGGAGGTTCGCCACGCTCATCTCTTGTCAGCGACGGGCGCCGCGCAGCCCCGCCTCGAGCACGTCGGCCAGCGATTCGAGGTGGGGTTTGTCGAGCCTGTCGGCGAAGACGAATGGCAGCTCCAGCAGCCGGCCGTCCATGCTGAGCCCGGCCCTCAGGCGGGCAAGCTGGGACCGCTGGGTCTCCCCCCGGGCGTGCTCGGACAGCGCAGCTCGCAGCGCGCCGCGGGCGAGCGGAGAAGGGGAGTCCTGGAGCGCACGCTGCACCCGCGCGATCTGCTCGGAATCGAACCGCGACGGATACACCGCGTTGACGATCACCGCGTCGAGGTCGAGCTGTTCGCGGAGCAGCGCTTCGCGCAGTGACAGCGTCTCGTTTACCGGCATCTCCTCCGGCGTCGATATCGCCAGTACCGCGGTGAACTGGCGGTCGGCGATGGTCTGGGCGATCGTCCTTCCCTGGTGCGCGATCGGCCCCACGCGGGCGATGTCCGCGAACATCTTCGGAGTGCGCAGCAGCCCCACGCCGTGGCCGGTGGCGGGCGCGTCCACGATGACCAGGTCGTAGGGAGCGGCGCCCCGCGTCCGCCGGTGCAGTTGGGCCAGCTCCCAGACCTTTCCCATGCTCAGCAGCTCGCGCATTCCCGGCGTTGCCATGGCGAAGGCGTGAAACAGCCTGCTCGAGCCCAGCGCGTGTCCCACCGGCCCGGCCTTCACCTCCAGGTACTCCTCCATCGCGTGCTGGGGGTCGATCGAGATCGTGAACAGCCGCGGCGCCAGCTCCACTTCCACGAAGCGGTCTCCGTGGTGCTCGAATGCCTGCTGGACGCGCTCTTGACTCTGAAGCTCGGCGACGATCGTACGCAGGCCATGGCGCGCGGCCAGCAACCCGAGCGCGCTGGCCACCGTGGATTTGCCGACACCGCCTTTGCCGGTTACGAATATCAGCCTTCGATCTAGCAGTCCTGACACGCGGGTGAACATACTGGGAGGCAGCGGCACAGGGATTCACGCCGGCTCGGAGGATTCTGGCGCGCGCGTGCGAATAGAGGCCCGTATGCAGCTACCCGACGCAACAGCGCCCTCCGCCACACAGTCCTGCAAGGTGGTCGCGCTCGCCAACCAGAAGGGTGGCGTCGCCAAGACCACGACCACGCTGAACCTGGCTGTCGCCTTCGCCGAGGAAGGTCACCGCGTCCTGTGCATCGACATGGATCCCCAGGGAAACCTGACGATGTCCCAGGGAATCGATCCGGACACCCTCGAGCGCTCGATGTACGACGTGCTCGTGCATCACCTTCCGATTCGGGAGGTGATCCAGAAGCGAGAGGTCGATGTGGCCTGCGCGTCGATCGACCTCGCCGGAGCGGAGATCGCGATGTCGACCATGATCGGCAGGGAGCGCTCGCTGCAGAAGGCGCTCAAGGACATCGAGGGTGACTACGACTTCGCGTTCATCGACACTCCTCCGAGCCTCGGCCTGTTGACGATCAACGCCCTTACGGCGGCGCACAAGGTGATCGTCCCCGTGCAATGCGAATATCTGTCAATGCGCGGCTTGATCCAGCTTCAGAACACGCTGGCCATGATCCGCGAGAACCTCAACCCCAACGTCGACATCGAGGGGATCCTCCCGACGCTGGTCGACACCCGCACGCTCCACGCCAAGGAAGCGATCGAGCTGCTGGAGGAGAACTTCGGCGACCGAGTGTTTGCGTCGCGGATACGCAAGACGATACGGTTCGCCGAGGCACCGGTGAAGGGCATGTCGGTGCTGAAGTACGATCCGGACGGGGTGGCGGCGCATTCCTACAGGCAGCTCGCGAAGGAGGTCCTCTCAAATGCCAACCGGTAAGCGCGCGAGCATGCGCGAGGGCCCGCTGGCGGCCCTGTTCCGAAAGACGGCGGAGGACGCGGACGCGAAGGACCCGACGCCCGAGCAGGGAGCGCCGACCGAGCGGCAGTCCCGGCCCGAGCAGCCGGCGCCACCCGAGGAGGCAGCTGCCGCGCAGCAGGCCACGACGCCCGAGCAGCCGGCATCGCCTGAGGAGACGACCCAGCCGGAGCACGCTGCGGCCCCCGAGGCGCCGACCCGTGTCCCCTCGCCTCAGGAGCGGTTGCGCCACGCGTTCTCGGCGGACATTCCCGAGAACGTGCTGGAGCGCACCACGCCCGAGCCGGCGGAGCAGGACGTGTTTGCGCGGCCGGAGCGTCCGGCATCCGCATTTGCCCCGGGCACGGTGCCCATCGAGGCCCGGGCCACGCCGGTGCTGCGGGTGGTGGGCGTCGGCGGCGCTGGTGTCAACGCCGTCAACCGGATGGTGGAGACCCAGATCGAGGGCGTCGAGTTCCTGGCCATCAATACCGACCTTCAGTCGCTTCAGACCTCTGCCGCGCACGACACCTTGCACATCGGCGGAGGCGTGACGCGCGGACTGGGCTCGGGCTCGGACCCGGAGCTCGGCCGCAGGGCGGCGCAGGAGGAGCACGACCGCATCAAGACGATGCTGCGCGGCTCGGACATGGTCTTCATCGCCGCCGGCGCCGGGGGCGGGACCGGCACGGGCGCCGCACCGGTCGTAGCCGAGATCGCGCGTGAACTGGGCGCGCTCACGGTGGGCATCATCACCCGCCCGTTCCAGTTCGAGGGCACCAGGCGGCGGGATCAAGCCGAGGCCGGGATTGCCGCGCTGGGAGAAGAGGTCGACACGCTGATCGTGGTCCCCAACAACCGCCTGCTGACGGTGCTGGACAAGAACACTTCGATGGTCGAGGCGTTCCGTGTGGCCGACGATGTACTGCGCCAGGGAGTGCAAGGCGTCTCGGATCTGGTCACGCTGCCCGGCCTCATCAACCTGGACTTCGCCGACGTGCGGACGATCATGTCCGGGGCCGGCTCCGCCCTGCTGGGCATCGGCATGGGAACCGGCGACCGCCGGTCCCTTGAGGCAGCCGAGAAAGCGGTCTCCTCGCCGCTGCTCGAGACGAGCATGGACGGGGCGCGCTCGATCCTGCTCTCGATCACCGGCGGCGTCGACCTGTCGCTGTGGGAGGTCAACGAGGCCGCCAAGGCGGTGGCCGAGGCCGCTCACCCCGACGCCAACATCATCTTCGGCGCGATGGTCGACGACAAGCTCGAAGACCAGGTGTGGGTGACGGTTGTCGCCACCGGCTATGGCGAGCCGAGCTCCCGGCGGCGTGTAAGCGATCAGCGTACGTCGCGGCTTGAGCGCAACGGCGATCGCATGCGCGAGCCGCGGGGGGAGCCGCGCGTCAGCCGGATCCGGGAACGCCAGGCCCGCGG
Organism: Solirubrobacteraceae bacterium; assembly: GCA_036771025.1. Classification (GTDB taxonomy): domain Bacteria; phylum Actinomycetota; class Thermoleophilia; order Solirubrobacterales; family Solirubrobacteraceae; genus Palsa-465. Next base: position 14,783 of record DAIPIC010000045.1, read on the forward strand.
GGAGCGGAAGTCCGACATCCGCACGCCGATGGAGCTGGACGTCCCGGAGTTCATCCCCCGGCGATAGCGGCCGCCGGTGGCCGGCCCCGCGCTCGGCGTCATCGCCGCCGGCCATCCCCGGACGGCGCAGGCCGGAGCAGACGTGCTGCGCGAAGGCGGCAACGCCGTCGACGCCGCATTGGGCGCGATGCTCGTCTCGTTCGCCTGCGAGCCGCTGCTGACCGGCCTGGGAGCGGGCGGCTACATGCTGGTCGCCGCGCCCGGCGAGGAGCCCGCGCTGCTCGACTTCTTCGTCGAGGCGCCCGGGCGCGGCGCCGACCCGGCGCGGCGAGAGGAGCTCGTGCCGATCAGCGTGTCGTTCGGCGACGCGATCCAGGTGTTCAACATCGGGGCGGCGTCGGTGGGCACGTTCGGGGTGCCGGCCGGTATCTGCGAGGCTGCTCGCCGATACGGAAGCGTCCCGCTGGGGGATCTCGTGCGACCCGCGGCCACGCTGGCGCGCGAGGGGGTGGAGCTGAACGCTCAGCAGGCGTACGTGTTCGAGATCCTGGCCGACATCGTCACGGCCACGCCCGAAGCCGCGGCGCTGTTCGCGCCCCATGGCCAGGTGCTGCGGGTAGGGGAGGAGGTCCGCCAGCCGGAGCTGGCCGACTCATTGGAGCGTCTGGCCGCGGACGAAGAGGAGCCCTTCTACTCCGGTGACATCGGCGCGGCGATCGTCGAGTGGATATCCGCGCAGGGCGGGACGGTGACCGCCGAGGACCTCGGGGCGTACGAAGTGGCTTCGCGCAAGCCGGTCAAGGTCAGCTACAGGGGGCGAGACGTGCTGACCAATCCGCCGCCCTCCGCGGGTGGGATCCTGATCGCACACGCCCTGGCGTCGCTCGACCGAGACCCGGCGCAACCCGAGGTCAAGCGGATCGTCGCCGTGATGGAGCGGACCCAGGCGGTCCGCACGCCGGAGTTCCTGGAGGGGCTGGACGATCCCCGGTTCGTGGAGCGGTTCTTGGCCAGCCGTGCACCGGCTCCACCCCTGGGGTCCACCACCCATATCGCCGTGCTGGACGCCGACGGATGGGCCTGCTCGGTGACCTGCTCAAACGGCTCGTGCTCGGGCATCGTCGTGCCGGGCACGGGCGTTCACCTGAACAACATGTTGGGGGAGCAGGATCTCAATCCCCTCGGCTTCCACCGCCATCCGCCGGGAAGGCGACTGCCGAGCATGATGGCTCCCACGATCGTCCTCCGGGGCTCTGCGCCAGAGTTGGTGCTGGGAAGTGCGGGCTCGAACCGGATTCGCTCCGCGATCCTTCAGACGATCATCCGTGTGATCGATGAGGGGATGGCCGCATCAGACGCGGTGCGGGCGCCGCGAGTCCACTTCGAGGACGGGGTCCTCTACGCCGAGCCCGGCGTCGACACGAGTGCCATCGAGTCGGCCGATCAGCCCATCGCCCGCTTTCGCGACCTCAACCTGTTCTTCGGTGGGGTACAAGCAGTTGCGCGTGACGCAAGGGGGATCCTCTCGGGGGGTGGCGACCCGCGGCGAGGCGGAGCGGCAATCGTGGTCGAGGCTTCTTGACCCGCCGGGTGTCGGGCGAACATAATCGTCCGGAACCGTCACTCGGACCGGGAGGTTCTGATGTCCTGGAAACTTAAGGGGTCGTACTTCGAGACCTGCTCGTGCGACCTCATGTGCCCGTGCAACATGTCGATGGACCACGGCGCGACCTACGACTACTGCCGCGTGACGCTTGTCTTCGATATCGCCGACGGTGCGATCGAGGACACGGACGTGAGCGGGCTTGCGGTGGCGGTGATCGCAGACGCGCCAAAGGTGATGACCGAGGGGAACTGGCGTCTCGGTCTGTTCATCGATGAACGCGCCACCGACGAACAGATGGAAAAGCTCGCGGCGGTTTTCTCGGGGCAGAAGGGCGGGCCGATGGAGGGCATTCTGCCCCTCGTCGGCGAGATGCTGGGCGTCGAACGGGCGCCGTTCGACGTCGTCGAGGAAGGACTGCGCCACAGCGTACGGATCGGGGACGCGATCGATTTCGAAGTTGAAGACATCGTCCCGTTCGGCAGCGATACCGGACAGCCGGTCCGGCTCGTTGGAATGTTTCATCCTGTCGCCTCCGAATTCAACGCCGCCGAGGCGAAGCGCTCGAAGATCAGCGCCTTCGGCATCGAGTACGAGGGCAAGACTGGCATTTCGACGTCTGAGTTCGCCTGGGCCGCCTGAGCTGATGATCGCCTCCGTCGATGCGGGGCGGGCAGACAGCGCCGGTCTGGCACCGGCGTTCGCCGCTGTCCGCGCCAGGTTTGGGCTGATCGCGCTGCTGATCGGCTTGACGGCGCTGGCCTGGTGGTCGACGGCCGACCGTATGGCCGGGATGGATGGTGGTCCGGGCACCGATCTGGGCGCGCTCAGCTGGTTCGTGGGCGTGTGGGTGGTGATGATGGGAGCGATGATGTTTCCTTCGCTGGCGCCGACCGTCGCGCTTTACGGTCGAATGACGCGCAGCCGGGGCCTGACACGACCGCTGCTGTTCGCCGGCGGCTATTTGGTGGTGTGGGGCGCTGCCGGGGTGGCGGCCTACGGCGTGTTCAGACTCGGCCGCAGCACACTCGGCAGCCAGCTGGCGTGGCATGAGGGTGGCCGCTTCCTCACGGGCGCGGTGCTGGCGCTGGCCGCCGTGTACGAGCTCACCCCGATCAAGGACGTCTGCCTCGGGAAGTGCCGCAGCCCGCTGGGCTTCCTTCTTGGTGCGTGGCGCGATGGGCACCGTGGAGCGCTCGAGATGGGCTCTAAGCACGCCGCTTGGTGCGTGGGCTGCTGCTGGGCGCTGATGGCAGCGCTGTTCGCGCTGGGAGTCATGAGCCTGACCTGGATGGCGCTGGTGGCCGTGCTGATCGCCGTGGAGAAGGTCCTGCCCTGGCGCCGCGCAGCCACGTGGGGGAGCGCGGCGGTCCTCATGGCGCTGGCGGTCGCCGTCGTGGCGGTTCCCCACGACGTACCCGCTCTCGTCGTCCCCGGTGGACATGGGGCGATGCACGCCATGCAGGCCATGCAGTAGGCCGTTTCGGCGCCGACTTCTCAGCGATCGTAGGTGGCGATCGTGCGAAGCGAGAGCCCGGTCAGCGCTGCGCCCATCGCCACGATCACGCCGATGCAGATGCCAATGTCGCCCGCCTTCCAGCCATCGATCACGAGCGAGCGGATCCCGACGATCACGTAGCTCACGGGATTGATTCTGGCCAGCGTCTCCATGGCCGAGGAAAGGCGGTCGAACGGTACGAAGTTGGGCGTCAGAAACAGCAACGGGAAGAACAACAGGAAGCTCGATTGCGTGGCCTGCACGTTGCGCGTACGCAGGGCTATGAGGATTCCGAACCCGGCGTAGGCGACACCGAACATGGCCGCCAGCAGCACGATCACGACCGCCCCGGCCACTCCGCTCTCGACGTGCGCCCCGAGCGCGATCCCGAACAGAAGCACGAGCGCCGAGCCGCCCACGCCGCGGACCAGGTCGGCCGCCAACCGACCGAAGATGATCGATGAGCGCCGGATGGGCGCGACCAGCAGCTTGTCGAAGTAGCCGAGGTCGATCTCCGTGACGAGCGCCAGACCGGAGGTCGCGGTCGCGACCGCGAACATGAGCGAGACCGGCAGCTGGAACGCCACGTATCCCTGGCCTCTCAGAAACGGCGTCGAGCTGGGGAACGTCTTCGAGACCTGCCCGATATTGACCGCCAGAAAGAACAGCGGGATGAACAGCGTGGGGATCGTCGCCTCGGGGTAGCGGACCACCTCGCGTACGGCGCGGCGTCCGAGCAGCAGGACCTCGGTCACCCCTCAGCCTCCTCTTCGGCGGTCTGCTCCTGCCCCTCCAGCCGGCGCCCGGTGGCCTTCAGGAAGACGTCGTCGAGCGATGGCCGAGCCACCGAAATCGCTCCCACCTCGATTTGATCGCGGTCCAGACGGCGCACGATCTCGGGGATCGAGCTAGCGCCGTCGGCGACGTAAAGCGCCAGCGCGCCCGGTTCGGGCATCACGCGCTCGAGACCCGGCAGGCCGGCCAGCGCAGACTGGGTGGCGTCGGGGTCCGCACCGTTCAGCGACACGGAGACGACGTCATGGCCCATCTCCGCCTTCAGCCGCTCCGGCGTGCCTTCGGCCACGATCCGGCCGTCGTCGATGATCGCCAGCCGATCACAGAGCTTGTCCGCCTCCTCCAGGTATTGGGTGGTGAGAAACACGGTGGTGCCGCTGTCGTTGATCCGCCTGACCTCGTCCCAGATCGTGAGCCTCGAGGCCGGGTCGAGCCCGGTCGTGGGCTCGTCCAGGAACAGGACCGGAGGGGAGTGAACAAGCGCCGTGGCCAGATCGAGCCGGCGCTTCATCCCCCCGGAGTAGGTCTTCGTCCGTCGGTCGGCAGCGTCCGTCAGCCCGACAAGCTCCAGCAGTTGGGCAGCGCGCTCGCGGCCGTGGCGCCCGGTGATCCCGTACAGGCCGCATTGCAATTCGAGCAGCTCCCGGCCTGTCTGCACCGGGTCCAATCCGATCTCCTGAAGCGCCACCCCGATCGCGTGCCGCACGGCTGCGGCATCGGCCACCACGTCGAGTCCGGCCACGGTCGCCTGCCCGGCGGTAGGTGGCAGCAGCGTGCACAGCATGCGCACCGTCGTCGTCTTCCCGGCGCCGTTCGGTCCGAGGAAGCCGAATACCTCCCCATCGGAGACGGACAGGTCGATGTCCCGCACAGCTTCGATCCCGCCCTTGAACGTGCGTCGCAAGGATCTGGCGGCGATCGCTTCGGCTTGACTGTCTGCTGTCAAAGTCATCGGGATGTTTGACCGGAGTCCAGGGGCGAACTAATCGCCAGGCGGACGGCGGCGGACAGTACCGAGGCGAAATCGGGCACGATCCTCACGATGAGCGCCTTCCCCAGCCGCCATCTCGCGGCCGCGATCGTACTCGCCTACCTGGCGGCAGGCCTATCCGGCTGTCTCAGCGTGAAGGCCGGGGACCTGTTCCTCCTCACCCGCAGCGGGGCCGGACCGCGGCTGACGCTCCTGGTCAACGACGGCGGCACCGTTCGCTGCAACGGCGGGCCGGCGAAACCCCTACCGGACAAGCTCCTGCTCCAGGCCCGCGATCTGGTCGGGAAGCTCGATGACGATGCCAAGAGTCGCCTCCGCATCCCTCGATCCGCGAATGCGGTCGCCGGCTACACCGTCAAGCTGAAGGACGGGACGATCTCATTTCCGGATACCGCGGCCCGCGTTCACTCCGAGCTCGCGCAGCTGGAGCTGCTCGCCGTTCAGATCGCGCACGGGCCCTGCGGGCTGAGCGGATAGCTACTTAGCCTCGCGTTAGGCCGCTAGGTACTGTTCCCGGCCGCTCGTGCTCGCATTCGCCGCCAGCCATGGGTTCTCCGCCTTTCGGGCCATCATCCTCGGGCTTCTGCAGGGGGTCTCCGAGCTCTTCCCGATCTCGAGCCTAGGCCACACGGTCATCTTCCCGAAGCTGTTCGGCTGGAACGAGCTGGTCTCCTACCAGTCGAGTGGGTCGGAGAACGCGTGGTTGGCATTCATCGTGATGCTCCACGTCGGTAGCGCTGTGGGACTGCTCGTCTACTTCTGGAGAGACTGGGTGGAGATCATCAGGGGCTTCTTCGCCACGCTCGGCAAGCGCCGCATCGAGACCGCGGCCGAGCGGCTGGCGTGGCTGATCATCCTGGCCAGCATTCCCACCGGAATCCTCGGGGTAGCCCTCGAGCACACGGCGCGTGTGGCAACCGCCAAGCCCGAGGTGGCATCGATCTTCCTGGTCGTCAACGGGCTCGTGCTGTTCGGTGCCCAGCGGCTTGCGAGGAGGGCAGAGGTGCGGAGCCTCGCCCGTCGCGAGGGCACGAAGCGCGACGGGGGGCGGGTTCTCGAGACGCTCGAGTATCCCGAGGCGGTAGGGCTCGGACTGGCCCAGTCCGGCGGACTGATCGCCGGCATCAGCCGCGATGGGATGGTCATGGCGGCGGGGCTGGCACGAGGACTCGACAACGCCGACGCCGCCCGGATCAGCTTTCTGATGGCAACGCCGATCATCCTCGCCGCCGGCCTCTACAAGATCCCAGACCTCACGGGGCCGAACGGCAACGGGGTCCGCGGATATGCGCTGCTTGCCGCCGCGGTGGCCGCCGTGGCAGCGGTGTTCACGGTGCACTTCCTCACGCGCTTCTTCAAACGCGGCAACCTCAACCCGTTCGCCATCTACTGCCTGGTGTTCGGGCTGGCGATGGTGATCTACAACGCCTAGACCGCCTAGGCGCCGAAGCGCACCTTGCCATTGGAACGCGCCCGCTCCTGGGCCTTATCGACCATGTCGAGGCGCTTCATCGCGGCTCGGAACAGGCGGGTGACCAATCGCAGGCGGGCGTTCTCGGAGCGCAGGTCCAGAAGTCCCTGCTTGGCATCGAGGCCGAAGTCGACGGTCGCCGCCATCGCGTAGGCGCCCATCTCGGCCAGCTCTTCCTCGTCTGGATCGCGATCCGTGGCCCGCTTGACGAGCTCGGCGTATGCGCCATGGGCACTGTCCGCCACCCTCGTGTCGACGCTCTCACTGCGATCCTCGACGAACTCGATCACCCCCGCCGGATAGGGCATGTGTGACTGGCGTTCGAGCACCCTGAACGGCCGCGTGCCGCGCACCAAGATGTTCATCCTGCCGTCCTCCATGCGGTCCAGCACCTGCTCGATCCGCGTCGCGCAGCCCACGGGACGCAACCCGTCATCCGAGAGCCACACGATCCCAAATTCGCTCTCTGACTCGAGACACTGGTTGATCATCGTCTTGTAGCGCTCCTCGAAGATGTGAAGCGGGATCAGCTCACCG
>DAIPIC010000046.1:0-21397 GCA_036771025.1 Solirubrobacteraceae bacterium
CTGCCCTACTTCAAGCAGTACTGGTCGAACCCGGTGCTGAACGCGAACGCGCTGGTGCCGAACTACCCGGCCACGTTCAAGGCCGACGTGGCCGCCGGCACGCTGCCCCAGGTCTCATGGATCCTGGCGAACCTCATCGACTCCGAGCATCCCCCCGCGCCCTCGATCTTCGGGGAGTCGGTGGCGGCGGACGTGCTGAACACCCTCGTCTCGAACCCCTCTGTGTGGTCCAAGACGGCGTTGTTCATCACCCACGACGAGAACGGGGGCTTCTTCGACCATGTCCCGCCGCCGACGGCGCCGGCCGGAACGGCCGGCGAATACCTCACGGCCAGCCCGTTGCCCTCCGACGCGGCGGGAGTGGCCGGGCCGATCGGCCTCGGCTTCCGGGTCCCGCTGCTGATCGTCTCGCCATTCGCGCGCGGGGGATTCGTCAGCCACAACACGTTCGACCACACGTCGCTGCTGCGATTCCTCGAGACCCGCTTCGGCGCCGAGGTGCCCAATTTGACGCCCTGGAGGCGGTCGGTCACCGGCGACCTGACGAGCGCGTTTAACTTCGTCAAGGTCAACACGTCGGTGCCGACACTCCCCCAGCCGTCGCGCACCGATTCGCGCGTGACCATGAGCTCGTGCGCCACGAGCGCACCGCTCGACCTGGCCACCGACTCGACGAACAGCCTGAAGACCCTGGAGCAGACGGTGGTCGCCAACTACCCGGTGACCGTCAATTCATCGCCGCCGCCCCAGGAGTCGGGCAGCATGCCCAGCCCCAGCGGGCCCGTTCCCTGTAGCCAGTGACCTAGCCGAGCTCGAGCTCGGCCACCGCGTTGCGAATCAGCCGGGTGCCTCCTTGCCTGGCCTCCGAGTCGATCGTCGCGATCCCGTCCTGGACCTGGCGGACGGTTCCCTCGATCATGATCTCTTCGTCGAGACGACCCATTCCCCGGAACTGCACCGACAGGCGCCGCAGCTTCTCCGGGCTCCCCGCCGCCTCCGTGTGGGCCCGGGCGACCTGCGCCATCGTCCACAGACCGTGGAGGATCCGGCCCGGCAGGCCGACCCCTCGCGCGAACTCCTCGTCGATGTGGATCGGATTGAAGTCGCCGGAGGCACCGGCATAGCGGATCGTGACGTAGGGGTCGGGCTTGACCGTCAGCTCGATCTTGTCGCCCTGCTCCATCACCCTCCTCGGACGATGATGGTCCACGTCCCGGTGCAGACCGTCTCGCCAAGCTGGTTGTCCGAGGTGGCCTCGAACGCGTAGAAGCGCATCCCGCCGCGCTCGGAGAGGTCCTTCACGGTGGCCTTGGTGGTGATCTCGTCACCGGCCTCCACCAGGGGGCCCCACATGAGCTCTTGGCTGCCGTGAACGACGCGCGCGAAGTCCACGCCCAGCTCGGGATCGAACATGGCGGCGGTTACGGACGGAGCGGAGTACACGACCGCGAACATGGGCGGCGCCACCAGGTCGCGGTATCCAGCCGCCCGCGCGGCCTCGAGGTCACGATGAAGAGGATTGGTCTCCCCGACGGCGGCGGCGTACTCCCTGATCTTCTCCCTGCCCACCGCGTAAGTCACAGGCGAATACGACTTCCCGACAGCGGTGGCGCTCACGGCTGCGGCAGTCTAATGAGGCCTCAGATGATCACCGGGACGCTGCCCCCGTCCACCGACCAGGCGGCGCCGGCGACGTTTGACGCCGCTTCGGAGCAGAGAAAGACGATGACCGAAGCGATCTCCTGCTCTTCGCCGAAGCGCCCAAGCGGCACCCTCGAGGCAGTCGCTTCAAGGACCTCCTCGCGCGTGGTGCCCTGAGCCTCTGCGGCCTGGTCCGCCATCCCTCCCGGCGCCAGCCACAACTCGCCCCGAATGGGGCCCGGCGCGACGGCGTTGACGAGCACTCCCCGGCCGGCGAACCGATCGGCAAAGGCGCGGGATAGCGACAGCTCGGCGGCCTTGGTCACCGAGTAGGCCGTGTTCATTCCCGAAGGTCGCTTGCCGGATGAGGAGCAGACGTTGACGATCCGCCCCCAGCCCCGGTCGGCCATGGCCGGCGCGGCCGCTCGCATCAGGCGCATCGGCCCCATCACGTGGAGCTCCCACTGCTGCTGCCACTCATCGTCGGTCAGCTGCTCGAGCGACCGCACGGCGCTCGTCCCCGCCCCGTTCACAAGCGCGTCGATGCGCTCGAAGTGGCGCACGCACTCCCATACCGCGCGCTCCCCCGCGTCGGAGACGGTGACGTCGAGTTCGAGCACGGCCGCCGCACCGCCCGCCGAGCGGCATTCCGCCTCCACCTCCGCCAAGGCGTTTCCCCTGCGGCCGATGAGCAGCGTGGCGGCGCCCTCGCGCGCCAGCGTGACCGCGGTCGCGCGTCCGATCCCGCCTGAGGCCCCGGTCACGATGCAGGCGCGATCTCGCAGGCCGAGGTCCATCGGCGATGATTCTTCCATGGACGCCGACCCCGAGAGCGCCCCCGTCGGCTCTCGGGTCCGCGCGGCGCCGTCCGTGCGGCGGGTGCCCGAGCCGTACGGCGCGCTCGCTGTGGCGGCGCGCGTGGCGCTGGCGCTGGTGGCCGCTGCCCAGGCCGAGGTCGGGGTCTGGGGGGTTGCCGCCTCGCGCTCGTTCTACCGGGATTTCCCGGGCTTCGGCCGCCACTGGGTCTCGCCGATCGGTCCCTTTGACGAGCACCTCGTGCGCGACTACGCCTCGGCCGAGCTGGGCTTTGCCGTCCTGCTCCTCTGCGCCGCGATCTGGTTTGAGCGGCGCGTGGTCCTGGTCGCGGGCGCTGCGTTTCTCGTCGGCACCCTCCCCCATTTCGCCTACCACCTGACGACCACGGACGACCTGCCGCCGCTCGACAACGCCCTCAGCCTCGGTGGGTTTGCCCTCGAGATGGCGCTGGTGGCAGCCGCGATGGTGGCTGTGAGCAGAATCACGAGGCGCTCCCTTGTCCCTCCCGACGCCGCGCGGTAGCCTGATGGCAGGTGGTCCAATCCGGGTCGCCCGCTATTCGGAAGAGATGGCATACCGCAAGAGCCTCAGAGCATCCGACGCCGACCGAGAACACGTGGCCGAGCGGCTGCGGCGCGCGGCGGCGGAGGGGCGCCTACTCGCGGAAGAGCTCGAACAGCGCCTGGGAGAGACGTTCAAGTCGCGCACCTACGGCGAGCTCGACGCCGTCGTGGCCGACCTGCCCAACGACCGTATCGTCCCTCGGTCTGAGCGCTTCGCGATCCCGCTCGCGCGACCGGCGCTCGTAGTGGCGATCGCCGTCGCCGCGGTGGCGGTCATCGCTATGACGATCCTCATCATCACCGGGCTCCTGGCCGTCTGGGGGCTGTGGGCGTTGGTCGCCTGGTGGATGTTCGGAGGTCGCTGCGCACGGCGTCGCCACCGCGTGGCTCGCCACGGCCAGTGGCAGGTTCACGGCGTTCGTCGGCAGGCCGAGCGTCGGGCTTGGCTTTAGCGCGCCGACTGCGACGGGGTCAGGTGTCCACTCGCTCCACCGCGTGACCGGCTAGCTCCCCGGCTCGCTCGGGCGAGGCATTTGCGATCTCGTCCTCGCGCGAGCCGGCCGTGAAGCCGGCCGAGCGCTCGGCGCGGCGGGCCGCGGTCCGGCGCCGCTCGAGCAGCTGGCGGAAGAGCTTCTTGAGGGAATCAAGTGGGTTACTCATGGCTCTGAAGTCCTACCCCGGGGCGACTGCTTCGACGCGCGCATGCGGGTGTCGCGCGATACCAAGAACGACACCGACGAGCGAGAGGCGCTTGACGCCGCTACCGGCGGCTTCAGGGCCCCCTGAGCGCGATTGCGATAAACCTCGGCGCGTGCCCGAGTCGGTGCAAGCAACCGCCTCCGCCGGTGCGCCTGGCGACACCGACCACAGTCGGACCAGGCTTGAAGCCGACTGGCAAGGCGCCATCCGGGAGCTCGCCGCGATCGAGCGACCGTCGGCCTCGGACGGCGAGCGCAGGGCCGCGGAGTGGATCGCGGCCCGCCTCAGAGAATTGGGCTGTCAGGCGGAAGTCGAGCAGGAGGCCGCGCACGGCGGGTACTGGTGGCCGCTCGGGCTCCCCAACGCGATCGCGGTCGCCGCCGGAGCGGTCGCCCTTCAACGACGCGGTCGGCCCTCCCGCCTTCTGGCGGCGGTCGCCGCGGGGGCCGCCGCCGCGGCCCTGTGGGACGACATGGGTCACGGCAGGCGATGGTTCCGCAAGGCGCTGCTGCCGCGCCGGCCAACCTGGAACGTAGTCGCAGAGGCCGGCGACTCCCGCGCCACGCGGACGGTGGTCCTAATCGCCCACCACGACGCCGCGAACTCCGGCCTCGTGTTCCATCCGGCGCTCGGCCGGCTGGGCCCCAGGTTCACCCCGCGCCTGCACGAGCGTTCGAGTCACACGGTGCCGATCCTTTATGGAGTCTGGCTGGGCCCGGTGCTGATCGCGGCGGGCGGACTGGGCGGACTCTGGCGCGTGCTTCGGCTCGGCCTCACGTTGTCTCTCGGCGCCATCGCGCTGCTGGCAGACATAGGCGCCCGTTCGACCGTCCCCGGCGCGAACGACAACCTCTCTGCCGTAGGCGTGTTGCTAGGGATAGCCCGATCCCTGCAGGAGCGCCCGCTCGAGGGGGTACGGGTCCTCCTTCTCTCCACCGGCTCGGAGGAATCGTTCAGCGAGGGTATGCAGGCCTTTGGCGATCGCCACTTCAGCGGGCTGGACGCGGAGCGCACTGAATTTGTCTGCCTCGAGTGTCTCGGCGGACCGATCATGATCGTGCTCGAGGGCGAAGGGATGCTGCTCATGCGCGACTACCCCGAACAGATGCGAGAGGCCCTGGCCCAGGCCGCAGTCGAGGCCGGGATCTCCGTTCGGCGCGGGATCCGCACGGTGGCCGCCACCGACGCGATCATCGCGCTCCGCGCGGGGTATCCGGTGGCGACGCTGGCCTCGGTTGAAGACACGAAGCTTCCTCTCAACTACCACTGGCCGTCCGACACCCCAGACGGGCTCTACTGGCAGACCGTAGCCGACGCCATCGCGGTCTGCGATCGGTTCTTGCGCAGGCGGGGAGCCAGGGATACGCTCCCTCGAGCGCGCTAGGTGGTGATCGGGTCCATGTCACGCCAGCATTTCTTTTTCAGCCTCGGTGCGCTTGGAGCGGCCGTTCTGCTGATCCTGGCTGCCGCGGCGTTCGGCCCGGGGGCGGTGAAGGGCGTCGGGATCGGGATCGGGGTCGCGGGATGCGCGATCTCCGTCTCGTTCACGGCCGTGCTCCGACATCACCGGCGGTTGCGGCCCGGTGGGCACCCGGAGCTTCGTGTATCGGGCCGCGTCCTCGGTCTGTGGTCGCTGCTCGGGGGGGCCACGGCCGCAGTGGCGATCTGGGAGATCGTGGGCGCGGCGGCCTTCGCCCCCGACGTCAGCCGATGGCTGACGCTGGCCAACGGAGTGGTGGTCGCCACGCTGGCCTGCGCGGGCCTGGTGGCCCACGAGATCTACTCAGACCGCGTCGTGCACATGCTGGAGGTCGTGGAGCGACCTCCGCGCGAGCTGGCCTGAGTCAGGCTCGCTCGGCGCGCACGGCGTTTCAGGCTCGCTCGAGCTCCTCCGCCGGAACCTCGATCTCGCGCTTGATGATCTTGCCCGTCGGTCCCTTGGGCAGCTCCTCGACTAGCCAGATGACGCGCGGATACTTGTATGCGGCCACCCGCTGCTTCATGTACTGGCGCAGCTCCTCGGGCTCAATGCTCGTTCCCTCCTTGAGCGCCACGGCGGCGCCCACCTCCTCACCGAGGTCGGGATGCGGCACGCCGAGCACGGCGGCCTCCCGGACGGCCTCGTGCTCGTACAGGACCTCCTCGAGCTCGCGCGGATAAACGTTGTAGCCGCCGCGAATGATCAGATCCTTTTTGCGGTCGACGATGAAGTAGTAGCCGTCGTCGTCGACGGTGGCGATGTCGCCGGTGTGGAACCAGCCGTCGCGCATCACCTCCTCGGTGGCCTCGTCGCGGTCCCAGTAGCCCTTCATCACGAACGGCCCCTGCATCACGAGCTCCCCCGGCTCGCCCTCAGGTACATCCTTGTCGTCCTCGTCGACCAGCCGGATCTCGGTCTTCCCTACCGGTACGCCGATGGAGCCTGGCTTGCGCTCACGGTCGGGCTGGTTGAACGTGCCCATGCCGGTCGTCTCCGACAGACCGTAGCCCTCGAGCACCTTCGTGCCGAACGCCTCGTCGAATCCCCGCAAGACCTCCACCGGCATCGGCGATCCGCCCGACACGCACAGATCGAGGCTGGAGACGTCATAGCGCTCGCGGTCGGGGTGGTGAAGCAGCGCGGCGTACATGGTCGGTACCCCGCCGAACACCGTCGCCCGGTCCCGCTCGATCACCTCGAGCACCTTCTCGGGGCTGAAGCGCGGCACGAGGGTCATCAGCCCACGCGCCTGGATGGTGACATTCATCAATGAATTCATCCCGAACACGTGAAACAGCGGCAGCGTCGCCACGGCAACCGAGTCAGGGTCGGCGTCCACCAGGTCGCGGGCCACCTCCGCGCCCGAGATGAGGTTCTTGTGCATGAGGGTCGCGCCCTTCGGCGTGCCCGTGGTACCCGAGGTGTAGATGATCACCGCGGGATCATCGTCCGCCCTGTCGGCCACCTCATCGACCGGCTCGGCGGCGCCGATGAGCTGCTCAAATTCTCCTGGCGTAGCGATCACCGCCTCAGCCCCAGCCTGCTCGCTTCCTCCTCGCGCGGGATCCGCGAACTGGTGCCATCCGACCATCACCCGCGCGCCGGAGTCGGACAGGTGGTAGGCGACTTCCTTCTCCTTGAGCAACGGGTTCATGGGCACCACGATTGCGCCCAGCCTGAGCGCCCCGAAGTACACGACCGGGAAATAGGGCACGTTCGGCAGCTGCATCCCCACCCGGTCGCCCTCGCCCACACCCTTCTCCCGCAGGAACCCGGCCGCCCGCGCCGTTGCGGCGTCGAGCACCCCATAGCTCATCACGATGTCGTCCAGCTTGACCGCTGGGTGCTCGGGATCCTCCGCCGCGGCGGCGGGCACTTTCTCAGCGAAATTCGTCATCGACGCTCCTCCTTCCCGAGCTGATTGAAATCAGCCCCCGCCGGCATAGCTTCCCCGGCTCTCCGCGCACAAAGCACGATCTCTTCGATTATCTGATCCCACAGCGCTGGCGGCAGGTCGTGGGCCATGCCAGGGATCATGACAAGCCGAGCTCCGGGGATCGCGGACGCCGTGGCTCGCCCGCCGGAACGCGATACGAGCCGATCGCTGTCGCCGTGGATTACCGTCGTCGGCACGGCGATCCGTGCCAGCAGCGGCGTGCGGTCCTCCGTCGTGACGATCGCCGCCAGCTGCCGAGCTGCGCCGGCGGGGTGCACCCCACGCTCGTAGCAGCGCTCGGCCAGGGCACGCAGTCGCTCCTCGCCGGGCGGATAGCGCCGGGACCCGATCGCCTTGAAGGTGACGAGGAAGTCGCGCACGTACGCGTCCCGGTCGCGCGGGCGCTGACGCAACAGGAGAGGCATAAGCATCGGGCTGGGGTTGCCGACGCGGCGGTTTCCAGTGGTGGACATGATCGAGACCAGCGACAGCACGCGCTCCGGATCGTTGATCGCCACGAGCTGGGAGATCATCCCGCCCATCGAGATGCCCACCACGTGCGCGCCTTGCACTCCGAGGTGAGCGAGGAGCCCGGTCGCGTCGGCCGCCATGTCTGCCAGCGAGTAGGTGGCGCCCCGGCGGTCGCGCAAGAGGAGCTGTCGCCGGGTGGGAACCGGCGAGTCCTGCATGATCGTCGAGCGTCCGACGTCGCGATTGTCAAAGCGGATCACCCAGAAGCCGCGAGACGCCAGCCGCTCGCAGAACTCGTCCTCCCACATCACCATCTGCGTCGCCAGACCCATCACGAGCAGCAGTGGGGACATGGCCTTCTCGCCGAACGTCTCGTAACACAGCCTGACCGCGCCTACCTGCGCGAACTGCTCACCCGAGCTGATGGTGGTTTCGGTCACCTCGCGGCCTTCAGCCGGCGAGGGTGGCGGTCAGCGTCATCTCACTCACGGCGGCCAGTGCCCGCGAGACGACACACCCCTCCTTGGCCTGGTCGGCATATTGATCGAACTGCTGCTGATCGATTCCCGGGACCCGCCCCTCGGTCACCAGCTCGATCTGCGCGATCGTGGGCTTGCCGTCGACGTTGCGAAGGTGCACCTTCGCTGTCGTCTTGACCGACTCCGGCGTGTGGCCGGCCTCGCTCAGGATGGCGCCGAGAGCCATCGAGAAGCAACCGGCGTGGGCGGCGGCGATCAGCTCCTCCGGGTTGGTACCCGATCCCTCCTCGAAGCGGCTGGCGAACGAGTAGTTGCCATCTTGGAACAGACCGCCGGCGACCGACATAGTTCCAGAGCCGCCCTGCAGATCCCCGCGCCACTCCGCCGTTCCGTCGCGCGTCGCCATGTCGTTCTGACTCCTTCCTCGTTGGGACTCTGGCCACCGATCCTATAGACCTGGCGTCGCCGCCCTCACCCCTTCTCACTCAGCTCGAGGACCGCCAGGAACGCCTCCTGCGGGACCTCGATCCGCCCGACCTGCTTCATCCGCTGCTTGCCTCGCTTCTGCTGCTCGAGCAGCTTGCGCTTCCGGGTGATGTCGCCGCCGTAGCACTTCGCAGTGACGTCCTTGCGGTAGGCCTTGATCGTCTCTCGGGCGACGATGCGGGAGCCGATCGCGGCCTGGATCGGAACGTCGTACTGCTGGCGGGGGATCTTCTCCCGCAGCTTCTCGACCAACGTGCGCCCGGCCTGGTAGGCCTTGGAGCGGTGCACGAGCATCGACAGGGCATCGACGGGATCGCCGCCGAGCAGGATGTCGAGCTTCACGAGGTCGGACTCGCGCATGCCGATCAGCTCATAGTCGAGCGAGGCATAGCCTCGAGAGCGCGATTTGAGCTGGTCGAAGAAGTCGAGCACGATCTCCGCCAGCGGCAAGTCGTAGGTCAGTTGCACACGCTCGGCTGACAGAAAGTGGATGCCCTGATGCGAGCCGCGACGGTCCTGGCATAGCTCCATGATCGGCCCCACGTACTCCTTCGGCGTGAGGATCTGCGCCCGGATGTAAGGCTCCCGGATGGCCGCGACATGCCCAGCCTCGGGCATGTCGTTCGGTGAATGGACCTCGACCACGCCCCCGCCGGTGAGCGTCACCTCGTACTCGACGCTGGGCATCGTCGCCAGCAGCTCGAGGTCGTATTCGCGCTCCAGGCGCTCCCGCACGATGTCCATGTGGAGCAGACCCAGGAAGCCGCACCGGAACCCGAATCCCAGGGCATCCGAGGTTTCGGGCTCCCAGGAGAGGGCGGCATCGTTCAGCGAGAGCTTCTCGAGGGCATCGCGCAGGTCGGGGTAGTCGTCGGAGTCAACCGGGAACAGCCCGCAGAACACCATGGGCTTTACCTCCCGATAGCCGGGAAGCGGCTCCGAGGCGGCGTTCGCCCGCGTGGTGAGCGTGTCACCGACCCGTAGCTTGGTCACGTCCTTGACCCCCGTGATCAGATACCCCACTTCGCCGGCGTGCAAGGCCTGGGCTGCGGTCATCTGGGGCGTGAAAAACCCGATGTCGTCGATGTCGGCCTCCGTGCCGGCCTGCATGGCGCGGATCGCCTCCCCCTGGGAGAACGTGCCATCGACCACCCGGATGTAGGCCACCACGCCGCGGTACTGATCGAACTCGGAATCGAAGATGAGGGCCCTCGGCGGGCCGTCAGGGTCGCCGTGCGGCGGCGGGACGCGTTCGATCAGCTCATCGAGGACCTCCTGCACGCCCTGGCCGGTCTTGGCGCTGATCCGCCGCACGCTGTCGGCCGGCTCTCCCAGCAGGTCCGCGACTTCACCGGCCACCCGGTCGGTCTCGGCGCCTGGCAGATCGACCTTGTTCAGGCAGGGGATCAGCTCCAGCCCTGACTCGATCGCCAGGTACGTGTTGGCCACCGTCTGCGCTTCCACGCCCTGGGAGGCGTCGACCACCAGCAGAGCGCCCTCGCAGGCCTGGAGCGAGCGCGACACCTCGTAGGTGAAGTCGACGTGCCCGGGGGTGTCGATCAGGTGTAGTTGGTAGGTCTGGCCGTCGTGGGGGGATTCGTAGAAGACCCGGACGGCCTGGGCTTTGATCGTGATTCCCCGTTCGCGCTCGAGCTCCATGGAGTCGAGCACCTGGGCCCGCATCGCGCGGGGATCGACCGTGTGCGTCAGCTCGAGGATGCGGTCGGCGAGCGTCGACTTCCCGTGGTCGATGTGGGCGATGATCGAGAAGTTGCGGATGTGGGCCTGGGCAGCCATGTGGATGAAGGGTATTTCGGCTGTGCGGCCGGCGGGCGAGGGCGAGCGGCGCTACCTCCGCGGGCGCGCTCAGACCGCGCGACCGCGCAGGCGCCCGAGCAGCAGC
Organism: Solirubrobacteraceae bacterium; assembly: GCA_036771025.1. GTDB lineage: Bacteria > Actinomycetota > Thermoleophilia > Solirubrobacterales > Solirubrobacteraceae > Palsa-465. The sequence continues at coordinate 10,475 of DAIPIC010000046.1, forward strand.
TCCTCGATCTGCTTTGCCTCCGGGATCCGCATCAGCAGCACTACCTTCGCGTACAGCCCCACCGAGACCGTGATCGCCAACCCCACCGAGATCAGCTGCGCGATGAACGACGTCCCGACGATGCTGTTCACCACCGCCCATACCCCCTTGGCAACGGCGGCCATCACCACGGAGGCGGCAAGGATTCGGAGAGTGATCATCAGCGTCTGCCTGCCCTCCAAGCGGCCGCCGAGACCCAGCCGCAACCGATCCAGCTGAAGCCAGGTCATGACCGCATTCGCCAACGCGGTCCCGATGACAAGCCCAGCGATCCCCAACGGCTTGTAGAGGACGATGCTCACGATGACGTCCACCACCATGTTGAGCGCCGCCAGCCCGGTCGGAATCCAGGGGCGCTGGACGGCGAAGAAGCTGCGCGTGAGGAGCAGGTTGATGCCGCTGAACGGGAGGCTTATCGCGAACCAGAACAGCGCCACCGACACGTAGTGGGTCGAGAGCGAGTCGAACTCGCCCCGCTGGTAGACGAGTCGGACGATCGGCGTCGTCAGGACGATCATTAGCGCCGCGGATGGGATCAGCAGCAGATTGATCTGCCGCATCCCGATACCGACGGCGCGCCGCATACCGGCCGCATCGCTGCGGTTGGCAAGCCTGCTCAACGTCGGGAACAGGACGGTGGCCACCGCCACGCTGAACATGCCTTGGGGCAGCATGTAGATCCGGAACGCGTTGTCGATTGCGCGGGGGGCGGCGCTGTTGACCAGGGAGCCGAACGTGGAGTTCAAAAGCTGGTCGAGATTGACGATGCCCAGTCCGATTGTCACCGGCAGCATCAGGACGAACACCTGGCGCACGCGGGGGTCGTGCCAGTCCAGCGTGAACTGGAGGCGGAAGTCGATCCGCTTGAGCGCGTAGGCCACCATCAGCAGCTGGACGATCGTGGCGATCAGCCAGGCCACCGCGTAGGCGTAAATCCCGAGGTTGCCCTTGGTGTAGAACGTCGGGCGCAGCGCGACCAACAGCACCAGGATCACCAGGTTCCAGACGGCGGGGGCGATGGCCGGGATCGAGAACTCGTCGAAGGATTGAAGGATCCCTACCAGCAGGCCGGTCAACCCGAGGAGCAACACGACCGGGAACAGGACCCGTGCGAGCCCAGCCGTGAGCGCGTTGTTGGAGGCGTTGAAGTGGCCTGTGAACAGGGGCATGATCACGCCCGCCGCCAGGATCAGGAAGACGGTGATCGCGCCCAGCCCGATCAGGATGAGCCAGAACAGCGTCGAGGCCAGCTTGAACGCCTCGCGTTTGCGCCCCTGTTGGAGAAGGTCGGTGAACACAGGAACGAACGCTGCTGAGAGCGCCGCCTGGGCGAACAGGTTGGCGACCAGGTTCGGGATCTGATAGGCGATCGTGAACGCCGATCCCGCGGCGGACGTGCCGAAGAAGTTCGCGGCGACGATCTCGCGGGCCAGCCCCACAACGCGCGAAACGGCGGTCGCCACGGAGAAGATGGCCGTGCTGATGGCCAGCCGACGCCGCGGCCGTGCGGCCGTCGGCATCCCCGACGGCGGATCGGAGACGAAGGTCGGATCCGACACGAGCGCGCTATAGTACGCGCGCGCCGCGGCCTCTCTGCCGCGGCTTTGCTCTGTCGTAACCCATGGCAAATATCCATTCCCAGAAGAAGCGGATCCTGCGAGCCGAACGCGAGCGGCTCGAAAACCGGCGCTACACGTCGAGGATCAAGACCTACTTCCGCCGACTCGAGCGTGCGGTCGACTCTGGGGATGACGCAGCCGCCGACAGCGAGCATCAGGTGCTCGTGCAGACCATCGACAAGGCGGTCAAGCGCGGAGCCCTGCACCGCAATACCGGAGCCCGCAAGAAGTCACGGGCGGCCCGGGTGCGGCGAGGCGCGGGCGAGCCGTAATCGCGCGCAAATGAGGTCGCCGGTCCGGCACGCGTCTGCCCCGATCGCTACCTTGTGCGCGGCGTGGAGGACGTGGTTCCGGATCTGCTGATCGAGCCTCGGGAGGTCGCCTTCGAGCTCGACCATGTCGAGCTGGTGGATGGCCAGCTAGAGCTGACCGGACGCTGGTTCGGCGTACAGGGCCGACGGTTCATGCGACCCACGTTGACCGTCCGCGGCGATGACGGCGAGACGCGGCTGCTGGCCGACCTGGCGCACAAGCCGTGGGCGGCCGAGAATGGCGAGCCTTGGCGCGCGGCCTTCCCGTGCGACGGCGAACTTGATGCCGGAAACGACGCCGAGTTGACGGTTGCGCCCGACCTGACCGTCGAGGTGCCCGTTCCGGATGCCGCCAGGTCACGCCCGGGCGGACGCAAGCGCGACAAGAAGCCTCGTCAAAACGCCGGGACGCAGCCGGAGCGGGAAGCTGAACAGGATGGCCGGCCGTCGGCTGGGGCGGAGACGGTGCGTGGGGCGCGACAGCCCACCGTCCAGGACCGCGTGCAGGATGAGCGCGCTCGAGCACTCGGCGCCGCCCGGGCCGAGATCGCGACGCTCCGGGAGCAGACCGAGGCGTTGGGCGAACAGCTCGAGCGCGAGCGGACAGGTTTGGCGAGGGAGCTTGGCGAGGCCCAGGAGGCTAAGGCCGAGGCGCTCCGTAACCGTGACGAGGCGCTGGCCGCCCGGGACGACGCGCTCCGTAGCCGCGACCAGGCGATCGCCGCGCGTCGAAAAGCGCTCGAGTCCCGGGAGATGGCTCAGCAGACGATCGAGCGGGCGCTGGCCGCACGCGGGAAGGCAAAGAGGGCGGCCGAGCAGGCGCTCTCACACCGGGATGAAGCGCTGGCGCGACTTGAGACGGCGCTTGCCGAGCGCGACGAGGCGATAACGCAACGCGATGAGGCGATAACGCGACGCAACGAGGCAACAGCCCAACGCGATCGCACCGCCAGGGACTTGAGGCGGGCGATGGAGGAGCGCGATGAGCTCGCCCGCGCCAACGAGCAGCTACGGGGTCAATATGGGAGCACGGTGGCGACCCGCGGGGCGGCGCCGATGACCCGAACCGCTGGGGCCCCGTCCTCGACCGACCGGCGCCACGCCCATCGGCTCGGGGTGGCCATCGCGTTCACCTCGCTGCTTGTGGTGACCGTCGCGTTGATCCTCATTCTGAGCTCGCATTAGCCGCTCTCGGAGCCGTCGCCGGCGATCCGTCCGATCGCCAACAGCATCGCCGTGTCCTCGCTGCCGGCCACGGGACCACCCCCGCGCGAGGCCAGCTCGAGATCGGCCAGCTGCTCCAGGGCCAGCCGAAGCCGGTCGGGGCCTGCCCGTCGTGCATCGGCGATCAGGCGGTCGGCGGCGCGCGAGGGCATCCGCAGGCCGCGCTTGATCTGGGACGCAGCCTCGCCCCGGTCGAGTGCCTGCGCCACCTCCAGCGCGGTTCGCACCCGCTGTGTCATCCAGTACTGCAGGCTGGTGACCCGTTCACCCTGGGCGCGAAGAGTCAAATACAGGGCGACGGCGGAGGTTTCATCGGAGCCCACCAGGGCGTCCGCCAGCGCCCATACCTTGCGCTCGGCCGAGGGGGCGGTGAGCTCGTCGATTTCTTCGGGAGTGACGGAGCGACCCTCGCCGAACTCCAGTGCGAGCTTCTCGAGCTCGCGCATCAGACGCTGCTGGCGATCGCCCACGTGGTCGACCAGGGCCCGCGCCGCGTCACGGTCGAGCTGCAAACCGAGCTCGGCGGCGCGCTCCACGACCCACTTGGGGAGCTCCCACGGCTTGACGCCGTTCTCCGCCGAGACGTCGCCGGCGGCCGCGCGCACGAGTTCGTGCAGGCGCGGCGGCGCCTTGAGCCTCCCTTCCTCGCGCGCGAAGAAGGCGATCGTGGTCTCGGGAGGCACCGGCGCCATCGCGGACTCGAGCCCGTCCAGTTCTGAGTCCTTCCACCGCTCCGTGCCGTCCACCACGATGAACCGGTGCCCGATCGCGAACGTCATCGTGTTCAGCGCCGCGACGGCAGCCTCCGGGGTCGCGCGCTCGCCCTCGAGGACTTCGACTCCCTGGGCGCCCGCCGCCTCTTCGGCCAGAACCCGAAGCCGAGCTCGGCGCTCGGCGACCCGGCCGTGGTCGTCGCCGTGGATCAGATAGGCCGGCTTGAACCTGGGCACTGGCTCAGCGGGCCACGACGTTGACGAGCTTGTCCGGGACGACGATGACCTTCGAGACCTCGCGTCCATCGAGATGGGACTTGACTCCGCGCGTGGCCAGGCACAGCCGCTCGAGCTCCTCGCGCGGGGCGCCGCTCGGAGCCGTCACCCGGTCGCGAACGCGCCCGTTCACCTGACACACGAGCTCAAAGGTTTCGGCCAGGAGCATCGCCGGATCGGCCGTCGGCCACGGGTCCTCCCACACCCTCCGTCCGCTGAGCAGCTCGTACACCTCCGCGCCGAGATGGGGAGCGAACGGAAACACCAGCGAGGCGGCGGTGGCCGTGGCGAAGCGCCGAGCGTCGGCGTCGGCGCCCGCATGGCGGTAGATCTCGTTGACGAGCTCCATGATCGCCGCGATCGCCGTGTTGAACGCGAACCGCTCGGCGATATCGGTCGTGACCTTGTCGATCGCCCAGTTGGCCTTACGGACCAGGGTCAGGGCCTCGCCCTCCGGGTCCGGTGGCTGCTCGATGCCTCCAGCCACGGCCGACAGCTCGCTGCCCAGCCGCCACAGCCGCGCCAGGAACTTGTGCACTCCCTCGACGCCGGCGTCCGACCAGGCGGCGTCCTGGTCGAGGGGGCCCATGAACAGAACGTAGGTGCGCGCGGCGTCGGCGCCCAGCCGCTCGACGATCGGTCGCGGCTCGACAACGTTGCCCTTCGAGCTCGACATCTTGTTGCCGTCGGACCCCAGGATCATCCCCTGCGTGAACAGCGCCTGGAATGGCTCCTGGACGTCGACCAGCTCCATGTCGGCGAACGCCTTGACGAAGAAGCGCGCGTACATCAGGTGCAGGATCGCGTGCTCCACGCCGCCGATGTACTGGTCCACCGGCATCCACATCTTGAGCACGCTGCGTTCCCAGGGGCCCCGGTCGTTGCGGGCGTCGCAGTAGCGCAGGAAGTACCAGCTGGAGTCGACGAACGTGTCCATCGTGTCCGTCTCACGTCGAGCTTCGCCGCCGCACTGGGGGCACTTCGTCCGGACCCAGTCCTCTGCGGCAGCGAGCGGGGAGCGGCCCTTGGGCTGGTAGTCGTCGATCTCGGGAAGCTCCACCGGCAGGTCCTCGTCGGGGACCGGGACCACGCCGCAGCGCTCGCAGTAAACGATCGGTATCGGACAGCCCCAGTAGCGCTGGCGCGATACCAGCCAGTCACGGAGCTTGTAGCTGACCGAGGCGTGACCCTGGCCCTCGCGGTCGAGCCAGGCCACGATCGCTTCCTTGCCCTCCACCGCGCTCATGCCCGTGAACTCGCCCGAGTTGACAAGCCGCTCGTTCTCGGAGTGGGCGACGAACGCCTCTCCGGTCTCTGGGTCCCCCTCGGGCGGCGCCACCACTTGGCGGATCGGGAGCCCTAAGGCCTTGGCGAAGTCGAAGTCACGCTGGTCGTGCGCGGGCACGGCCATGATCGCGCCCGTCCCGTACTCCATCAGCACGTAGTCCGCGACGAACATCGGGATCTCCTCGCCGTTGACGGGATTGGTCACGGTCCGTCCCAGCGGGACTCCGGTCTTCGGCTTCTCGGCAGCCCCGCGGATCTCGGATGACTCGGTCAGCGCGTGGTTGACGTACTCGTGCACCTCACGCTCGTGCTCAGTGCCTTCGGCCAGCCTGAAGACGTCCGGGTGCTCGGGGGCCATTACGAAGAACGTGGCGCCGAACAGCGTGTCGGGCCGGGTGGTGAACACCGGGTAGTCGATCCCGAGCTCCTCGCACCGGAAAACGACCTCAGCTCCCTCGCTTCGGCCGATCCAGTTGCGCTGCATGGCTTTGACGTACTCGGGCCAGTCGATCAGGTCCAGGTCGTCCAGGAGACGGTCGGCGTAGTCGGTGATCCTGAACAACCACTGCTCCAGCTGTCGGGCCTCGACCTCGGCGCCGCAGCGCTCGCAGCGGCCGTCGATCACCTGCTCGTTCGCGAGCACGGTCTGATCGTTAGGGCACCACTTGACGGCGGCCTCCTTGCGATACGCGAGGTCGCGCTCGTACAGGCGCAGGAACAACCATTGGGTCCAGCGGTAGTAGGACGGCTCCGCCGTGGAGAGCTCGCGACTCCAGTCGATCGAGATCCCCCAGCGGTGAAACCAGTGCCGGTAGGCGGTGATGGAGCGCTCGGTCGCTTCGCGCGGCGGGATGCCGGTCTTGATCGCGTTGTTCTCCGCGGGCAGGCCGAAGGCGTCGTAGCCCATGGGGTGCAGCACTCGCCGGCCGATGCGACGGTTGAAGTGCGCGATCGCGTCGCCGAGTGCGTAGTTCTTCAGATGGCCGACGTGAGGCTCGCCGCTGGGGTAGGGCAGCATCTCGAGCACGTAGCACTTCTCCAGTTCGCCGCTTTCCCGCGCGCTGCCAGGCTCGTTCGAGACCTCCCAGGTGTGCTCGCTCGCCCAGACGTCCTGCCATTTCGGCTCGATTACGGCGGGGTTGTAACGGTTCTCGGCCATCGGCTTTGCAGGTTATCGTCGCCCTGGCTGACTACGATGACGCTGGTGGAGAGCGATTCCCCTGCTGCTTCGACTGCCGCTGAGCAGGTCGCGTCCGTCCTCCAGGCCGCCGAGGAAACGGCCGAGCAGCTGCGCGCTGAGGCCGAGGAGCGCCTCCGCAACCGGATAGCGGAGGGCGAGCGCGCGGCCGAGCTGCGCGTCAGTGCGGCCGAGCAGGAAGCCGCCGAGATCCTGGCCGCCGCTCGCGACGAGTCGTCCTCGAGCGTCAGCTCCGCGCGCGAGGAAGCGACCCGGATTCTGGCGAAGGCCCGCGAGGAAGCGGCGCGGCTCCGCGACAAAGCCGCCGAGGAAGCGAAGCGGATGCGCGACGATGGTGACAAGGAGGCGAAGCGGATCGTCTCCGAGGCGACCAGCAAGGGCCTCGAAGTGGTGGGCGAGGCCCAGAGCGAGGCCGATCGCGTTCGGGCCGAGGGCGCGAAGCGCCACGAGGAGGCGGCGTGGCGAGCTCAGGACCTGATGCGCGCCGCCGAGGAGACGGCGGCCGGGATCGACATCGAGGGCATGCAGATCGTCCGGGACCTGCGTGAGCTCGGGGATTCGCTGCGCGCCAACGCCGAGCGCCTGCTGCGCGACGTGCAGAAGATCCACTCGCGGATGATGGGTCAGATCGAGCGGATCGAGTCGGCGGCGCGTGAGGCGCCCGGGCGCGGACGCCCGCGTCGCGAATCGGCCGACTCCGACTCCGGCTCGGCCGACGAGCCGAGCCGTCCGCGCCGCCGAGCCGTGACGGCTCCGTCGGCAGACGGCGACGAGCTCGACGTGCCGGAGTTCTTGCCGCCGGGTTAGGGCTTTCCGCGGCTCGGTTCCGTCCGGGCCGTTTGCGAACATGTGTTCGTGGAGACGAGCAATACCAAGGGCGCCATTGCGGAGCAGGCGATCGTGCTCGCGGCGATGAAGCTGAACGTCCCGGTGCTCCGGCCGGTCGGCGAGCACGGCCGCGCAGATCTCGCGCTCGACATCGGCGGTCGTCTATGGCGCGTGCAGGTGAAGGCGGGAAAATTGAGCAAGGCGCGCGACGTCGTGATCGTCCACACATCGACCAGCCGCTACACACCGCGTGGATACGTGTCTACGACCTACAGCGCACAAGAAATCGACCTCATCGGGGTCTACGGCGCCGAGCTCGATCGGTGCTTCCTGATTCCGATATCGGTGGTCGAGGACAGGTATGCGATTCAACTTCGCCTCACGCCGGCGCGGAATGCCCAGCGGGCATGCATTAACCTTGCTGACGACTTCGATTTCGAAGGGGCTGTAGCTCAGTTGGCCAGAGCGCCTGAATGGCATTCAGGAGGCCGGGGGTTCGAGTCCCCCCAGCTCCATTCCTCCGAAGAGGACTCCATCCCGCTGGGAGTGGAGCGGCTGCGCGACCGCTGTGGTTACGTGGTTGATGAAGCCGCCCGAGGCAAGCGCTTCTTGATCACACGGCGGGGCAAAGCGCTTGCAAAGCTCGTGCCGGCCGGGCCGCCGTTGACGCTAGGGCCTGCCGCCGCTTAGGCGCGACTCCCGGGAACCCACATCACCCCTCCCCCTTCGCCGCCTCGAGCGCCGCCGGCGGAGCGAGCGACGGGTCTCGCCTGACGGCCTCGAGCGCCCCGGTCCGCGAGTAGTTGAGCCCGGGCGCCGTTCCTTGGGTTATCTGGGTGGGCAGAATCTGCGGTGCGGCGGGCATGGGCGCTCGCTTTCGGTTGTTGGTCTGGCGGCACCGTACCGCGATAATCAGAGACCAGTGTCGACGATCTATGTGACTGGTCATCGCAATCCCGACACAGACGCGATTGCCTCCGCAATCGGGTACGCGGAGCTGAAGGGACGGATCGACCGGGGCAACGACTACGTTCCGGTACGCCTCGGTCAGTGCAACCCACAGACCAGCTGGTTGCTCGAGCGAAGCGGCGTGCAGGCGCCACAACTGCTGCCCCACGTGATGCTGCGCGTATGCGACGTCATGCAGTCCACCTTTCCGGTGGCCCGCCAGGAGGACCCGATCCGCGCCGCCGGGCTGGAGATGGCGCGCGCGGATCTCGACCTTGTGCCGATCGTCGACGAGTCGGGCGCGCTGGTCGGCGTGGTCACCGAGCGTGCGCTGGCCCGTCGCTTCATCCGCGAGTCACGCCACACCTCGACGCTCGAGGATGCACCCACCCTCGTGCGCGCGATCGTGGACGTGGTCGGTGGGGAGCTTCTCACCGGCGAGCAGCGCAGGCTGCTGTCCGGCCGGGTGTGGGTGCAGTCGATGGACGTGCGTTCGCAGAGTGGAATTTCCCCGGGCGATGTGGTGGTGGTCGGCAATCGAGACGATGCTCAGCGTTTGGGGATCGACCTGGGAGCGGCGCTGCTGGTCCTGTCGAACGGTGCCAAGCCGTCCGACGCGGTGCTGCAGCTGGCCCGCGAGCGCGGGACGGCGATCATCGTCTCGCCGCTTGACACCTACGTCTCGGGGCGGATGATCACCCTGGCCGCACCGTGCAGTGCCTTGATGGAAGGCGACCCCTTGACGGTCACCACCGAGGATCTGCTCGGCGACGTCTCCGAGCAGGTCAAGGACACCCACTACGGTGCCGCTGTCGTGGTCGATTCGGAGCGGATGCCTGTGGGGCTGGTCACACGCTCCGACATGGTGGCCCCGGCGCGTCGGCGGGTGATTCTGGTCGATCACGCCGAGCAGGGGCAGAGCGTCGCAGGCGTCGAGCAGGCGGAGATCGTCGAGATCCTCGACCACCACAACATCGGGTCCATCGAGACGCGAGTGCCGGTCACGGCCACGTTTGACCCCGTGGGATCGACGGCCACCCTGGTGGTGGAGCGCTTCCGCCAAAACGGCATGGAGCCCAGCCACCCGACGGCCATGCTGCTGCTCGGCGCGGTCCTGTCGGACACCGTGATCCTCAATTCCCCTACCACCACCGACCGCGACCACGCCGTGACCCACTACCTGGAGCGGGTGCTGGCGCTCGACGCCACGGATCTGGGACGCGAGATGTTCCAAGCGACCGCTGATGTCTCGGAGGTGGCGGCGGAGGAGATCGTCTCGCGGGACGCCAAGGAGTACCAGCTCGGCTCCGGGCAGACGATCTGCATCGCGCAGATCGAGGTGGTGGGCAAGGGCCTTCTGGACCGTCGCTCCGAGCTGCTCGAGGCCATGCGACGGGACCGTGAGAAGCGCCACCTGCACCTCTACGCGCTGATGATCACCGACGTGATGTCGAAGGGAACCGACCTGCTGGTGGCCGGCGACGTGGGGGCGGTGGCCCGGACGTTCGGCGTCTCGCCAGAAGACTCGACGATCGAGCTGCCAGGCGTGATGAGCCGCAAGAAGCAGGTCGCGCCGCGCCTGCTTGCGATGCTCTGAGGCGCCCTGTCCCGGGCCGGACTAGACCCCGGCGCCGACTGCCTCGATCGGGGCCTCCCCCCACAGCTGCTCGAGCCGGTAGTACTCGCGCATGGCTGGGGTGAAGACGTGCACGACCACATCCAGGTAGTCCATCAGCACCCACCGAGCCTGGGACAGTCCCTCCACCCGCTCCGGCAGGAGGCCGTGCTGATTCTTCATCCCGGCGTGGATCGCGTCGTGGATGGCCTTCACATGCCGGTCTGAGCGGCCGCTACAGATGACGAAGTAGTCCGTGTAGCCGATGATCCCCCGGAGGTCCAGCTGCACGAGCTCGAGCGCCTTGCGGTCGGCGGCCAAGGAGGCGATCGCACGTGCAACCTGCTCGGGACTCAGCGGTACAGCCCCTGTTCCGCGATGTAGCCCGCGACCTTGTCGGGCACCAGATAGCGAATCGACTGCCGAGCGCGCACCCGCTCGCGGATGAAGGTCGAGGACACGCCGATCCGCGGCATGTGGAAGAACCTCGTCCGCTCGCCGCCCCGTAACCGCGCCAGCGACTGCTCCACCTGCTCCCTCGGAGTGCCGCGGCGCTTGGCTACGGCCGCCGTGGCCAGCGACAGGACCCGCTCCGGCTCATGCCAATCCGGCAGTCCCGCGGCGATGTCGCCGCCGAGAATCAGGTAGAGGTCGGTGTCCGGGGAGCTCGAGTGCAGTGATGAGAGGGTATCGACCGTATAGGACGGTCCGTCCCGGTCGAGCTCGAGCTCGGAGACCTCGAACCGAGCGTCCCCCTCCACCGCCAGACGGCAGAGCTCGAGCCGATGCTCGGGTCCCGGCTCCTCGTCGACTGGCTTGTGCGGCGGTTGTCGGGCGGGGATCAGGATCACTCGCTCCAGCTCGA
>DAIPIC010000047.1:0-21202 GCA_036771025.1 Solirubrobacteraceae bacterium
TGCCATGCGACGTGTCGCACGTCCTGAGCTAGCCTGCCGTCCATGCGCCTCCTCGGCGTCCCGATCGAGTCACCGCAGACGGTCGTCAACCGGATCCTTTCGGACGTCGGCGCTGTCGCCCGGATGGCGAGGACGGCACCCGCCCAGATCAATCGCATCCTCGAGCTCGGCGAGGACATCGCCACCACCGGCCGGGCGGTGCTCGAGATCGCGGAGCGGCTCGACCGGCGGGCTGAGGCCGTCCTGTCGATCGGACAGCGACTGGACGACCGAGCGGCGGCGCTGCTTGAGCTCGGAACCAGAATCGAGGCGCTCGGCGGTCAGGTCAATTCGCGCGGCGCGGAGATCGTCCACAGCGCGACGCAGGTTGCCGAAACCGGCTCGGAACTGATCGCCGTGCTGCCGACCCTGGAGCGGGCGCTGCAGATGGCGAGTCCGCTCGAGGGCGCGATCGATCGGTTCGGGCGGCTGGTGGACCGGTTGCCGGGCGGCGCGCCGCGCAGGCAGGGCGAACAAGCCGACCCGGCCAGCGCTAGGAGCGCGACCCCCGGGCGCCGCGCTACGAGCTGAGCGATCCGGACGCTAAAAAAAAGAGCGTGTCGTGCCGATATGTTCGGCATGGAAGCCACAGCCGTGTAGATGGGGAGGGGACTATGAGGCACGTACGAACCTGGCTGGTGGCAGTCACCGCCGTTGCGGGGATTGGCTTGGCGGCTGCGCCCACGGCAGCCGCTTGTCCCACGCCCAGGTGGATCGTCAACTCGGCCGTCGTCAAGAGGACGTTCTCGACGAACCCCGGTCTCGTCCAGAAGTACTGGAACTGCCCTCAGACATATGAGATCGGCTGGTTCTCGGCGGGCACCCCGTCGGCCTCCCGATCCGTCAAGTTCACGAACGAGACTTCGCTGGAGAATGCGATCAGCTCTCACACGCTCCCGGCGGGCACCGTGGCCGTGGTCTACGACGACGAGCGCTGGACACTGACGCCGACGGCCCAGCAGCTGAACCCCGGCCTGTACTACCAGCGTGCCGCCGCGGCGGCACACGCCGCCGGGCTGATCTTTATCGCGACGCCGGCGACGGATCTGGTCTACGCGCTCGCACCCGGTACCCCGCCCAGCCAGCAATACAACGAGTTCCTCGCTCTCGGCGTTCCCGGGGCCACGGCTGCCCATGCCGACATCTATGAAGCGCAGTCCCAGGGGGCCGAGGCCAGCACGGCGTCGTACGCCTCATTCGTCCAGGGCGCGGCCTCGCAGGCGAGGGCGGCAAACCCCAACACCACCGTCCTCGCCGGGCTCAGCACTAACCCCAATGGCCACGTTCAGCCTTCGTCCGTGCTGTTGAGCGCGGCGGGCGCGGTCACAACTGCGGTCTCCGGCTGGTGGCTCGACGACCCCGGCCCAAGCACGGCGTGTCCCAACTGCACCGGCCCATATCCGCAGACGGTCGTTGACTTCCTGAACGGCCTGTCGACGATCGGCTACTGACGGACGACCGCCTGAGCGGAGCCCTGGCGGAATACACTGCTCCGCCGTGAATCTCGCGCGGGTTGTACGTGACCCTAGGCGACTGGCTGAAGCAGTCGGCGACCTTTCGCGGCTTGAGAATGCACTTCCCGGACCGGTCCGCCGCATCGAGCTCGAGGCCCGGTCGGTGGCCGCGCTCAAGCGCGCCGGCGCGCTGGGAGGCGGCCCGCCTCAGCTCTTGGTCCAGACCCTCTCCGCCCTGCGTACGTTCGGCGCCTTCGGCGCGGCGCCCCGGATCGCGGCCCTGCGCCACGGCCAGCGACCGGCCATCGCCGACGAGCTGGGTGTCATCTCGTTCGCCGGCTTCGACGAGCAGATCAACCGGCTGGCTAGCGCGATGCGCGCCATGGGACTGGGCGAGGGCTCGAGCGTAGGCGTCCTGTGTCGCAACAGCCGCATGCCGTTGATCGTTGCATTCGCGGCTTCGCGACTGGGAATGAACGGCATCTGGCTGAACACCGCTTTCTCGCCGCGACAGGCGAGCGAGGTGGCAGCGCGGGAGGGAATCGAGTTTCTGATCTACGACGAGGACCTGGCAGAGGCAGCCGACGACATAAGCCCCCGTTACGGCCGCCTGAGGACCGTGACCGAGGACCGGGCGGCCGACGAGCTGGCGCAGCTGATCGCCGGCGGTGACCCCACCCCTTGCCCCGCTCCCAGTCGTCCGGGGCGAATCGTGCTGCTGACCAGCGGGACGACCGGGACGCCAAAGGGGGCACCGCGTCCCGACCCCCGGTCGCTGACCATTCCCGGCGCCGTCCTGGACCGGATGCCGATGCAGGCGGAGGAGGTGACGGTCGTGGCCCCGCCGCTCTTCCACGGCACGGGACTGCTGATCGCGCTGCTGACCATCAGCCTGGGCTCCGAGCTGGTCCTGCGCCGCCACTTCGATCCCGCCCAATTCCTCGACGACGTCGAGCAGCACCGGGCCACCGCGGCCTGCGTCGTCCCCGTGATGCTGCAGCGCGTGCTGGCGCTGGGCGAGGAGGAGATCCGCAAGCGGGAAATTCGAGGTCAGCTGAAGATCGTGTTCTCGGCCGGCTCGCAGCTGCCGGCCGAGGTGGCGCTCAAGACCACGGAACTGCTGGGCGACGTTGTCTACAACCTCTACGGTTCGACCGAGGTCTCGGTGGCAACGCTCGCCACGCCGGAGGACATTCGCGACGCGCCGACCTCGGTCGGCAAGCCGGCCCTCGGGGCACGGGTCAAGATCCTCGACGAGCAGGGGCACGAGCTGCCGCAGGGGCATACCGGGAAGATCTTCGTAGGGACCGTCTCGCCGTTTGAGGGCTACACCGGCGGCCAGCAGAAGGAGGTCGTCGACGGGATGATGGCCACCGGCGATGTTGGCCACTTCGACGCCCAGGGCCGGCTGTACGTCGATGGCCGGGACGACGAGATGATCGTCTCGGGCGGAGAGAACGTGTTCCCGCTCGAGGTCGAGGAGCTGTTGCTGACCCATCCGGCTGTGGCGGATGCCGCCGTGGTCGGCGTGGACGACAGGGAGTTCGGGCAACGACTGAAGGCGTTCGTCGTCACCCGAAACGGGCGGGAGGTCAGCTCGGAGGACCTGCGCGAGTTCGTCAAGCAGAACCTGGCTCGCTACAAGGTGCCGCGAGAAGTCGTATTCCTCGACGAGCTGCCGCGGAACCCCACGGGGAAGATCCTGAAGCGAGAGCTCGTCTAGACCGAGGCCAGGTCCGTCGAGGTGTCGCTCAGCGCGGCCGCCGACACCTCGGAGCCACTGGGGATCAGCCGGCGCGCGTGCTCCAGGTCGTCAGACCTGCCGACGGAGAGGGCGCCGGCCACACGGCCGCCGTCCAGATACCAGAGGCTGAACTGCCCATCGTCGATCGACCCCCGCACGACCTCCTCGTCCCACCTATTCGCGGGACCCACGTACTCCAGCGATGCCCAGTCCGAGAGGTCGGAGAAGAAGTAGGGCACCACGTCGTGGTCCTGGGCCCGTCCAAGCATGTTCAGGGCAGCCGTCTTTCCGTGGTTGAACGCCACATCCCAGTGCTCGATCCGGATCTGCCGGCCGCCGTGGATGACGCTCTCGTACTCGGCGATGTCGCCGGCCACGAACACCCCCGAGACCTCGGTCTCCAGCAGCGAGCTGGCCAACACGCCGCCCTTCTCGCCCAGGGCCAGGCCGGCGCTGCGGGCCAGCGTCACCTCGGGAATGACCCCGGCGCCGATCACGACGGCGTCCGCCTCGAGCGTGCGGCCGGACTCGGTGACGACCCACCTGACCCGATCGCCGGCGCCTTCGAAGCGCGCGAGCGACTCCTCGCCGAGGACCGTGACCCCGTGCTCCTCGAGCCGCTCCTGGAAGAACCGTCCGGCCTGCTCGCCGAACGTGCGGCTGAGAGCCACGGGCTCGAGCATGATGATCGTGCATGTGGCGCCCCGCTCGGTCAGCGATGCCGCCACCTCGGTGCCGATGTAGGAGCCGCCGATCAACACCACCCGTTTGCCCGAGGCGTCCTCGCGGATCGCGTCGCTGTTGTGAAGCGTGCGCAGGTAGTGGATGCCGTCGAGTTCGCGGCCGGGGGCGTTCAGCCGCCTGACGTTGGCGCCGGTGGCCAACAGAGCCTTGCCGAACTTGACCGAGTCTCCGCTCGAGAGCTTCGCCGTGCGCTCCTCGACGTCGAGATCGGTCACCGACGTGCGGGCCATCACCTCGATCTCCTGCTCCGCGTACCACTCCAGCGGCCGAAAGGGCACCCCCGACCGATCCTCGGCGCGTAGATACTCCTTCGAGCACGGCGGCCGGTTGTAGGGGAACTCTGGCTCGCGTCCCACCAGGAGGATCGACCCGTCCGCGCCGGACTCGCGCAGCCAGCGAGAACAATTTCCGGAAGCCAGGCCCCCGCCGACCAGCAGGTAGTCGACCTCGCGCTCAGCCACGACGCCCCCAGCAGTTCATCGGCGCCGCCCCAGACCGCGCCCGCGTCCCGCCTCGGCGCCGTTGCTCGCGAACTGGGCGGTGATGTCCTTCTCGAGGCCGGGATCGAGTATCACCATGACCTGGTCGCCAGCCTCGATCACGGACTCGGCCTTCGGCACGAACCCGGTTCCGTCGCGCAGCACGGAGATGATCAGCGACCCGTCGGGGAGGACCACGTCCTTGACCTGCTGTCCCGCGGCCAGGGATCTCTCGCCTACTTCAAGCTCGATGATCTCGAGCCGTTCCTCCTCGAGCGCCAGCAGCTGCACGAGCCCGTATTCGGGCACCTCATGCTCGATGAGCCGCAGGATCAGGTCGGTCGCCGAGACCGCGGGCTGGATCCCCAGCAGCTTGAAGTGCTGGAGGTTGCGGGGGTTGTTGACGCGGGCAACGATCCGCTGGACGCTGTACTTCTCCTTGGCCATCTGGCAGATGAGGATGTTGTCCTCGTCGTCCCCAGTGACGGCGATCACCAGGTCCGCGCGCTGGATCCCCGCGCGCTCGAGTACCCACAGCTCGGTGGCATCGCCGTAGGCCACGGCCGCCTCGAGCTCCTCCTGCACGATCCGGTAGCGCCGGTGGTCGGACTCGATCAGGGTCACCTCCTGGTCCTTGGCGATCATCTCGCGCGCCAGGTTCCAGCCCACCTTTCCGGCCCCCGCAACGATCACATACATCAGAAGCCCACCTTACGCCGCCAGTGCCGCCCGGGTGGCTTGGTCGATGGCCTCCTGCGTTGGGGAGATCGTCTGCAGGCCCTGTTCCGCGTACCAGGCAGCTCTGCCCGGGTCGGCGACCCGGACGACCACACGCGGGACGTGGTACCGCCTTTGGGCGATCTGGGCGATCACCAGGTTCGTGTTGTCGCCGCTCGTCGCGGCCAGGAAAACGTCGGCGTCGGCGATCCCGGCCTCCATCAAGGCGTCGATCTCGAGCGCGGCGCCGACGGTGAAGCGCCCACCGGCGTCCTCCCAGCTCGTCGACTGGTCCTTGTCGAGCCGCTGATGCGACAGTGGGTCGAGGTCGAGTACCGACACGCTGTGCCCTTCGTCGAGGGCGCGCTTCGCGACTCCCGATCCCACGCGACCTGCTCCCACGATGAGGATGAACATCTGGGCCGGACTTTAGCCTTCCGGGCCCCCCGGCGCGACGGATGTTCAAGCTTTTTCACAGGCCCGGCGCGGTAGCCTCGTCGTTATGAGCCCGCGGCTGCGACGCAGCCTCCATGAGTCAGGACACAAGCTCGGTATCGACGAGCCGACCCAGTTCGGCGACGACGATCGTCAAGCGACCAAGGATGTGCCGCCGCAGCCCAACGCCGGCCAGCGCAGGGTGCTGCACGAGGCGGCCCACAAGCTGGAGGTGACAGAGGAGGCTGCTCCGGAGGAGCGGCCGCCTCCCAGGGTCTTCGAAATCGAGCGCGACGTGGTCCCCCAGGCGGGCCGGGCGGCGCTGGCCCTAGCCGCGCTCGGCATCGTCTTTGGGGACATCGGGACGAGCCCGCTGTACACCGAACAGGTCGTGTTCACCCAGCACCGGGCGGCCGCGCAGACGACGGTCGCCGGCGTGTACGGAGTGGTCTCGCTGATCTTCTGGTCCCTGGCGATCATCGTGTCGTTCAAGTACGCCGGCGTGATCATGCGCGCTCACAACCGCGGCGATGGCGGTGTGCTGGCGCTCACGGCGCTCATCCGGCGCTGCAAGCCGGCTCATGGGGTGGCCCTGGTGGTACTCGGAGTCTTCGGCGCGTCGCTGTTCCTGGGAGACGGCATGATCACGCCGGCAATCTCGGTCCTGTCTGCCGTCGAGGGCTTGAAGGTCGCCACGCCGGGCGTGGGACATCTCGTGATGCCGATCGCCCTCGCGATTCTGCTCGCCCTGTTCCTGATCCAGCGCCGGGGGACCGGCGCCGTAGGCGCCCTGTTCGGACCCGTGATGCTCGTGTGGTTCACCATCCTGGCCGTTCTCGGCATCCATGGGATCTCGCAGCACCCCGGTGTCTTCGAGGGCCTGTCGCCCACCTACGGAGTCCGATTTCTCGTCGACCACGGTGACGCGGCCTTCCTCACGCTGGGCGCCGTGGTGCTGGCAGTGACAGGTGCCGAGGCGCTGTACGCCGATCGCGGCCACTTCGGGACGGTGCCGATTCGGCTCTCCTGGTTCGCGGTGGTCCTGCCCGGGGTCCTGCTCTGCTACCTCGGTCAGGCCGCGCTCATCCTCTCCCATCCGAGCACGATTCGAAACCCGTTCTACCTCCTCGTTCCCCACTGGGGCCGGTTCGCGATGGTCTTCCTTGCGACCGCGGCGACCATCATCGCCTCTCAAGCGGTGATCTCGGGGTCCTATTCGGTGGCCAAGCAGGCGGTCCAGCTGGGGTTCCTGCCTCGCCTGAAGATCACGAACACCTCCAAGGAGGCGGGACAGATATACGTGCCGGCCATCAACTGGGCGTTGTGCATCGGCGTCGCGGCGCTCGTGCTCGGATTTCGGCGCTCCTCGAGGCTCGCCGAGATCTACGGCGTGGCGGTGACGGGGACGTTCATCCTGGATACGGTGCTGTTCCTGGTCGTCGGCCGCGCGTTGTGGCGGGTGTCGAAGTGGAAGCTGGCGGCCGTGGGGACGGTGCTTCTGGTCGTCGAGGTCGCCTTCTTCGCGTCCAACCTTGCGAAGGTCGAGCACGGTGCCTGGCTGCCGCTGCTCGTGGCGCTTGCGATCTCGATGGTGATGGTCACCTGGCGCCGGGGGCAGGGCATCGTGACGCGCAATCGCACCGAGAAGGAAGGTTCACTGGAAGAGTTCCTCGACAGCCTGGCAACGCGCGACCCTCCTCTGCGACGGGTTCCAGGCACTGCGATCTTCCCCAATCCCAGCAAGGACACCACGCCGCTCGCGCTGCGCGCCGAAGTCGAGCACACGCACGCGCTGCACGACAAGGTGGTCATCGTCTCGGTCGACCGGGTCAGCGTTCCGCACGTCGACCGGGCCGATCGGTTCGTCGTCACCCGCATGGGCCACGGCCTGTTCCAGGTCTTCCACGTTGTCGACCGGGTTGGCTATCGGGACAGGACGCACATCCCAGAGGCGCTGGCGCTCGCTCGCAAACTGGGGCTCCTGGAGCGCAACCTCGACCTCGAGCATGCGTCCTACTTCGTCTCGCGGATCACGATCACGCCCACTGACGCGCCTGGCATGTCGCCGTGGCGCAAGAAGCTGTTCGTGGCCATGGCCCGCAACGCTGCCAGCCCAATCGAGGCATTCGGCCTCCCCGGCGACAGGACGGTGATGATGGGCTCCCAGGTGGCGGTGTGAGGAAGGCGATGCGGCGCCTCCGGTCGAACCGAATCCTCTGGCGCTCGGTCGCGATCACCGCCGTCGAGGTGGTGGTCGCGGTGGCAGTCGCAACCGCTGCGATCGCCGTCCTTCAGTCAGAGGCTCCACCCGCGGGGCTCGGCATCGTTTACCTCTTGGCGGTTCTGGCGGTGGCGATTCGCCGCGGACAGCTTGCTGCGTTGTTGACCGCCATCCTGGGCGTGCTCACGCTCAACTACCTCTACATCACCCCCCGCCACGAGCTGGGGATCGCCCATTCTCAGGACGTGGTCGAGCTGAGCGTGCTGCTGATCGCAGCTGTCGTGGTGGGCAGGCTCGCAGCACTGGCGCGGAAGCAGGCTGCCGAAGCCGACGATAGAGCCCGGGTGGCGGCCACGCGCGAACGGGAAGCGGAGCTGCTTGCCGATACGGCGGCTGGCATCCTCGCCCACGAGAGCCTCGGCGCCCAGCTGGAGAGCGTCGGGAATCGGGTATCGGCCGCGTCGGGCGCCAAGCACGCGCGCGTCGTATTCCAGAAGCCGAACGGCGTGGGATCTGAAGATGATGCGATGCCGCTGCCATCCCAACGGCGCAACGCGTGGCTCTGTGTCTCAAACGAGCGACCGTATGACCGAGCCCTGATCGAACGGCTGGCCACGCCGATCGCCGGACTGATAGACGTAGCTCTGGAGCGCGAGGAGGCGGCTGAACACGTCGCCGAAGCCGAGGCCGCGCGCCGGGCGGAGGTCGCCAGGACGGCCATCCTGCACGCCATCTCTCACGATCTGCGATCGCCGATCACCGCCATCACCACTGCGGCGTCGGCGCTTCGCAGTGCGGACGTGACGGCCCGGGAGCGACACGAGCTGATCGCCGCCATCGAAGCCGAGAGCGCCAGGCTGGCCCGGGTCGTCGGGGACCTGCTCGATCTCTCGAAGATCGAGGCGGGCGCGGTCGCGCCGCAGGCGGATTGGTGCGATCTGCGCGATCTGGTGGTGTCCGCCGCCCGGCGGTTCCAGGCGACCCATCCAATCGAGCTCGGTGTCCCTGACGACCTGCCCCTGGTTCGAGCTGATGCCGCGCAGCTGGAGCGCGTCTTCTCGAACCTGATCGAGAACGCGGTCAAGTTCTCGGAGCCGGGAGCGCCCGTGCAGATCACGGGCGGCGCCGGGCCTGCGTGGGTGACGGTGCGCGTCATCGACCATGGCCCCGGGATTCCGCTCGAGCAGCGCCGCCACATCTTCGAGCCGTTCTTCCGCGGCCGTGGGGGCGGCGGCGCCGGCGGCTCGGGACTGGGGTTGGCGATTGCTCGCGGCTTCGTCGAGGCCAACGGCGGCAATGTCGTGGTCCAGAGCAACGTCGGCCTCGGCACCTCGTTCGCGGTCAGGTTCCCACGAGTACCGCAACCGGAGCGGCGGGAGGAGCCGACGACGCTGTCGGGCGTCGGTGACAACTGATTGCTCCGGCGATGAGCGCGAACGCAACCCGGGTGCTGGTTGTGGACGACGAGCCCGAGATCGTGCGCGGGCTCACGATCGTCTTGCGCGATGCCGGCTATGCCGTCGAGGCCGCGACCACCAAGGCGGGTGCCCTCGGGGCGGTCTCCAGTCGGCCCCCGGAGGCCGTGGTGCTCGACCTCGTGCTGCCGGATGGGGACGGCGTCAGCGTGGTCAAAGAGATTCGAAGCTGGAGCAGGCTCCCGATCCTGGTGCTGTCCGCGGTCGGCGACGAGCGCGAGAAGGTGAGAGCTCTCGATGCGGGCGCCGACGATTACGTGACCAAGCCCTTTGGCACCGAGGAGCTGGTGGCGCGGCTGCGGGCGGTCCTGCGCAGATCACCGGACGCGGGCCACGCCGAGCGCGTCGAGATCGGTGATCTGACGATCGACCTCGAGGACCGGACCGTCAGGCGCGACGGGCAGGACGTGCACCTGACGCCGATCGAGTTCGACCTACTGCGGGTGCTCGCGCGGCACCCGGGGCGGTTGGTGACCCAGCGGCAGCTCCTGCAAGAGGTTTGGGGCCCACAGTACGTGGAGGAGTCTCATTACCTGCGCGTGCACGTGGCCCACATTCGGGCCAAGATCGAGCCGGATCCGGCCCAGCCCCGTTACCTGATCACCGAGCCGGGGATCGGTTACCGGCTGCGCGATCAGGCTGAATTAACGGATTCTCTACGCCCGCGGTCTGATCTTTAGCGCCATCTTGACGGGGGCGGTCCTACCGTCGAATTTACGATGGCCCGCCTCGGAGCAGATGGTCCTGGGAGCAATGGGCGCCAGACGTTGCACGAGGCCGCGCACAAGCTCGACCTCGACGAGTCTGCGCTCAAGGGCGAGGACATCCAGACACTGCCCAGGGGCGGTCAGCGTCGGGTCTTGTACGAGGCGGCGCACAAACTCCAGACCCCTGAGGAGTTGCCGGAGGCCGAGAAGCCGGCTCCCCGCGTGTTCGAGACCGAGCGCGACGTGGTCACGACCGCCAGCCGGGCCGCACTCGTGCTTGGCGCACTGGGCGTGGTCTACGGCGACATCGGGACCAGCCCGCTGTATACCGAGCAGACGATCTTCAGCTCCTATCGGGCGACCGCGCACATCACTCCGGCCGGCGTCTACGGCGTCGCGTCGCTGATCTTCTGGGCGCTGATGATCGTAGTGACGATCAAGTACGCCGGTTTCATCATGCGCGCCCACAACCGCGGCGACGGCGGGATCATGGCCCTGGCGGCGCTGCTGCAGCGCCATCGGGTGGCCAGCCTCGGAGTCCTCGTCACGCTGGGCATCTTCGGCGCCGGATTGTTCTTCGGGGACGGCATCATCACGCCCGCGATTTCGGTGCTGGGCGCGCTCCAGGGGATCAATGTCGCCACCCCGGCACTGACCCACGTGGTGGTCCCGCTGTCGGTGGGCATCCTGATCGCGCTGTTCGTCCTCCAGCGCTTCGGCTCGGGGACGATCGGGTGGCTGTTCGGCCCCGTGATCCTGGTGTGGTTCACCGTGATCGGGGTCCTCGGTCTCAGCGAAGTCGCCAAGCACCCGGCCGTGCTTCAGGGGCTGTCGCCTTCCTGGGGAGTCAGGTTCTTCCTGGACCACGGCGCCTACGCCTACCTGATGCTCGGAGGCGTCGTGCTGGCCGTCACCGGGGCGGAGGCCCTGTACGCCGACCGCGGGCACTTCGGCGCCAAGGCGATTCGCCTTGGATGGCTCGGGATCGCGCTGCCCGCCTTGGTGCTCAACTACCTGGGCCAGGGGGCATGGATCCTGCACCACCCGAGCGCCGCACACCGACCGGGCTTCAACCCGTTCTTCCAGATGCTGCCCGGGTGGACCCTGTGGCCGATGGTGATCCTCGCGACGGCGGCCACGATCATCGCCTCCCAGGCCGCCATCTCGGGCTCGTTCTCCGTGGCCAAGCAGGCGGTCCAGCTCGGGTTCTTGCCACGCCTGAAGGTCCTCCACACCTCGAGGACCGAGGGCCAGATCTACGTGCCGATCGTCAACTGGGGGCTGTGCATCGGCGTGGTGGCGCTCACGCTCGTGTTCCGCTCCTCGGCCAAGCTGGGCGACATCTACGGGGTGGCGGTGACCGGGACATTCATCCTCAACACGGTGCTGTTCCTGGCGGTCGCGCGGCTGATCTGGGGCAGACGAAATCTGCGGCTGGCGCCGCTCGCGCTGCTGTTCCTGACCGTGGAGGTCGCATTCTTCAGCGCCAACATCGCCAAGATCGAGCACGGCGCCTGGCTGCCGCTGGCGATCGGGCTGGTCGTGTCCGTGGTGATGATCACCTGGCGCCGCGGACAGGTGATCGTGACCCGCAATCGCACAGAGCAGGAGGGATCCCTCGAGCAGTTCCTGGACGGTCTGACGCACATCGATCCCCCCTTGCTCAGAGTGCCGGGCACGGCGATCTTCCCCAGTCCCAGCAAGGACACGACGCCACTCGCGCTGCGGGCCACGGTCGAGCACGAGCACGCGCTGCACGACAAGGTCGTGATCTTCTCGATCGAACGCGTGAGCGTGCCCCACGTGGACCGCGAGGACCGGTTCGTGGTCACCCCCGTGGGCCAGGGCATGTTCCGCGTCTTTCACGTCGTCGACCGGGTCGGCTATCGGGACAGTCAGAACATCCCGGAGGCGCTGGCGCTGGCGCGCAAGCTGGGGCTACTGGAGCGCAACCTCGACCTCGAGCATGCCTCCTACTTCGTCTCTCGCATGACGATCACGCCGACCGAGCAACGGAACATGAAGCGCTGGCGCAAGGACCTGTTCGTCGCGCTGGCCCGCAATGCCGCCAGCCCGATCGACTCCTTCGGCCTCCCGAGCGAGCGCACCGTGATGATGGGCTCGCAAGTGGCGGTGTAGCGAACCGCTAGGTGATGATCGGGATGATCAGCAGAGCGACGATGTTCGCCACCTTGATCATGGGATTGATCGCCGGGCCGGCGGTGTCCTTGTAGGGATCCCCCACCGTGTCTCCGGTCACGGCCGCGGCGTGGGCCTCTGAACCCTTGCCGCCGTAGGCGCCGTCCTCGATCAGCTTCTTGGCGTTGTCCCAGGCGCCGCCGCCCGAGGTCATCGAGATGGCGACGAACAGACCCACGACGATTACGCCGATCAGCAGCCCGCCGAGCGCCTCGACGCTGATTACCCCCACGATCAGCGTGATCACGATCGGGATCAGCGACGGAAGGATCATCTCCCGCTGCGCGGCCCTGGTAACGAGCCCGACGGCGACGCCATACTCGGGGCGTTCGGTCCCCTCCATGATCCCCGGCTTGTCGCGGAACTGGCGCCTGACCTCCTCGACCACGGCCCCGCCGGAACGGCCGACCGCCTCCATGGCCAGCGAGACGAACAGGTAGACCATCAGGCCACCGATCAGCAGCCCGATCAGCACGGGTGGGTTGGAGATGGAGAAGTTGTAGGCCTTCGGGAGCTCGCGCTCGAAGGCGTTGAACAGGACCAGCGCGGCCAGCGCCGCGGAGCCGATCGCATAACCCTTGGTGACGGCCTTGGTCGTGTTGCCAACCGCGTCCAACGGGTCGGTGATGTTGCGAACCTCATCGGGGAGCTCGGCCATCTCCGCGATCCCGCCTGCGTTGTCGGTGATCGGGCCGAAGGCGTCGAGGGCCACGATCAAGCCGGTGAGCGAGAGCTGGGCCATCACGGCCACGCCGATCCCGTAGATCCCCTGGCTGCCCCCACCCGCCAGCTTCCATGCGCCGAGAATGCCCAAAGCGATCACGATCGCCGGTGGCGCCGTTGACTGGAAGCCCTGCGCCAGGCCCTGGATGATGTTCGTCGCGTGGCCCGTCTGCGAGGCGCGTGCCGTGCTCTTGACCGGCGCGAACCGGGTGGAGGTGAAGTAGTCGGTGATCACGAAAAGGCTGGCCGTCACGCCGATTCCGATGAGCGCGCAGAGATAGAACTTCCACCAGTGAGGCGCGGCACCCCCGCCCTGGAGCGTGACGCCGTGCATCATCCAATACGTCAGCGGGATGAACGCCAGCGCGGCCAGGCCGCCAGAGACGATGAGCCCCTGGTAGAGCGCACGCTCCACGTTGCCAGCCCGGGAGCGGACGGCGAATGCGCCAATGATCGAGGCCACGATCGAGATGGCGCCCAGGATCAGCGGATACAGGGCGACGGACGTCTGCTGGCTGAACAGCAGCACACCGAGCAGCATCACCGCCACCGCCGTCACCACGTAGGTCTCGAACAGGTCGGCCGCCATGCCCGCGCAGTCGCCGACGTTGTCCCCGACGTTGTCGGCGATCACCGCTGGGTTGCGCGGGTCGTCCTCGGGGATCCCGGCCTCGATCTTGCCCACCAGGTCTGCGCCGACGTCGGCGGCCTTGGTGAAGATGCCACCGCCGAGGCGGGCGAACACCGAGATCAGCGACCCACCGAAGCCGAGCCCGATCAGGGCGTCGACGGCGTGCTTGGGGGTCTCTCCGACGATCCAGGTGAGGATGCCGTAGTAGGCCCCGACCCCGAACAGCGCGAGCCCGACGACCAGGAGCCCGGTCACGGATCCACCGCGGAATGCGGCCGACAGCGCGGGAGAGATGCCCCCGCGCGCGGACTCGGCAACGCGGGCGTTGGCGCGGACTGACATGTTCATACCGATGTAGCCCGCCGCGGCTGAGAACACGCCGCCGATCGCAAAGCCGATCGCCACACGGATGTTCTGGAGGGGGATCAGCAGGATGAACACCACGAGTCCGACGGCGGCAATGATCAGGTACTGCCGGTTGAGGTATGCACGCGCGCCCTCCTGGACGGCGGCCGAGATCGAGCGCATGCGCTCGCTGCCGGGCGATAGGGCCAGGAGCTGACGAGAGGTCAGAACGCCATAGACGAGAGCGGCTGCAGCACACACCAGCGCGACGATGACGCCGTGGTGCGTCAGAAAGCTGGACAAGAAGATCCTCCGGGGAAGCTCTTAGATCGAAGGGCGCGCGGAAAGCGCTGCCAATACCGAAAATGGCCGCCGCCCGATTGCCGAGCGGAGGCCGAGAAGGCGGGAGTGTAACGGGCGCAAGGGAAAAAGGGCCGGGAGCGGCGGCTACTGGCCGGGCACCCAGAGCCGACCGCTGCGCTGCGCGGGACCGGCCTCGCCCTCCTTCGGCTGCTGGGCGGCGGGGTCCGCCTGCTGTTGGCCCTCGCCGGGCGCGGGACCGGGCGCTTCCTGTTCGGCCCCGCCCTGAGCCTGAGCCCCGCCGACCTTTACGAACGCGAGCTGAAGCTGGGACAGCGCGTCGCGGACCGGCTTGACCTGCTGAGGCGCGGTCCGCTCGAGCAGCGGCAGCATGGCTCGGATGGCGTCGATCGCCAGGCGCACCTGCTCGACGTCGCGCTCGTCCTCGGTTCCCTTTGAGAGCCCGGTCCGCCGCATCCCGAGGTTGATCAGCGACACCACATGCTCCAGCAGCACGTGCTCGACGCGGATCTTCTTTACCTCGGCCTCGTAGGCGGCGCGAAGCTCTTCTTCGGTTGGCTGCTCAGTGCTCATGTCTCACCTCCGCGGAACTTCGAGGAAACCAGCATACGTCTCCCGCGTCTCGGCGACCGCGTTCGCGAACACCTCGCCAAGGCTCATCCCGGAGGCCGCCATCCGCCGCTGGCGCTGGGCCCCGTTGAGCACCGGAAACGACACGTCGATGTCGAGCTCTGCCCTGGCAGGCGCGGTCCACTGAAGCAGCCGGTCGATAGCTTCCGCCGCCGGATAGGGCTCGCGCCGTTCGAGATCGAGCAGCTCGCCGTCCAGGCCGTACCGGAGCGCCCGCCACACGTTCTCTTCGATCAGCCGCCTCGGGTGATGTACGAACTCGATGCCGGCATCGATGTCCCTCGCCGCCTGCGCCACGCAGGCCACGATCAGCGAGGCGAGCGCCTCCGATTCGGCGGCGGTCGTCTGGGCGTCGCAGATCCTGACCTCGACCGTCCCGAACGAGAAGTGGGGCCGGATCGACCACCAGACCTGCGTGTACTCGACGATCGATCCCGTATCGACCAGGAAGCGGATGTAGTCGGCGTACGGGTCCCACCCCCCGAATTCGTCGGGGACCCCGCACCGGGGAAAGCTCTTGGTGAATATCTGTGTACGCATCGAGTGAAGCCCCGAGTCGCGTCCGTCAAGGAACGGGGAGTTGGCGGAGACGGCAAGCAGCAGCGGCAGCACGGGCCGCAGCCGATCGCACACCAGCACCGCCCTGTCGGCTCCCCGGATTCCCACGTGGACGTGAAGCGAGAAGGTGTTGTTGCGCCAGGCGACGTACTTCAGGCCCTCCTCCACGCGTCGGTAATGCTCGGTCTCGATTATGTGCTGCTCGCGGTAATCGGCCCAGGGATGCGTGCCTGTCGCCGCCAGCGCCGCTCCATGGCCGGCGGCCAGTGTGAACAGCCGTCGCCGGCGGTCTCGTTGGGCATGCAGCGCCCTGTCCAGGTCGTCTCCCCTGCCCGAGCGGATCTCGATCTCCGAAGAGATCAGCTCGCCGGTGATGGAATCGGCCAGCACCGGGTCCTCGCTGGCCGCGGCGGCGTACAGCTCCTCGAAGCGCTGTACGAGCCCCAGGTCGGCCGGATCCAACAGCGCGAACTCCTCCTCGATTCCCACCGTGAAGTCGGTCGAGTCCTCGAGGGCCGCGCGGGCGGTGTCGAAGTCGAGGGAGCTCAGGTCAAATAGAAGTAGAGGGCGTACAGCAGGTCGACCGCCGGGCTGGATGTGTGGACGGTCACCTCGGGCGGGACGTGGATCAGCGCGTCGGAATAGTTGAAGATGATCTTCACGCCCGCGTCGGCTACCTCGTCGGCGAGCTCCTGGGCGGCGGCGGCCGGGACAGCCAGCACCGCCACCACGATGTCCTGGTCGTCGATCACGTCGCGGAGCTCGGACTTGGCCCGGACCGCCAGCTGGCCAATCTGCGTGCCGACCTTGCGCTCGTCGTTGTCGAACACGGCCACCACGCGGAAGCCGTGGTCGGCGAAGATGTCAGAGGTGGCGATCGCCGTGCCCAGGTGGCCGGCGCCGAACAGAGCGATGTTGTGCTGACCCGACGTCCGCAGGATCTTGCGGATCTGGGATACCAGCGAGTCGACGTTGTACCCCACACCCCGCTTGCCGAATTTCCCAAACCCCGACAGGTCGCGCCTGATCTGGGTCGAGTTGACATGGGTGTAGTCGGCCAGCTCCTGGGAGGAGATCGTCTGCTTGCCCATCTTGCGGGCCTGGGTCAGGACCTGCAGATAGCGTGAGAGGCGGGCGGCGACACCGAGGGAGAGCTTCTCCCCGGGCTTTCCGATACCGGGCTTGTCGTTGCCTGCGTGAGCGATTCCACTCCCCCGACCGACGGTGTAGCTCATCCCGCCTCCACTCTACACAGCAGCCGCTCGAGCTCGGCCTCGTCCACGAACAGCTCGAAGGCCTCGAGCCCGTCGATCTGCACGACCGGAATCCGCTCCACGTAGCGACGCAACAGCGATTCGTCCTGCTCGATGTCGCGCTCGGCGAGCGCGAACGAATGCCGCCGGCGTGCGCGGTCCAGCACCTTGCGTGCCTCATCGCACAGATGACATCCGGGACGGGTGTACAGCACGACACTTCTCACGCCGGCACCGCTGGACGCTCGCCAGTGGCGTACACGTCGATGTCGAGGTACTCCGGGTATGGGAGCACCGGCACGTACCTCCCGGCGCTGGCGATCATCGCGGCGTTGTCGGTGCACAGCTCCCGAGGCGGAATGTCGATATCCACGCCGAGTGCTGCCAGCCGCTCGCGGAGCGGGCCGTTGGCGGCCACCCCTCCCCCGATGGCCAAGCGGTCGAGGCCGATCCGCTCGAGCCCCCGCTCGACCCGGATCGCCAGTGCCTCGATAATCGCCCGCTGGTAAGAGGCCGCGAGGTCGGCCCGCTTCTTCCGGGCCTCCCGCTCACCCAGCTCCCGCACGCGGTACAGAAGCGCGGTCTTCAACCCGGCGAACGAGAAGTCGAGGCCCTTGACCGAACTGGATGTCGGGAACGGGAACGCCTCGGGATCTCCGTCGCGCGCAAGTCGCTCCAGCGCGGCGCCGCCGGGGTACCCGAGGCCCAGCAGGCGAGCGCCTTTGTCGAAGGCCTCGCCGGCCGCGTCGTCGAGGGTCTGTCCCAGGAGCTCGAATCCCGGGCCCTGGTCGCGGACATGCGCCAGCAGCGTGTGACCGCCGCTGGCCACGAGGCTCAGGAACGGCGGCTCGAACGGATCCGGCGCCAGGAAGCTCGCGGCCACGTGCCCGTGCAGGTGATCCACAGGCGCGAGCGGCAGCTGGTGCGAGGCGGCCAGCGCCTTGGCGCTCGCCAACCCGACGAGCAGCGCCGCCACCAGTCCCGGTCCCTGCGTCACCGCCACCAGCTCGAGCTCGGCCATCGATGTGCTCGCTGTCCGCAGGGCATCCGCGACCACGTCGTCGATCAGCTCCAGGTGGTGACGAGAGGCGATCTCCGGCACGACCCCGCCGTAGCGGTCGTGGATCCCCTGCGACGAGATCACGTTGGCGGCGACCACCCCGTCCGCGGAGCTGATAACCGCCGCGCACGTGTCGTCACAGCTCGTCTCGAGCGCGAGGATCATCGGCCTCTCACGATTCCAGCAGTGCCTGAGTGCCCGCCGCACGCCACATGATCAGGGCGTCCTCGCCCGTATCGGTGTAGTAGCGCGGGCGGGTCCCGGCGGCCCGGAACCCGAACTGCTCGTAGAGCGTGATCGCGGCCGCATTGGAGGTGCGAACCTCGAGCGTGTAGGGCTCCTCGGGTCCGGCCCGTTCGAGCATCTCCCTCAGCAGCCGCGTCCCGAGTCCCTGCCTGCGACGGGCGGGATCGACCGCGATATTCATCAGGTGCCAGACGCGGTCGTACCGCGAGCAGATCAGGTACCCGACAACGCCATCACGCGACTTGCCGCGGGACCGTTCGACAGCGGCCAGGCAGACACCGGACGGCTTGGACAGCTCCAGGACGAACATGGCCAGCGACCAGGGGGTGGGGAAGGACCGCCGCTCGATCGCAATCACCTGCGGTAGGTCCGAGTAGGAGAGCGATCTGAGAGTGGTGCTGGTGGAGTCGAGAGTCACTGCGTGTGTGTCCGAAGTCGGGCGAGCTCGGCGTCGGGTAGCCGGAGATACCGGGGCCGGATCTCACTGGGGTCAGCCGCGGCCAGCGTTCGGGCGAGCCGCGTGTGGTTGACCGCTGTGACCCTGTTTAGCGTTGAGCCGTCAGCTGGAATTAGGGCGCCCGCGCGCTCTAGAACTGACCTGAATTCTACTGCCCCCTCACCGATCGCCATGGTGCGTAGCGCAAGCGCCGCAGACTGCTGAGCGAGCCGATCAGGCGCAAGGGCGGCGGGCGCCAGCAGTTCTCGCCGCGACTCTGCGAGCTCCCAGGCGGCGGCGAACACCTCTCCCCGTCTGGCGTCCAGGACCGCAAGCACGGCCTGGGCCTCGAGCGAGCCGGGCGGTGCGGCAGCGGGGTCGCCGCAGAAGGCGTTCAGCGACAGCGATTCCAGCGTCGAGATTCCCACAACTGGGATCCCCCGCGCGCGGGACAAAGAACGGGCGGTCGCCACGCCGATCCGCAGACCGGTGAACGTGCCCGGACCTACCCCGACCGCGATCCGGTCGACCTGGGACCAGTCGGTCTCGGTCCGCTCCAGCACCTCGACGATCATCGGCAGCAGGCGCGTGGTATGCCGCGGGCGGACATCCGGAGGCGGGTCGTCGCGCAGCTCGACCTCGTCGAGGGCCACCGACGTGGCACGGGTGGCTGTGTCGAGCGCCAGGACCCTCACTCGACCTCCAGGATCCGGCGGTCGCCACCAGCGTGCGCGATCCGGACACGCGCGGCGATCCGCGCCAGAGCGAGAAGCTCCTCGTCCCCAGCGGGCGGCCACTCCACGAAGCCGACCGTGTCCGGTCCCAGGTAGTCGGCCAGAAACCCCGGCTCTTCGGCGTCCAGGCGCTGGATCCGGAAGAGATCGAGATGCGCCACCGTCACCCTCCCGCGGTACCGCTGCCCCACGGTGAACGTGGGACTGGTCACCGGACCCGCGACCCCCAGGGCGCGGGACGCACCGCGCACGAACGTCGTCTTTCCGGCGCCCATCTCCCCCTCCACCAGCACCACGTCGCCAGGTCTCAGTCTCTCCGCCAGCTCGGCACCGAGTGCCTCGGTCTCGGCAGCGGTGCTCGTCTGCACGCGACGCATGCTCCCCGGAGCACCTTAGCGACACCCTAAATCTCTCCCGTTGATCGATCGGGCAGATTCGGTAGCGTGATCTAGCTCGTGAGCACGCGCAACTCACGCGTAGGGCCTGCGTCGGCGGTAGGACCGGTGGCTGCGCTCAAGCAGCGGTGCGCCCCTGCCCTGGCGAGCCTTCGCACCTCCGAGACCGCCAAGGCGGCGGGCCTGGCTGTGGCGATGATCATTAACAACGTCGTCGCGCTGGGCTCGACGTTCGTCTTCGCCCGTCTGATCAACGACTACGGGTCGCTGGCCGCCCTTGTCGGCTACCTGATCATCCTCGCCGTCGCCGGGCAGGCCATGCAGGTGGCCACGGCCCGCGAGGGCGTGCTCGGTCACCTGGGGGTGGGCCGCGGGATGGTGGCAACCCTCGCGAGCTGGACCAAGTCCATGCTGGTCTTCACGGCGGTGATGACCGTGGTGTCGATCGCGCTGCGCCACCAGATCGCCGACGTTGTGGGCGTCAAGCACAACGCCTGGGCGGCCGCCGTCGGGCTCCCGGCCGGCTGCCTGTACCTGCAGCTCTCGCTGCTGCGGGGAGCCCTACAGGGCATCGGCGACTATCGCAGCGTCGGCGTCAGCCTCGTGTTCGAGCAGGTGGCGCGGCTGGTGCTGGGGACGATGCTCGCGGTGGCGGGATTGGATCTCACAGGCGCTTACCTGGGATCGCTGCTCTCGTACGTCGCGATGTGCCTGTACTGCGCGTACGTCCTCCGCCGCCAGCTTCTGGGCCCAGCCGACTCCAGCCCCGTCGCGGCCGCGCTCAACCTGTGGACGCACGTCAAGCGGTCCTGGGCCCCGATCGTCGGCCTGATCGTGATCGCGGTGCTCCAGAACATCGATCTGATTGCGGCCAAGCACAGGTTCTCGAGCCACGTAGCCAGCTCGTACGCCGCCACGGCCGTGGCGGCGAAGGTTCTCGTCTGGGTGGCGATGGGCGCGGGCTTCTACCTCGTACCCGAGGTCTCGCGCCGCCGAGCGGCCGGCGAGGATCCGCGGGGCGTGCTGATACGCGCCCTGGGAATCATCGCCGTCTGTGCCGTGCCGGTCCTTCTGATCTTCCTGGTCGCAGCGCATCCGCTGCTGGTCATCGCCTTCAGCGCCAAACGCGCCACCGCCTCTTCCACCCTGCTCCCGCTGGGCGCCGCCTTCACGGTGCTGGCCGCGACCTACCTCGCCGTGCAATACCTGCTGGCTCTGCGGCGCACGTGGTTCCTGGTGGCCATCGGGGCCGTGGCGGTGCTCGAGCCGATCCTGCTCCTGCATGCCTCCCGCCACCCGGCCGGATTTGCCGGGGTGGTCCTCGGCGTGCAGGCGCTCGGCGCGCTCGTCGCATTGGGGCTTGCGTTCCGGGGCCGCCCAAGGCCAAAACCCGCCACCGCGGTCAATCCAGAGCTCGCCTTGGGGGTCGGCCGCGCGGGCCCGGGCGCCCGCACGGGCCCCCCATGAGGCGCTGACGCTAGCCCGGGACGATCGTGAACGCCAGCGCCCTCGCCGCTCGCTGGCCGACGGCATTGATCGCTGTGACCGTCACCCAGTAGGCCCCGGGCCTGAGCTTCCTCGTTCCAGACAGACGCCCCTGGAAGACCAGCCTGTGCTCGCCGGCGGTGGCGCTGAACGACAGCGAACCTCGGCGTA
>DAIPIC010000048.1:0-11246 GCA_036771025.1 Solirubrobacteraceae bacterium
ACGGCCTGCTCGCCGAACAGATCGGTCTCGGTCTCGTCCTTGAACGTGGTCTCGATCACGCCTCCGCGAGTGCAGCCGATCCCCTTGGCGTACGCCAGCGCCACCTCCAGCGCCTTGCCGGTCGCGTTCTGCTGGACGCCCACGAGCGCCGGCACGCCGGAGCCCTCCAGGTACTGGCGCCTCACCAGGTGGCCGGGGCCCTTGGGAGCGATCAGCGTCACATCGACCTCGGGCGGGGGCACGATCTCCTCGTAATGAATCGAGAAGCCGTGGCCGAACAGCAGCATGTTGCCCGGCGCGATCCCGTCGCTCACTCCCGAGTCCCACACCTGGCGGTGCAGCTCGTCGGGGACGAGCATCATGACCAGGTCTCCCTTGCTGGCCGCATCCGCGGGCTCCAGCACCTCCAGCCCATGCGCCCGAGCCTTCTCGACGCTGGGCGACGAGGACCTCAGTCCCACGACCACCGTAACGCCCGAATCCTTGAGGTTCAGCGAGTGGGCATGGCCCTGAGAGCCATACCCGATGATCGCGACAGTCTTTCCGTCGAGCTCGTTTAGGTCCGCATCGTCGTCATAGAACATGAGGTGCGAGGCTACACACCCGGCCCCGAGCTCGATGCTTGCGCGCCGGCAAACGGTGGCTCAGCCGCCCGCGAACGCCGACGCCAGCGACATCACGTCCCTGACGTAGCGCTGCGTGGCCGGGAGGAGCCCGTGGCGCTCCACCGAGGGAAGGCCCTGGTAGTAGCCGGCCGCCGCCAGCGACTGGCTGCCCCCGGTGGCCTGGAGCAGGGAGTGCAGCAGCAGGACGCCACCGCGAACGTTGTCGGTGGCGGAGTACGGCGATAGCGGCGCGCGCGTCAGCGAGGAGCTGATCCACTGCCACGTGCCGGGCAGGATCTGCATCACGCCACGAGCGTCCGCGCTCGACACCAGGCCGTTGTTGAACCCGCTCTCCTGCCAGCCAACCGCCTCGGCCAGCGATGGCGGCACTCCGTTGGCAGCCGCGATGGACCCGATCTGCCCGGCAGTCACCCGCTCGTGAGTGGTGTACGGCGGTCCGGCCGGAGACCCCTCGGCTCGAGCTCCCACAGGCTGCGCCACCGATGCGGCGGCCGGCCCGGCCGCGCCCCCGCCACCGAAGCGAAGCACGGTCCCGACGATCAGGTAGCCGTTCGGGTCCAGACCATTCGCCGCGGCCAGCTGTGTGACCGTCATCCCGGCCCTGGCTGCGATCGCCGACAGAGAGTCGCCCTGCTGGACGACGTAGGAGCCCGAGGATGTCCGTGCCGGCCCGGCAGCGCTGGCGACGGTTGTGACCGCGGGCGGCGGGACCTTGGCCACCCCGGCTGCCCTCGGGGGTATCGCGAGGGTCGAGCCAGCGATGAGCGGGGTGCTCGATGAGATTCCATTGGCGGCAGTCAGCTGGGCGACCGAGAGACCGTCGGTGGCGGCGACGGACGAGAGCGATTCACCGGGGCTGATGACGTGAAGGAAGTTGGCCGAGGCTACGGCGGGGGCAGCGAGCGCGACGGTCGCGGCCAGCGGAAGGACGGTTCTGAGACGCATGACCGCAATCTCTGCACGTCGGGGCCGGAGACACAACTCCTGCAAGCTGATTTACAAACTGCAAGCCGGGTTTCAGCGAGGCCTGGCATCCGCGCTGGCCGCCAACCGCTCGACCTCATCCGCCGTCAGCTCGAGCGTCGCCGCCGGCAGAATCTGCGCCAGCTGCTCCGTGTTCCGCGCGCTGGGGATCGGGGCCACGACCTGTGGCCGCTCCCGCAGCCATGCCAGGGCGACGGCGGCGACAGTCGTCTCGTGCGCGGCCGCCACCTCGTCCAGCGCATCGAGCACCGCGGGGCCCGCGCCGTCGAGGTAGGCCCGGGCAGCCTCGGCTCGCGGAGACTCGACGGGGTCCCCACCGGGCCGGTACTTGCCGGTCAGAAATCCTTTGGCCAGCCCCCAGTAAGGAACCACGGCGAGGTCCCACCTCTCTGCCACAGACAGAAGCGTCCGTTCGAAATCCCTCTCCACCAGGTTGTAGTGCGGCTGGAGGACCGTCCACTCGGCCAGCCCCTCCTGGCGCTGGATCGCTAGCGCTGCGTCTAGCCGCTCGGCCGAGTAGTTGGAGGCGCCGACATGGCGCACGAGCCCCTGCTTCACCAAGGCGTCGAACGCACGCACCGTCTCCTCGAGTGGCGTCTCCAGATCGTCGAAATGCGCGTAGTAGAGGTCGAGGTTCTCGATATGCAGCCGCTCCAGCGAAGCGTGGGCCTCACGCTCGATCGTCTCCGCCCGCAGGTTGCGGACCGCTCCTCGTCCTCCGCCCACTTTGGTGGCCACGGCGAGCTGTTCCCGATCCTCACGATCGGCCAGCCAGCGGCCCAGCACGGCCTCCGACTGGCCGTGCTCCACCAGGTAGGAGTTGGCGGTGTCGATGAAGTTGCCGCCCGCGTCCGCGTACGCGTCGAGCACTGCGCCCGACTGCTCCTCGTCCGCGGTCCAGCCGAACACGTTGCCACCCAGACAGAGGGGGAACACGTCGAGGCCTGTCCGGCCGAGCGGGGCCACTGACTAGGCGCGCGCGCGTGCGGAGAGCCGCTGAGTAACGTCGGAAAAAGCGGCCTCGATCTGCGATTCCATTCGTCGAGAGAAGATCGCCAGCAGGGCATCGGTGGCCAGTGGACGGAGGCGGTCGATCGCCTGGTCGATCTCCGGCCAGCGCTCGGCCGGCATGCCGGCGCGCTGGAAGGGCCTCCAGACCTGCGTCACGAACAGCCTCACGAAGGCCCGCGCGACGGCGTCGCAGTGGCTATCGAGCTCCTCGAACACCGCCAGGAGGGCCTCGACTGGCATCCCGCGGTCCACGACCTCCTCGGCGACAGCTAGCAGCGACGGGCTTGGAACCTCGTAGCGCCCGTCGCCCGCGGGAACCAGCACCCCCAGCTTCTCGGCCTTGGCCAGCACCCGCGGCGCTTGCTCGGCGCTTACGCGAAACCGGCGTCCGAGCTCGCCGAGCGTCAGGGTCTCCGCGGGCTCGCGATGCTCACTGAGCGAATCCTTGAAACGCATCAGCCTCTCGGCCGTGCCCTGGGTGTCCTCGAGCAGCCGCTTGATCCCGGCCAGGTTGAACCCCTCGTCCTGGAGGTCGCGGATGAGCCGCAGCTGGGCCACGTGCTCGGGTCCGTAGTAGCCGACGCGCAGGCGGACCTCCGGGGGCGGCAGCAGCCCGCGGGCCTGATGGGAGCGAATGTTCCTCACCGACATCCCGGACTGGGCGGCCAGCTGCTCGATCGTCAGCTGGTTCGGAGACTCCCCGCCGTCCCGATGGTCATTGCCGGACGCTGCCATCGCCCGATCATATCGGCAGACGATGTGACGTTGTCTGATGTGACGTTAGAGCTCTCGCCGCAGCAGCTTTCCCGACTCCGTCCGCGGCAGCTTGCGGGCGAACTCGATCGCCTTGGGGACCTTGAATCGGGCCAGCCGCTCGGCGCAGAAGCGCCGGAGCTCATCCGCGTCGACGCTGCCCCCGTCACGCAGGACGACGGTCGCCACCACCGCTTCCCCCCACTCCGGATCCGCCCGGCCATGGACGCCGGCGTCGGCCACATCCGGATGCGCCAGCAGCACCGCCTCCACCTCCGCCGGCGCGACGTTCTCTCCCCCGCTGACGATCGTCTCGGCCTTGCGGCCCGTGACCTGGAGGCGGCCGTGATCGTCGAGGGTCCCGGTGTCACCGGTGTGGAGCCACCCGTCGGCGTCGAGCACGGCCTCGGAGACGTTTGGGCCCCGTACGAGAATCTCCCCATCGCCGTTCGAGATCCGCACAGACACGCCCGGCAGCGGCCAGCCGAAGGTGGCGATCTGTGAGCAGGCCTCGGTCATCCCGTAGGTCGGTGCCACAGGCACCCCGGCCCGCTCTGCCCGCTCGAGGAGCGGCGCCGGCAGCGGCCCTCCTCCCAGCAGTACCCAGCGCAGCGTCGGCGGCTCGCGCAGTCCGGCGTCGAGCAGGCGCGAGAGCATCGTCGGGATCAGCGAGACGAGCGTGATTGCGCGCGCCGGGTCCATCAACCGCTCGAGCATCTCCCCCACCTCGAATCGGCCGCTCAGCACCGCGGTGGTGGCGTAGATGGCAGAGCGGATCGGAATCGAGAGCCCACCCACGTGTGCGAGCGGCATGGGGCAAAGCCAGCGCTCTTGGCGATCGAGGCCGAGCGCGATCGCCGAGCCGAGGGCGCTGTGAAGCCAGTTGCCGTAGCTCAGCGGAACCCGTCGCGGTTCCGCCGTCGTACCCGAGGTGTGCATGAGCGTGGCGATGGCGTCCGTGTCCATCGCCTGGGCGTCGGTCAGCGGAGGCCCGGACAGTTCTTCTTCGACCACGATCACCGCATCCTTCGCCCGCGCCGCCCGCTCCTCGTGGCCCAGCCGCAGATCGATCGGCACCGCGGCCGCGCCCGCCAGCATGCAGCCGTGCAGGGCCACGACGAACTCGACGCCCGCCGGCAGCGCGAGCGCCACGCTGTCCCCGGCGCCGACCCCGCGCTCCAGCAGCGCGCCCGCCGCCGCGCGTGAGCGGGGCTCGAGCTCGGCGTATGTGAGGCTGCCGGAACTGATCTCTATCGCCACCCGACCGGGGCTCATGGCCGCTGCTCGCACGATCCAGTGATCCACTGGCGAAACGGTAGTCTCAGCCGCTCCGTGGCCGCCAGATGGGAACCCGCCGCCGAGTACGCGGACATTCGCTACGAGCTCTCGACGGGCGAGGACACCGGGATCGCCAAGATCACGATCGACCGTCCCGAGGTGAGAAACGCGTTTCGGCCGGAAACTGTCGTTGAATTGTCAAACGCGTTCGAGAAGGCCCGAGAGAATCCGAGCGTCGGCGTCGTGATCCTTACCGGCGAGGGACCGGACGCCTTCTGCTCCGGCGGCGACCAGCGGGTGCGTGGCAGCCGGGGCGGCTACGTGTCAGGCGCCGACCCCGCGGCCGCCGGAAGGCATGAGGCGGTCGGCCGGTTCGAGGTCACCGATCTGCACATCCAGATCCGGCGGTTGCCCAAGCCGGTGGTGGCCATGGTGGCGGGCTACGCGGTCGGCGGCGGTCACGTGCTCCACGTCATCTGCGATCTGACGATCGCCGCCGACAACGCCCGCTTCGGACAGAGCGGTCCAAAGGTGGGGTCCTTCGACGGGGGCTTCGGGGCCACCGTGCTCTCCCGGCTGGTTGGGCCCAAGAAGGCCAAGGAGATCTGGTTCCTCTGCCGCCAGTACGACGCGCAGGAGGCTCTGCGGATGGGGCTCGTCAACACGGTCGTGCCGCTGGCCCAGCTCGAGGAGGAGACAGTCAGGTGGTGCCGCGAGATGCTCGCCATGTCTCCGTTTGCGCTCAGGCTGCTGAAGGCCAGCTTCAACGCCGACGAGGACGGGCTCGCCGGCCTCCAGCAGCTGGCTCACGACACCAACCTCCTCTTCTACATGTCCGAGGAGGCGCAGGAGGGCCGGGACGCCTACCTCGAGAAGCGCAGGCCCGACTTCTCGAAGTTCCCGCGCC
Source organism: Solirubrobacteraceae bacterium (assembly GCA_036771025.1). Taxonomy (GTDB): domain Bacteria; phylum Actinomycetota; class Thermoleophilia; order Solirubrobacterales; family Solirubrobacteraceae; genus Palsa-465. The sequence continues at coordinate 5,560 of DAIPIC010000048.1, forward strand.
GAGCGTGATGACCACCACCGCACCGGCAAGAGCCCCAAGCGGCGCTCGCATCTGGCTGATGGCGGCCAGGGTCAGGACGCTGCCGGCCTCGGTCGCGCCGGTGCTCGTGGGGACGGCACTCGCCGGCTTTCTGCACGTGTTTCACCCGCTCAGGTTCTTCGCCGCCCTGGTGGGCGCCATGTTCATCCAGGTGGGCACCAACCTGTCCAACGACTACTCGGACGCCCGGCGGGGCGCGGACACCGAGGACAGGCTGGGGCCCGTGCGCGTCACGGCCGGAGGCCTCGTCCCGCCGCGGCGGGTCCTGATCGCCACCTACATCTCGTTCGGGGTGGCCGTCCTTGCGGGCATCTACCTGATCGTCGTCGCCGGATGGCAGCTGCTGCTCGTCGGGGCGGCCTCGATCCTGGCCGGCGTCCTCTACACCGGCGGACCGCGCCCCTACGGATACGAGGGCCTCGGCGAGCTGTTCGTGTTCCTGTTCTTCGGGATCGTGGCCGTCGCCGGCTCCTTCTTCGTGCAGCTAAAGCACCTCGACTGGGAGGCGTTCGCGCTGGCGGTGCCCGTGGGCCTGCTGGCGGCGGCAATCCTGGCCGTCAACAACGTCCGGGACATCGAGACCGACAGGCGGGCGGGCAAGCACACGCTGGCGGTCCGCCTGGGGCGCACGCGAACCCGCTCGCTGTTTGCGGCGATGGTCTACGTCTCGTATCTGCTGGCGCCGGTGACCTGGATCTTCGGCCCCCTCACGGCCTGGGTGCTGCTTCCCTGGCTGACGCTCCCGATCGCGGCCGGGATCGTGCGCCTGGTGCGCAATCGCGTGGACGGACCATCGCTCAACCAGGCCCTGGCCCAGACCGGCATGCTGCAGTTGGCGTTCTGCACCCTGCTGTCGGCGGGGCTCCTGCTGAGCAGGTGAGGCTCGAGACATCCTTTCTAGAGGCGCGCTTGCGCGCGCCCTTTTTCTCTGCGCGTCAGCGCCTCGACGCTGTGCCACTGGTTTGCGTCCGGGTCATCGACGACGACGGGGTGGTCGGTCACGGCGAGGCCGTGGAGCCGGACCAGGATCCGGACCGGCTGCGCGCGGCGCTCGACCTGGCGCTGTTGGACCTCGCCGGCCGACGGACGGGCGAGCCGGTGTGGCGGCTCCTGGGAGCGGCCGAGGCCCCCGCCGTCGAGGTCAATGCCACGATCGCTGCCCCCGACCCAGAGCGTGCCGCGGCGGAGGCGGCCGAGGCGCGGGAGGGCGGCTTTCGCTGCGTGAAGGTCAAGGTGGGACTCCCGCACGACGTCGCGCGCGTGGCGGCCGTCAGAGCCGCGGCCGGTCCCGAGATCTCGATCCGCCTTGACGCCAACGGCGCGTGGTCGGCCGGTGAGGCGATCGCCGCTTTACGGGAGCTGGAACCACTACGGATTGAACTCTGCGAGGAGCCGACGAGCGGCCTCCAAGCCCTCGAACGCGTTGCCGCGGACACGCCGATTCCGATCGCGCTCGATGAATCCGCCGCCCTGCCCGAAGCTTTGGACCGCCGCGTGTGCGACGCGGCGTGCCTGAAGATCGCCCGCTGCGGCGGGATCTCGCGCCTGCTCGAAGCCGCCTCCCGCGCCCGCGGCGCGGGCTACCGGATCTACCTGGCCTCGATGCTCGACGGCCCGCTGGGCATAGCCGCGGCGCTTCACGCCGCCACGGTGGTCCGGCCGGACTTGCCGTGTGGCCTGGCGACGCTGTCGCTGTTCGAGGGGCGTCCGGACCCCTTGCCGGCGCGGGGCGGACGGATTACGGTGCCGGCCGGACCGGGGCTCGGCGAGGGCCTGCCTGCTTGGTACGGCCTCTGATCGGTACCAGCCGATCCGAACGCGCCCGTTTACCCGCAATTTCCGCAACTCGGTCACGGGGCTCGTGTTTGAGCCGGTGCCGAATCCCCGGGAGTGCCGTCCCGGGGAGCGGGGAACCCAGTCGTTGGGGCGAATCCGGCGGTGATCCACCGGTAGCGCTCACCACGAGCGCGAGCCCGTCAGCTAACCCCGCAGGCCAAAGGCCAATTTAGGGAGACCCACAGGAGACAGAAGGGGTTAGACGTGCCTGCATTCGTACGACGCCGGGCTGGCGACGGCAAGAGAGGCTTCGCATGGAGTCACCGTCGTCTGGGCTTGGCCCTGTTGATGGCGGGGGCCGCGATGATGAGCAGCACGGCGGCGGCCGTGGCCGCGAACGGATCGCAGTCGGCCCGCCCAGCGGCGGCCTCGCGCTGCCGTACTTCGGATTACGCCATGCAGTGCATTCGGTTCGGTCCGGACGCATCACGAACCGGCATCGGAAGCGGCGTCCCACCCACACACTCAGCTCGGCGGCACTCATCGAACGTCTATGGCCACGGCATCGACTTCGGCTGGAGAGCGGTTAGCGCGCGGACCGCGCGAAACATGCGGGTCCTATTCGCGGCGAGCTACCTCAGCACGGACAGGTCGAAGAACTGGACGCTGGCGATGATCAACGCCTACCACGCGCTGGGTCTGGGCACCGTGTGCGTGTGGGAAACATCCGCAAAGCGCGCGCTCGCGGGTTACGCCGCCGGCCGAAATGACGCCATGGCCGCGCTCCGACAGGAGCAGGCATTGGGCCTTCCCCCGCAATTGCCGGTCTACTTTGCCGTCGACTTCGACGAAACCGCCCGCCAGGCCGGTGCGGTGGCCTCCTACTTTCGCGGCGTCAACTCCGTGCTCGGGGTCAACCGCACCGGGGGCTATGGCGGCTACTGGACGATCAGCCGACTGTTCAACGCCGGCCTGATCCGATTCGGCTGGCAGACCTCTGCCTGGAGCCGTGGCCTGTGGGATCCGCGGGCCCAGCTCCAGCAGTACGCGTACCACAACGCGTACGACTGGGATCGCGCGATGACGAGCGAATACGGAGCCTCGTACTAGCCAAGGGTCTCGTTCAGCTCGACCCATCCAGCGGGGTAGGCTTGGGCCGGTGCCACAGATCGCGTCGCCTGAGGTCATCGAGCGCTTCAAGGAGGGCTTTGAGTGCTGGAACGGCGGCGAGCTCGACCTCATGCAAGACATGTACGCGGAGGACGGAGAGTTCGATGTCTCCGCGGTCTTCACCGACACGCAGCCGTACAAGGGCTACGAGAGCATGCGCCGCCAGTGGGACGAGATGTGGGAGACGTGGGAGGGCATCCGGCAGGATCCCCTGGAGGTCTTCGACCTCGGCGGGGGACGGTTTCTAGTCGAGGTGCGCCTGTGGGGGAAGGGCAAGCGCAGCGGCGTCGAGGTGGATCAGCGCTTCGCCTACATCTACACGGTCCGCGAGCCCGACGAGAAGATCGTCAGGGCTCAGCTCTTCGGGACAGTGGAGGCGGCGATGCAGGCCGTGGGCGCTCAGTCCTGAAGCCCGGTGGCGCGCATCGCCTCCGCGGGGTCGGAATACATCTCCATCTTGGTCTCGAGCCCGTCCCGGAGGGTCCAGAGCATCGCGAAGTGCATCTCGACGGGCAGCCCAGCTTCCTTCGATCGGCCGCTCTGGTGCATGATCGCGAGCACCTGATCGCCGGCTTCGTGCAACGACCGCACCTCCAGTTCCCACTCGTCCCAGCTTGCGCTCCAGTGACGTAGGAATGTCCGGGCGCCGTCGATTCCGTGGTAGGTCTGCTCCTCTGGCCAGCCGCTGTAATGCGACATGTCCCATACGAAGTCCGGAGCGACAATTTCGGAGTGCATGTCGCCGGTAGCGGCGAAATGCTCATAGCCGCTGCGGATGATGTCGGCGTTGCGCCCCATCCGCAGAGGATCCTAATGTCGTGACCTTCGCGCGTCCAAAGCGGGCTACTGCGGCCGGGTCGCTGCGAAGCAGAACTGGGTCACGGAGAAGAAGAACTCTCCTCGGGCTCCGAGCTCATGTTGCTCGTCGCGCCACCGGGTCGCGTCCTCGGGACTCATTCCGCCCTGCTCGACGACATAGCTCTCGAGCATCGAGACCATCGCGCCTCCGTAGGTTTCGGGGCTGAGCTCGTTGGTCGCGAACGCGTGGGCGTCCATGTGGACGTTCTCGAAGCCCGCGTTCCGCAGTTGGGTGGAGAGCGTGCTTGGGAGTGACGGATGCACGAGGTGCCTGTCGAAGGCGGCGAGGGTCCGCTGCATGAGCGCTCGATCGGTGGCGTGCCAGGAGACGGTTCCCCAATCAACGTCCCAGATCACGAGTCCGCCGCCGGGCCGCAGCACGCGGCGGACCTCCCGGAGCGCCGCCGGCACGTCCTCGATGTACTCGAACACCTGCACCGATAGCGCTCGATCGAAGCTCTCATCGGCGAACGGCAGCGCTTTCGCCGCGCCTTCGCAAAGCTCCACGTTCGGCTTTCCTTCCACGCGCCTTGTGGCTACAGCCAGCATGTCGGCGCTGCGATCGACGCCGGCGACCGATCCGTTGGGTCCGACCGTTTCAAGCAGCTCCTTGACATAGAAGCCCGGGCCGCAGCCGATGTCGAGCACGCGGTCGCCGGGCCGGGCGTCGAGCGCCGCGTGAACGAGCGAACGGCGGCGGAGGACGTCGCGACTCGCGTAGAGGCGCTCCAAGGTCTCGACCATGCTCTGATCGAACTGGAGCTGGGTCACGGGCGCCGACCATATCCCACCTAGGCCAGCCGGCTGCGCGCCGCGTCGAGAGCGTCGTCGGGGTCTGAGTAGAACTCGGTCCGCCCGATCTTGCCGTTCCGGATCCGCACCACTCCCCAAACCCGGTACTCCATCTCGACACCACTCGAAGCGCCGCGAAACCGTGAACTGAACACTGCCAGCACCGTGTCTGCCGCCACGTCGAGAGCGCCTTCCAATTCGCTCTCTTCCCACGAGAGCGGCTCGTTCGGACTCTCGGAGATGAACTGCGAATACCAGTCCTTGCCCAGGTACTCCACTTCCCCAAGCCCGGCAAATGCCGGGACAAGGACATGGTCGGGGGCGAATAGCTCGTTCATCGTGGCGAAGTCCGGCTTGGGCCGCGCGATCGCCGCCCGGAACGCCGCGGTCACCAGGTCCAGATTCTTCCGAGACACGCCGCCAGTATCTCGCGGCCGCTCGATCAACGAGAGGTACAGGGCCTAGGGTTCCAAGCCCGCCGCCCGCATCCCGTCCTCACCCGTGACGTCCAGGTCGACAGTGACCCGGACCGAACCGCCATGTTCCAGGCATACCAGGACGCGCTGCCGACGATCGACTTTCAGTGCGGTCGCGCCTTGTTGGACGAGCTGGTAGCAGCCGGGCTCCGCGAGTCCACGGCGGACGTGCGCCTCGACGTCGTACAGGGCGATACACCCCGCGCCCAATGGGACCAGCTCTCGATGCTGGCGCTGATGGACCAAGTGCTCGACGCGGGCACCGCCACCGTCGAGCAGATCGACGCGCACATCACAAAGCTGAGCGATCCGCATTACCGCACATTCGGTTGGGCGTGGATCGGCGCGAGCGGGCGCCGAGACGAACACGCCGGCTAACCGGCGACAGAGCCTCATGGACAGATCGACGCCCGCGGAAGCGAACGTCAGTTCACGACGGCCTAAGGGCTGATCGAGAACACCGCGACGGCCTCTTCGATTCCGTCCAGGCGGCGGGTCCCCGCCGGTTTGAGCGCCTCCCCGGTCAGCTCGTGGACCTCATCGTCTACTCGCATGAGGTCGGCGTCGCCAAGCCCG
>DAIPIC010000048.1:11256-20833 GCA_036771025.1 Solirubrobacteraceae bacterium
GGCGTAGATCTCTCCGGGTGGCGCACATTCGGCCAGGCGGCTTGCGAGGTTGACCGGCGCTCCATACCAGTCGCCTCCCGACGTGATCGCCGTCCCTGCGGCGATGCCGGCATGGATGCGCGGGAAGTCTTCGCCGAGAGCGTCGGCGGACCGCACCAGCCGCTGAGCGGCGCGTAGGGCCAGGGGGGCCCTGTCGGTCACGATCATCGCGCCGTCGCCGACGGTCTTGACATGCCGGGCAGCAGGCGGTACGTGCTCGCGCACGAGCGTCTCGAAGCGGTCCACGACGTCCCGGACCTGTTCGGGCGCGAGCGTGTCCGCCAGATGGGTGAAGCCGGCCATATCCGCAAAGCACACGGCTACCTGCTTGCCGCCGGGAACACTCCCGCTGACACGTTCGGCGTGGCTGACCATGTCCGAGCGAACCAGATTGAGCAGGCTCATCGTGAGCGTGAATCGCAGCAGCGGCTCGAATACCGGCAACATCCGCCGCGCCGCCGCCGCATACCGCAAGCCGAGCTCGTGTTCCGTGGTGTCAGCGTCGACATAAGCCTCCCGGAAGACCTCGCGGAGCCCACGCGCGAGATTGCTGACGCGGCTTCCGGAGATGCGGCAAATCTCCTCGATGCTGTGCTCGGGCAGACCTGCCTCCTCCAGCTCGTTCAGTGCTTCCGCGGCAGCAAGCGCGTCGCCATTGAACGCCGAGTCCGACTCGGGTCGAACCAGGCCGAGGGCGTTGAACCGTCTCGCCAATGTCTCTTTCGCAATCCCTGTCTCATTGGCGAGGTCCTCGAGCGTGTACTCCCCATCGCCCTGAAGTACCCCCTCAACCGGTAGCAGGGATAGGCGATCGCGCTTCACCGCGTCGCGCAGCTCCGCCATCGGCACCCCAGCCGCATAAAGCTCGCGCAGCAGCGTCTCACGGGCCTCGCGGTCGGTTGCCCCCTTGAGCATCCCATGGGCACCGAAGTCGGGCGCCTCGGCGCCCGTCAGCGCCCGGAATCGATCGAGCCCAGCCTCAATTCCGGCTCCCGCCGCGGCGACCGACGCACCCACTCTGCCGGTGACAAATCCCCAGAGGTCCTGTGGCCTGTCAGCCAACTTGGTCCCAAGTCGGCTGTCCTCACGCTCAGGTTCCACAATCAGCTCCTTACAGTCGCGAGTCTGATCACTACCCCTGGGCGTTGACCGCGGCTGGCTGACGTTGGTTGGCAACGTGGCATGACTCTCTTCTCTGGGCCCGTGCGCGGTTTTGCAGCCAGCGGGGAAGACTTGCCGTGTGGCTGTGGACAGCCAGCGGCTTCTGCTCGTGCAGGCCCGCAACCTGATTACGAATCTGGCGCTGCCGGCCGCACTCACCGACGCCGACGGCCGGCTCTTGTTCTTCAACGACGCCGCAGCCGTCCTTCTCGGCCGGCGATTCGAGGAGGTCGGCCGGCTGGCGCGCCACGACTGGGCCCAGGAGATCGGCCCGTTCGACGATCAGGGACGTCCGGTGGCAACCGACGATCTGCCCGTAGCCAACGTGATCGACACCGGCCGCCCGGCTCAGGGTCGCTTTCACCTGCGGCTCGATCGGAAGGAGCTGTGCCAGGTCGAGGTCAGCGCGCTGCCGCTGGCCGAGCCGGGGTTTTTGGAGGGGGTCCTGCTCGTGTTCTGGCCAGTCGAGCAGGCCGCACTCGGGTCCTAGCCATGCGGCTTCGCTTCTGGGGGGTGCGCGGCTCGATCGCCGTGCCCAGAAGCGCCTCGCTGCGCTACGGCGGAAACACCTCATGCATGGAGGTGACACTTTCGGACGGCAGCGAGCTGATCCTCGACGCGGGCACCGGGATTCGCGATCTCGGCACTGCCCGGACCACCGACAGCGCAACCGTTCAGATCCTGCTGACCCACCTGCACCTCGACCATATCCAGGGGCTGTTGTTCTTCCCGCCGCTGTTCAACCCTGCGAACGAGATCACCGTCTACGGACCGCCGTCTGAGGGACCTACGCTCGACCAGCGCCTGGCGCGCTATCTCTCAGACCCGCTCTCCCCGGTCGAGTTGCGCGAGCTGCCCGCCCGGGTCACGTTCGCCGCCTGCCCGTACGAGGAGTGGCATGTTGCCGGCGTCCGCGTGGAGGCGGCGATCGTGGCACACCGCGGCATCACCCTCGGCTACCGGATCACCGAGGGGTCCAGCTCGATCTGCTACCTGCCAGATCACGAGCCCGCCCTCGGTTCTGACCTACGCGATGCCGACGCCGGTTGGATCTCGGGCATCGGGCTCGCCCAGGATGCGTCGGTCCTGATCCACGATGGTCAGTACACCGCGGAGGAGTACAGCGCGCACGTAGGCTGGGGGCACAGCAGCATCACCGACGCGGTGGCATTCGCCGATCGCGCCAACGTCGGGCAGCTGATCCTGTTCCACCACGACCCGACACACGACGACGAGCAATTAGACCGGCTCGCAGACCAAGCCCGCTCGGCCTGGGCGGCCACAGGCCGCGACCCCGGGCAGATCTCACTCGCGACTGAGAGCACCACTGTCACGGTCTGATACGCCGAGCGCGGCCACGCCTGGCGATCGCTTCAGCCACGGCCTCGGGCGCCTCCAAATGCACTGCGTGGCCCGCGCCGGGCACGACCATGACCTGGGCGTCGGGGATCGCGGCCCCCATCTCCTGCGCGATCTGCCGGAACTTCTGGTCCCGCTCCCCGACCACCAGCTCCACCGGTATCTGAAGCTCCCCCAGTCGTCCCCACAGCGACGGCAATGCGCCCGTCCCAAGTTCCCGCAGCGCCCGCGCCAGCCCGCTCGGCTTATTGCGCAACCGGTCCTCATGAATCCACTCAGGCTGCCCGGCGAGGACCGTGTTCTGCGCCCATCGGCGCGCGAAGGCCTCGATCGTCGAGCTCTCGATCTCGTCCGCCAGCCGCTCGTCGGCCTGGCGCCGCGCCGTGCGCTCAGCGGGATCCGCGATCCCGGGGCTGGCGCCGATTAGCACCAGCCGCTCGACGCGGTCGCGCAGCGCGAGCGCAACGTGGAGCGCGATCCTCCCTCCCATCGAGTACCCGGCGAGCGTGAACGCCTCTCCCCCGGTCTCCGCCACGTCCCCGATCACCGCCTCGAGCGTGACGGGCTCGAGGTCGGACGCGGCGCCGTGGCCGCGGATGTCGGGCGCGATCGCTGTGTAGCTTTCGCCGAGCGCTGCGATCACCGGACCCCAGCTCCGTCCGGTGTGCGTGAAGCCGTGCAGCAGGATGACCGCCACTGACACATATCTTCTCCTGCGAGCGTTCTGCGACGAGCTCGCGCGATGCGGGCTGCGCCATGCGTGCACCTCGCCCGGCTCGCGCTGCACCCCGATCGTCCTCTCGCTCGCGCGTGAGCCCCGGATCCGCTGCTGGTCACACATAGACGAGCGCTGCGCGGGCTTCTTCGCCCTGGGCGCCGCCAAGTCATCGCGCGCGCCCGTGGCGGTCACCTGCACGTCGGGTACGGCGGCAGCCAACCTGGCCCCGGCGGTGATCGAGTCGCACCACGCCCGTGTGCCGCTGATCGTCCTGACCGCCGATCGTCCGCCCGAGCTCCGGGAGGTGGGAGCAGGCCAGACGATCGATCAGCTGAAGCTCTACGGCGACACCGTCAAGTGGTTCTTCGAGGTTGACCTCCCCGACGCCGCCCCCGAACGGCTGCGGTTCATGCGCACGCTTGCATGCCGCGCCTACCTGACCGCGCTGGAGGGTCCGGCCGGCCCCGTCCATCTCAACATGCCCTTTCGGGAGCCGCTGGTGCTCGACGGGCCGCTCCGCGAGGACGGCACCGGGCGCGGGGGCGGGCACCCCTACGTCGTCCGCGAGCCACCCGAGGACCCGCCCCCGGCACGGGGACCAGGGCCCCACCCATCTGGGCGTCTCGTGATCGTGGCCGGGGCGGGGACGCCGGAGCCGGAGAAGCTGGCGGCATTCGCCGCTAACAACGGCATTCCGCTGCTGGCCGATCCGCTTGCCGGTGCCCGGCATGGACCGGCGGGCATAGCCCACTACGACCTGCTCCTGCGCGACTCGAAGTTCACGGGCGAACACAGCCCCGACTTCGTCTTCCGCGTCGGCGACCTACCCACGTCGAAGCCTCTGCGCGCCTGGCTGGCCTCGCTGGCGGACATCCCCCAGATCGCTTCAGACCCTTACGGAACCTGGCAGGACCCGGCCGCCGTAGTCGGGCTGCGGCTGCGTGGCCGGCTGCCGGAGCCGGCCGGGCTGGACGTCGAGCAGGGCTGGCTCGACTCCTGGCGGGCGGCCGACGCCGCCGCCGCCGAGGCGATCGCGGAGACGCTCGGCGAGGAGCTCTCGGAGCCATTGGTGGCGGGCGGCCTGGGCCAGTGGCTGCCCTCCGGGGCGACGCTGTTCGTCGCCTCCTCGATGCCCATCCGCGACGTCGAGGAGTTCGCGCCCGTGCTGGACGACGGCCCTCGGGTGCTCTCAAATCGGGGGGCCAACGGGATCGACGGCACCGTGTCCTCGGCCTTCGGCGCGGCCGCAGCTGGTGAGGGCCCGGTGGTGCTCCTGATCGGCGACGTCGCGCTTGCCCACGACATCGGCGGCCTGCTGGCCAACGGCCGGCTCGGCCTGGCCCTCACCGTCGTGCTGCTCAACAACGACGGCGGCGGGATCTTCCACTTCCTGCCGGTGGCGGGCGAGAGCGACGCCTTCGAAGAGCATGTGGCCACACCCCACGGGCTCGACTTCTCGCTGGTGGCCGAGCTGTACGGCTGCGGTTATGAGCGCCCGGAAGATCTCGACGGTCTGCGCGCCGCGGTCGAGCGCTCGCTCGACGGCACCACCACGAAGATCATCGAGGTCCGGACCGACAGGGAACAGAACCTGGCCCTTCACCGGCGGGTGGCCGATGCCGTATCGGCCGCGCTTCAGTGATCGCCCAGGTCCCGCCTCAGCGCTCGATCTCCGCGGAGCGGCCGCGGTGCCGCGCGTACATGTCGGCCGCCCAGTAGAGCAGCCCCTCGCTTGCGAGCGCCTCCCGCAGCGGAATCAGGAGGCGGTGCCCGCGCTGCGGCTGTGGGTAAGGGAACTGTGACGGTGCGACGGCCGGCGCAAGCAGTGCTGCGAGCGTGAGGTCGGCGACGCTGAACGCTCGCCCCACGAGATATCCGCTGGGCTGAAGCTCGGCCCGAAAGCGCCTGCCGGCTGCGGCCAGCTTCCCGTAGGCATGGGCAACGCTATCGGTGTCGATCTGGAACTGCGCTCTGACCCGCCGCCGCATGACGGGGAACGCGAGCCGTGCGAGCGCGAACGCCGATGGGCTCAGATCAGGGACAAACGCCCCCAGCATCAGCCCGGCGTCCGGCAACGCGAGATGGAGGAACAGGAGCCGGACGTAGGCACCCAGCTGCTCGTCGAAGAACTCCTCGAGTTCGAGGGCGCGCCTTCGTTCCGCCGGATCGGACGGGTAGAGCGAGGGCTCCGGAAATCGCCTCTCGAGCTCCTCGATAATCAAGCTCGAGTCACCGATGGCGTGGCCGTCCAGGACGAGTACCGGCAGCGTGCTGCCGCCTGCCAGTCGCCTCGCGATCGTCCGATGGCGCCCAGGGACAGCCGCGCGACGGATGTGCGGAATCCGCTTGAAGTCAAGCGCCCACCTCGCCTTCTCGTTGTAGTTCGAGACCTTGAGGTGCCACAGGACCGGAAGGGCGCCGCCCTGGCGCTTCGCGCCAGCCGGACTGCTTCGCTCCGCATGCGAGCGCCGCTCCAGCTGCCCGACACGGCGGCGCCCGACAGCTGGCCCGGACTTCGCCGGCCCCATCGCTAAGCGCCCGGTGGAGCGATCAGCACTCCCGCCTCGCCGAGTTCCCTGAGATTCACCGTCAGGTCACGCCAGGGATCAGCCGCGAGCTCGCCGTCGCTCGCTGCCGCCGCCAGCCGCGGCAGGTAGTGCTCCCAGCCGGCTCGATGGAAGGCCAGCGCGCCTGATTGCAGGCGGCGATGAACCAACCGCAGTACCGTCTCGTCCCCGTCGGGCCTCAGCGAGACCTCGACGACGGTCGACTGGGGCGGGGTGGCGAACAGCTCGGTCTCCCATCCCCAGCTGAACCGAAGCCGGTGCGGGGGATCGACCTCGATGAACTCTCCGCTCATCACCGCGTGGCCTGCAGGATTGATGCGGCATACGCCACCCGGCCGGGGGTCGAGCGTCGCGTCGGTCCCCATCCACTGCACCATTTTGGCCGGATCGGTGAAGAACTCAAAGACGACCTCGGGCCGCGCGGCGATCCGGGTCTCGTACTCGAGGACGCCCTCAGTTTCGCTTGGCTGCACGGGCATTGCGGCCTCTGCGCTCCTCTCGCTCAGCGGCGGCCTTCAACCGATCCAGGCCGGCGGGAAGGATCTCGGCCAGGAAGTCGTTCAACTGAGCCAACCCTTCAGCGCGCACCGACAACAGCCTCTTGGTCCCCTCCCGGCGTTCGTTGACCAGCCCCACGTCCTTGAGGACTTTCAGGTGCTGCGAGATCGCGGGCTGAGTGACGACGAAATGAGAAGCGATCTGCGTCGCGCTCATCTCACGGCCCGCGAGCAGCCTCAGGATCTCGCGGCGCTTCGGCTCGGCAACGGCGTCAAACACCTCCATCGCTCTACCAGTTTAGCAACTGCTTATATAAGCCGACGTTGACAAAACGGCTCCCCGGGACCGCCGTCTTGGTGATCATCGGTCGTACAGAACGATTGTCGAGCTGAACATGTCCGGCCAGCCACCCTCGAATCCGCTTGGCTTGAGGCAGTCGGTGGTGTGTGGGAGGTTCGTCTGCGTGAACAACTCGGCGTTTTCAAGCCCCACGATCTGGCCGGAGGCGTTGTAGAGGACGGAGGGGACGACCACGCCGGGGCCCTTGCCCGAGAAGCGGGTCACGCCTGGAAGGCCTCGGACCTCGCCCTCGAATGCAGCGTTCTGGCAGGTTGAACCCGCGTCGACCTGCCCGACGAACGACATCATCCCGCCGCCGCAGGCGGGACCCCCGGCAAGGACGCCGCTTGCCTTGAACGCAAGCGGCCCAGGGGCGGGGAGGTCGGTGAGGCCCGGGTTGACCGTAAACGTTCCGGTCGGAGCCTGGGGCGTTCCCGCCCATGTGCATGTGGTGATCGCTTGGGCGGATCCAGCGCCCGCGATGGCGAGCACCACGCCGGCGGCCGCCAACGCGGCGGTGATCGTCCGAAGCCTCATCGCTACTCCCCTCCCGCGACCTGCGCGTACATAGTTACCTAGACCGTGACTTAGCTTAGCACAGACTTATATAAGTCGAGCCGAAAGTACCTAAACCGCGCCCGGCCCGGTCGTGCTCCTGGCGAGACGAGCCGCTCAGCCCGCTAGGACCGGCAGCAGCGCGCCCAGCTTGATCTCGGACTCCGCCAGCTCCGCGGCGGGCTCCGAGTCACGCACGATCCCGCAGCCCGCGTAGCAGTACGCATTTGACCCGCGAAGGACCGCGGAGCGGAGCGCGACGCAGAACTCTCCGTCCCCGGCCGCATCCGTCCACCCCACCGGACCCGCATACCACCCCCGGTCGAGGCCTTCCAGTGCCGGGATCAGCCGCTCGGCCGCCTCCCACGGCTCGCCGCCCACCGCCGGGGTGGGATGCAGCAATCCCGCCAGCTCAACGGCTCCCGTCGGCTCCGTCAGCTGCGCCCGGATCGGTCGGCCCAGGTGCTGGATGTTGGCGATCTGCACCAGCGCGGGCTCCTCCGGGACGGTTACCCACACGGAGTGGGGCTCGAGCGTCCGGGCGATGCGGCGGGCCACGATCTCATTCTCCTCGCGGTCCTTGGCGCTGTGCAGCAGCTGCTCGCCGAGATGGTCGTCGACGGCGGGATCGGCGCTGCGCCGGGCGGAGCCGGCGAGGGCCACCGTGCTCGCACGCTGGCCCTCGCGCCGGACCAGAAGCTCGGGGCTGGCGGCGAGGAAGGTGGCGTCGCCGCGGCCAACGGCGAAGACGTAGCACTCGGGGAACGCCTCCCTGAGGACTCCCAGCACCGCCGCCGGGTCGTGCTCCGTCGGGGCCTGGACCTCGACCTCTCGCGCCAGCACGACCTTCTGAAGATCACCGGCCCGGATCCGCTGGACGGCGCGGGCCACAGCCTCCTCGTAGTGGGTCGGGGGCATCACGCTCCGCACCCGGTAGGACCCGGCCTGCGCGGGGTCAAAAAGCGGCAGCGCGACGCCGCCCCGGAGCGCGTGAAGCCGCCGGTGGATTCTGGCCAGCAGCCCGTCGAGGGTGTCGTCTGGGGCCACCGCAGCATTGATCGTCAGCCGTACCTCTCCCGCGCGCCGGGCAAGGGAGACCTCGGGAACGTGTAGCGACGCAGGGGCAAACCCCTCCCACGGTGGCGACTGCCCTCCGTCCGGCGCGAACGCCAGGCCGCCGGCGGCGATCAGGCCGGTACCCGGCGGCCCCGCCATTTCCGAGGCCACGGCGTCGGCCACGAGCTCCCCCCAGCGGAGGTTCACCTCGCTGAACCGCTCGGACCCGCGCGCCTCCAGGGCGCGGACCGACCCCAGGGTCGCCAGGGCCAAGGACTCTCGGTCGGGCTGCTCAAAACAGAACCACGGTTCCCCGGAGTGGCGGGAGGCGGCGATGACCGCGCTGGGATCGATGCCTCGGTCTGCGGGCACGGTGACGCTCGCGATCAGCGGCGAGCCCCGGCGCCGCGTCCGCCGCAGGGCGATCACGAGGCAGCGCTCAAGCCTCGCCCGCCCTCTTTCATCGAGCCATCGGGGAGCGGGCGTGCCGACCGCGAGCTGGCTCAAACCCGTCGCGATCCCTGAAAGCCGCTAGGTCTCGCCGCGCCCGGGAAAACCGTGGATCAAGTCTCCCCGCGGCCCCGCGAGATGGCTATCTCGCCGGTGCGCGCCATCTCGACCAGCCCGAACGGACGCACCAACCGCTCGAAGCCGTCGACCTTATCGCAGGTGCCGGTGACCTCCACCACCAGCGCCTTTCTGGAGACGTCGACCACCTTGGCGCGGAAGATCTCACAGATCTGCATGACCTCCGAGCGGTTGGCGCCGTCCGCGGAGACCTTGAACAGCGCCAGCTCCCGGGCCAGCGTCTCCTCGGGCTCCAGATCGCGGATCTTGAGCACGTTGACCAGCTTGTGCAGCTGCTTTGTGACCTGATCGATCGAATGCTTGGCGCCGTCGAGCGTCAGCGTGATGCGCGAGAAGTGCTCGTCGTCGGTGGGTCCGACGGCCAGGGTGTCGATGTTGAATCCCCGGCGGGCGAACAGCCCCGCGATCCTGGTCAGGACGCCCGGCTTGTTCTCGACCAGGATCGAGAGGATGTGCTTGCGGCCGGTTCGGAGGTTGCCCGCGGCCTCGAGCTCATCGAGCGAGAGAAGCTCCTGGGTGCCTGGCTCTCCCATCAGCCCACCATGTTCCTCGCCGGCTGTCCGGCCGGGATCATCGGGTAGGTGTTCTCCTCGCGCGTGACCCGCACGTCGACCAGCACCGGACCCTCGGTGGCGATGGCCTCCTTCATGTCCGAGACGAGCGTGTTCTTGTCTTCGAACCGCATCCCGGTCGCGCC
>DAIPIC010000049.1:0-19435 GCA_036771025.1 Solirubrobacteraceae bacterium
CGATTGTTGCTCTCGAGAGGAGGCACGGCTCGCATTGCGGGCGACGCTCTGCTCGGAGCGAGATGACCTGGACCGCTTCGAGCGGGCCTTCCTCGCGGTCTTCGGGCCGGCGCAGGGCAAGCCGCGGGAGGATCCCCTGAAGGCGCTGGGCCCGATTGAACGAGCTGCGTTGCCTCGGATGGGGATCCCGGACCCTGCCCCTCCCCCGGCAGACGGGGAGCCGACCGCGGCACCCGTGGCCTGGAGCGACGTGGAGCTGCTGCGCACCAAGGATTTCGCCGCGTATACGCGGTCGGAGGCGGTACTGGCGCGGGAGCTGATCGTCCGCCTGGCGCGGCGGGGACCGACGCGGCTCTCGCGACGGACACGCCCCGCCCGCCGCCGCGGACACGCCCCCGACCTCCGCCGACTGGTCAGGGCGTCGCTGCGAACCGGGGGCGAACCCGTGGAGCGCCATTGGCGTGCCCCCACCGTCCGGCCCCGACCGGTTGTGCTCGTGTGCGACGTATCGGGGTCGATGGCCCCGTATTCGCGGATGCTCCTGCAATATCTGCACGCGTCCGTCGCAGCCAGGCGACGTGTGGAGGCGTTCGCGTTTGGCACCCGACTGACGCGGATCACCCATGAGCTCTCGGCCCGCGACCACGACCTGGCTATGGACCGCGCCGCCGCGGCCGTCGTCGACTTCGCGGGCGGAACCCGGATCGGAGAGGCTCTGGCGGAGCTCAACCGGATCCACGGCCGCCGGCTGGGGCGTGGGGCTGTGGTGGTCATCCTGTCCGACGGATGGGACCGGGGCGACCCGCAGCAGCTGGCGGCCGAGATGGCTCGGCTGCGGCGCAGCGCCCACCGGCTCGTGTGGCTGAACCCGCTCGCGGCACACGCCGACTACGAGCCACTGGCCAGGGGAATGCGCGCCGCGATTCCCCACACCGACCGGCTGCTGCCGGGGAACTCGCTGGCATCGCTCGAGGACCTTGCTTTCATCCTGGAGGAGCTATGAGAGATGTCCTAGAAGAGATCGGCGAATGGACAGCTCGCGGCGATCGCATCGCGCTGGCCACGGTGGTGGGCGTCAGGCGCTCGGCACCCCGCCCGCCGGGATCGAAGATGGCCGTCAACGAGCACGGGGAGATTGCCGGCGCCGTGTCCGGCGGCTGCGTGGAGGGGGCCGTGGTCGAGATCGCCGATGGCGTCATCCGCGGCGGCCCGCCTCGGCTCGAGCACTTCGGTATCGCCGACGACGAGGCCTGGGATGTCGGACTGCCGTGCGGCGGCGAGATCGACGTGTGGGTGCAGGCGTATGAACCGGGACGGTTCGAGGAAGTTGCGCGCTCTGGCGGCCGCGCGGCGGAGGTCACCATGCTCGAGGGCTCGAGTCCCGGGTCGAAGCTGCTGGTGGAGGCGGACGGAGCCCGCTCCGGTTCGCTCGGCGCTCCAGAGATCGACGACGAGGCGGCAAGGGTGGCCGCGGAGCTGCTGTGGGCCGAGCGGTCCGAGCGTCGGGGAGCTCTGTTCTACGACGTCAGCGCCCCGAGCCCGCGACTGATCATCTTCGGGGCCGTGGACGTGGCCGCGTCCCTCTGCACCCTCGCCCGTGGCGCCGGCTGGAGGCCGTTCGTAGTCGATCCCCGCGCCCGATTCGCGAGCCCCGCTCGGTTTCCCGACGCCGAAGAGGTGATCGCCGGCTGGCCCGAGGAGGCATTTGCCCGGCTGGGCGGAATCGATCCCGCGACTTCCGTCGTGGTGCTGACCCATGACCCGAAGCTCGACGACGCCGCGCTCAAGATCGCGCTCCGCTCCTCTGCTCGGTTCGTAGGTGCCATGGGCTCGCGCCGTGCTCAGGCGTCACGGCGCGAGCGGCTGCTGGCCGCCGGACTCGGCGACGAGGAGCTGGCCCGGCTCTCGGCGCCCCTGGGGCTCGACCTGGGAGGGGTCAGCGGCGAGGAGACCGCGCTATCGATCCTGGCGGAAGTCGTCGCCGCCCGCCACGGACACGAAGGAGGGAGGCTGGCGACGGCCGGGGGGCGGATCCACGAGGTCGGGGTGGGCGGGGCCCATTGAATGCCGGGCTGATCCTGGCGGCCGGCGGGGGAGCGCGATTCGGCGAGCGACCGAAGCTTCTTGCCGACCTCGGCGGCCGGCCCCTGCTTGAGCACTCGATCGGCGCCCAGTGCGCGGTCGAGGAGCTCGAGCGGATCGTGGTCGTTCTCGGAGCCCACGCCTCTGAGTTGATGGCGAACGTGAACTTCATGCGCGCCGAGCCTGTGCTGTGCGAAGAGTGGCGCGAGGGGATGGCGAGCTCACTGCGCCGCGGCGCACAGGCACTCGACGGCGCCGAGCGGGTGATCGTCACGATGGGCGACGAGCCGCTGGTCAGCTCCGAGGTGATCGCCCGGTTCCTGGACGTCGCGCCCGGCACGCGGGCCACCTACGATGGCCGGCCGGGCCATCCCGTGGTGCTCGGCCTCGAGCAGCTCGACGCCCTGCGCGAGCTGCGCGGCGACCTCGGAGCTCGCGAGTTACTCGGCGACGCGCCGGCCATCGAGTGCGGCCACCTGTGCTGCGGCCGTGACGTCGACACATCTGACGACTTGGAGGCGATCCGCAATGAAGTTAGAGCAGTCCTTTGAGGTCTCCGCGCCCCCCGAGAGGGTGTGGGAGGCGCTGATCGACATCGAGCACGTGGTCCCGTGTCTGCCCGGAGCGGCCGTCACGGGACGGGACGAAGACGGCAGCTTCGACGGCACGTTCTCGGTCAAGATCGGCCCTACCACCGCTTCATACGCCGGCAAGCTGAAGCTTGAGAACGTGGACGAGGGCGCGCGAACCGCGACGATGCGGGCCAACGGGACCGACCGTCGCGGACAGGGCGGAGCACGGGCCATGATCACCTCGAGCCTCCATCCCACAAACGGAGGTGCCACGCACGTAGACGTGGTCACCGATTACCAGATCACCGGTCGTCTGGCGCGGTTCGGGCGCGGAGGCATGATCGAGGACATCGCCGAGCGGCTGCTGAAGGAATTCGCGCAGCGGCTGCAGGAGTCGCTAGCGAGGGATGGGGAGCCAGCGGGTGCGGACGCGCCGCGCGAGACCTCGGTCGCCCATGGCGAGGCGGAGGGCGCTTCCGACCAGGCCAGTGCTGCGGCGACATCCCCCGAGCCCCCGCGACCTGCTCCGACCCCCGCCGAGCCGGCGCGATCCACGCCGCCCCCCGCCGAGCCCCTCGAGGGCGGGTCGCTGATCGCCTCCGTGCTCTGGGATCGGGCGCGACGCAACCCGTCGACGCTCATCGCTGTGTTGGCGGGGCTGCTGGTGGTGCGGGCGTTGCTCCGGCGCAGGAGGCACTGAGGGCGTCGGCTCCGGCCTCCGACCGGCCACCGCAGACCCGGTCTTCGGTAAAGCGGGCCCGTCTTCGTGCTGCAAAACCTCCCAACCCCGTCGCGCGCGGCACGCTTCGGGGCCGAGTACAGCTCCTTGATGCGCATCTCCCCAATCTCGGACGGGGCCTTCGGGGTTGGGGAGTTATGCAGCTGCCACGGAGCCTTCGACCGCGCGCTTCCACCGCGCGCCCCCGGGTTCCGGCGTGTCGCTAGTGCCCTCCCGCCGCGTAGAGCCGCTTGAGAAGATCCTCCAACGCCGGCGAGGTCACCTGATTGCCGGGGCAGCAGGTAGGGCCGTTGACCACGCTAATCCCGATTTCGAGGTGAGGGCCGGTGGAGATGCCGACCTGGCCGCAACCCACCTCCGCGATGGGTTGCCCTGCCCGGACCGCCGTTCCCACGGGGACCAGGGCCGGGGCGGCGTGACCGTAATAGATGAAGCGCCCATTCAACGCTCCGCCGACGACTCGCATCACAGGCGCGTACGGTCCAAAACCGGAGATCCCCTCCTGCACGATCACTCCGTCCGTCACCGCCACCTCGACCGCGGCCGGTCCGCACGCCGCGCCGTTGGTCGAGATGTCGACGCCCTGGTCTGGCTCCCAGGCGCTGGGCGGCACAGCGACCGATAGCGGCTGGATCGGGAACACAAACCCCTGCCCGGAGCTCAGAGAGTTGAGCTCCTTGGCGACCTTTTGCTCCTCCGCGAGCTGTCGCTTGACCTCTTCCAAAGACATGGCGTGGGCGTTGGGGTCGCCGACCGGATCAGCGGGAAAGGTCGGCTGGGGGGCGCCCACGGTCGGTTGCACGACCTGAGGATGGGGGCGCGACGCCGACGGCGCCGGCGGTAGGGCAGCGCCAGAGCCGCCGCCACTTGACCCGCAGGCGGCGAGGATCAGAGCGAGCGCGAGCGCTGACGCCGCTGTCCGCATCGGGCGTTACTTCATCAGTTCAAGCTGCGGCGCGCGACAGCACGAGCGGCGGACGCTCGACCGCCGGCGACGGCAGCGGGCCACGCAGCCGACCGTCCCGCACCAGCCGCGCGCTGACGGCCTGAAGGACGGCGGCGGCCATCGGACCCAGCTCGCGCAATGGCTGATGGGCGTTCTGGCGAACGTCGAGGTCGACCTGGGCCAGCGCATCGAGGCCGGCGTGCAGATAGGCGTCGAGCAAGAGGCCCATGTCGACGCCGTAGCCGGTGACGAAGGGCAGCTGCTCCAGCAGCTGGCGGCGGCCAGCCACTTCGCCCGCGAGGGGCTGCTCAACGGCAGCCAAATCGGGATAGAAAGCATTGAGAAGCGGTCTCGCCGTGAGCTCGGTCACTCGACCGCCCTCGTCGGGAACGGTCACCCCAGCGATTCGGAATGGGCGGCGGTAGAAGCCCTTGACGAACTCCACCCCGGGCTTCAACAGGATCGGTCCGATCAGACCGCAGACGTAGTGCGCCCCGAAACACTCCGAGTCGGCGTCGAGGAAGCAGACGACATCGCCGTGCAGGATTGGCAGCGCCCGCCACATGGCGTCGCCCTTCCCCAGCACCGGCCCCAGCTCCGGCATGAGCGCGCTTTGGGCATGGACCTCGATGCCCAGCGACCGGGCGATCGCCGCGGTGCGGTCACGTGAATCGTCGACGACGACGATCTGATCGACCACGCCCAGTGCCCGCAGCGGGAGCAGCCTCTCCAGGATGGGGCCGATCGTCTGCTCCTCGTCGCGCGCCGGGAGGCACACCGACACGGTCGCGCTCCGCTCGGCGGCGAGGCGCTCGGGGTGGAACTGCTGGTGATGGAATGTCCGGTTGCGACACCAGGACTGGGCGCGAAGCGACATGACCACAGGATGGCGTACCGAGGCCCGCCCCGCCGGCAAGCTGGCATTCAGGCCCTACGGGCCTCTAGTCGCACAGCTGCGCCTGGCGCAGGCGCCTGGCGCTGCGCTCGGCCCAGGCCGCGCCCGGATAGCGCTCCTCGACGGCGGCCGCGCTGGCCTCATGGTCGTATCCGACCCGTCGTTGGGTGATCTGGCCCTCCTCTCCCACAAGCGCGTACGCGGCTGCGGGATCGCCGTCGAACGGCATTCCCACGCTGCCGGGGTTGACGAGCTCGATTCCGCTCTCCGTCCGGCGGCTGAACTGCAGGTGGGTGTGGCCGAACACGATCCGGGGCTCGGCGGCGTCGCCCAGCAGCTCCCCGTCCTCGTCGGTGGCGGACGGCATGAGCGAGCGCATATCGGAAATTGGGGAACCGTGGCAGTAGCGCGTCCCATCGATCACGAGCTGCTCGGGTAGCGCCGCCAGCTCGCTCACCACCTGATCACCCAGCGCTCGGCGGCAGGCATCGATCGCCGCCTGGATCAGCTCGTCGTCCGGAGCCTCATCCGGCCGGGCCGTCCAGCGGTCCACGTTGCCCCGGATCCAGGTGGCCTCGGTCAGCTGGCGCAGCTTCGTCACGGTTTCCGCCGGCCATGGACCGAACAGGCCGTAGTCGCCGCCGAGCAGGAATCGGTCAGCGCCGGCGGCCCGGGCGTCTTCGAGGACGGCCTCGAGCGCCGGCAGGTTGCCGTGGACGTCGTAGATGAGCGCCCTCACTGCTCGGCCAGCCTCCGCAGCAACTCGACCGCGTCGCGCAGCACGTCCTGCTCACCGGCTGACAGATCGTGTTCGATGGCCTGCGCCAGCCATCCGTCCCGCGCCCGCCGGTCCGCCTCCAACGTCGCCCGGCCCTGCTTGGTCAGCTTCACGAGCGCCCGACGGCCGTCCTCCGGGTCGGCGCGGCGCTCGACGAGCCCCTCGGCCTCGAGCTCGGCGACGGTCTGCGCCATCGACTGCGGCCGCACCCGCTCGGCGACCGCCAGCTCGGACACGCTGCTGGGCCCTCCCCGATCCAGCCGTCCCAGTACCGAGCCGTGCATCAAGGGGAAGCGGTGCTGGGTGCGCAGCCGGCGCACGAGCTGGCCCAAAACGGTGCGCAACTCGCTGGCTACCAGAGCTGGATCGGCCTTCGTGGGCATGTCAGAAATTATACAGGTAAACTGTATAATCCGGTGTCGGTGCAGGACACGAGCTACAAGTGGATCGCGCTGTCGAACTGCACGCTCGCGGTCCTGCTGGCGACGCTCGACGTCTCGATCACGATCATCGCGATGCCCGACATCTTCCGGGGCATCCACCTCGATCCCTTGGTGCCGGCCAACAGCTTCTACCTGCTGTGGATGATTCTCGGGTACATGATCGTCGGCAGCGTGCTGATCGTCAGCCTGGGGCGGCTGGGCGACATGTTCGGCCGCGTGCGCATCTACAACCTGGGCTTCGTGGTCTACACGGTCGCGTCTCTGCTGTTGACCGTCGACTGGATGACGGGGCGCGCGGGCGCGGACTATCTGATCGTTTTCAGGATCGTGCAGGGGATCGGCGGAGCCTGCCTGATGGCAAACGCCGCGGCCATCATTACCGACGCCTTCCCGGAGAACCAGCGGGGTATGGCCTTGGGGATCAACAACATCGTGGGCGTGAGCGGGATGTTCGTCGGGCTGGTGCTAGGGGGCCTGCTGGCGCCCGTCCACTGGCGGCTCGTGTTCCTGATCTCGGTGCCGGTGGGCCTGTTCGGGACCGTGTGGGCCTACCTCAAGCTCCGGGAGGTCGGGCAGGCCAGGCGGGCCCGCGTGGACTGGTGGGGGAACATCACGTTTGCGGTCGGCCTGATCTGCCTGATGGTCGCCGTCACGTACGGAATCCGTCCCTACGGCACCCACGCAACCGGCTGGGCGAGTCCCCGTGTGCTGGCGCTGGTTGCGGTGGGATTGGTGTCGCTGGTGGTGTTCGTGGCGATCGAGCGCCGGGTGCGAGACCCGATGTTCCGGCTCCCTCTGTTCCGGATCCGGGCGTTCACGTTCGGGACGCTGTCCACCTTCCTGTCCGCGGTCGCCCGGGGCGGCCTCATGTTCATGCTCATCATCTGGCTACAGGGGATCTGGCTGCCTCAGCACGGGTTTGACTTCAGGCAGACCCCGCTGTGGGCGGGGATCTACATGCTTCCCCTGACTGTCGGGATGCTGATCGCAGGCCCCGCTTCCGGCTATCTCTCCGATCGCTTCGGTGCGCGGCCGTTCGCCAGCGGCGGCATGGTCGGAGCGGCGGTCAGCTTCTTCTTGCTGATCCTGCTGCCCATCAACTTCTCCTACCCGCTGTTCGCCCTCGTTCTGGCGGCCAACGGCATCTCCATGGGCATGTTCGCCTCGCCGAATCGGGCGGGCGTGATGAACAGCCTGCCGCGCGGCGACCGGGGTGCCGGCGGCGGCATGAACCAGACCTTCCAGAACTCGGCTCAAGTCGTGTCGATCGGCATCTTCTTCACGCTGATGATCGCCGGGCTCTCCGCCAATCTGCCGGGCGCTCTCAGGTCCGGCCTGGAAGCCCATGGGGTGGGTGCAGCCGCCGCCCAGCACGCAGCCCATCTGCCGCCGGTATCGATCCTGTTCGCGGCCTTCCTCGGGTACAACCCGATCCAGCACCTGGTCGGCGCTCAGGCCCTCCATTCGCTCGGACCTGCGCAGCACACGCTGCTAACCGGACGGTCGTTCTTCCCTCACCTGATCTCCGGTCCGTTTCGCACGGGGCTGCACGAAGCCTTTCTGTTCGCGATCATCGCCTGCCTGCTCGCGGCCGCGGCCTCGCTGCTTCGCGGCGGGCGCTACCACCACGTGGACGAACGCGCGGTTCCATCCCCGGCGCCGCCCACGCCGCTGACCCCCAGCAGGCCAGAGCAGCAGCACGCGGGTTGAGCGGGATTGGCGCGCCCGCCCAAGCTCAGCTCCTGCGTGCCTCCCAGCTGAAGCCGCGCACGGCCAGCGCCATCCCGAGCAGCGCCCAGGCCGCGATGACCCCGAGCGCGCTGATGTTGCTCGCGAGCGACGTCCCCTTGACCATGGCCCCCGACAATCCGGAGATCAGGTGGTAGAGGGGCAGCGCCTCGGCGATCCCCTTCATGAAGCCGGGCGTGTGGGCTGGGTCAAAGAACACCCCGGAGACGAGGATCACCGGCAGGAACACGGCGTTGACGTACGCCGGAGTCGACTCGAAGTTGGGTATCGCATGAGAGAACGCCACCCCCAGCGAGGCGAAGCACAGCACTCCGGCGGCCACGAACACGATCAGCTCCAGCCAGTCACGCGGCCACCCGATGCCGAAAAACGCGCGGCCGGCGAGGGTGATGATCACAATCTGAAGCGCAGTGTTGGTGACGGCGTTGCCGGCGATTCCCAATAGGTAGGAGGTCCCCGGCATCGGGGTCCCCCGGATCCGCTTCAGGACGCCGCGCTCCCGGAGGAACGTCATGTTGTAGGAGAGCGCGGTAAACGTCGTCGACATCACGCTCATGGCCGCGATGCCCGGCACGATCACGTTCAGCTCGTGCTGGTTTGAGTGGAAGATCGCGCCGAAGAACGCGAGGAACAGAAGCGGCAGCAGGAAGTTGAAGAACGCCGCGCTTGGGTTGCGCCAGAACAGACGCCGTTCCAGCCGGTACTGGCGCCAGGCGAACGTGAGGACGTCAGCCATCCACGCGCTCCCGTGCGGTCGGGACGGCGGGCCGCTCCTCCGGCGGGCTCACCGCCGGCTCCTCGGCCGCGGTCAGCTCCAAATAGATGTCCTCGAGCGTGGGCCGCGTCACCGTCAAACCCTCCAGGCGCTCCCCCCGGGCGAGCGCCGCGGTGGTGAGCTCGTGCAGCAGCGCGGTGGGATCCTCGGTCTCGCACTCGACCAGCGTCCCGTCGCCGTCGCGGTATGCCACCCGGTACAGGGGCGAGCCGCCGGTCGGTTTCAGCTCTCGCGGAGCCCCCTCTGTGAGGATGCGGCCGTCCTTGATGATCGCCACCCGGTCGGCCAGGGCCTGGGCCTCGTCGAGATAGTGGGTGGTCAACAGGACGGTCTTGCCCAGGCCCTTCAGCGAGCGGATCGTGTCCCAGGCGGCGCGTCGCGCGGCTGGGTCGAAGCCGGTGGTCGGCTCGTCGAGGAAGATGAGCTCGGGATCGCCGACCAGGGCCAGGGCCAGGTCGAGCCGGCGCAGCTGGCCGCCGGACAGCGTGCGCGTGGTGGCTCGCTCCTTGCCCTGTAGGCCGGTGAGGCCGATCACCTCGCCTACGTCTCTGGGGTGGGGATACATGGCGGCGAAGTGCTCGAGCGCTTCGCGCACCCTGATGTGGCTATATAGGCCGGTGCTCTGGAGCACGATCCCCGTCCGTGCACGCAGCTCGCGAGGGCGCTCGCCGGGATCGAAGCCCAGCACATGCACCTGGCCCGCGGACCGCTGCCGGTAGCCCTCGAGGATCTCGACGGTGGTGGTCTTGCCCGCCCCGTTCGGCCCGAGCAGCCCGAACACCTGTCCGGGCATGACTTCGAAGTCGATTCCGCGGACCGCGTCGAAGTCGCCGTAGCGCTTCTGCAGGTTCTTCACTTCGATCGCGAACGCGCCGCTTCTCACAGCCTGTAGCGTAGGACCTCACGTGCGCCGCGCATGTATCGACATCGGCTCGAACACGACGCGGCTGCTTGTGGCTGACTCGGACGACGGGGGGCTGAGCGAGGTCCATCAGGAGCGCGTGTTCACCCGCATCTCGCGCGGCCTGTTGACCGGCGGTGGGATATCCGACGCGAAGGTGGCGGAGGTGGCGACCGTGGTCGCCGAGCAGCTGCGGGTGGCCCGGGCGCTGGGGGCGACCGAGGTCCTGGCGCTGGCAACGGCCGCGATCCGCCGCGCGTCGAACCGGGACGAGCTGAGCACTGCGGTACGCAGCAAATGCGGACTGGAGATCAAGGTGTTGACGGAGGAGGAGGAGGCACGGCTGGCGTTCATCGGGGCCGCGCGGGCGCTCGGACGATCGCCGAATGGTGCGCTCGGGGTCGTCGACGTCGGCGGTGGCTCCTCAGAGCTGATCGTGGGCCGGGGACCCAATTCCGTCGACTGGAGCCGCTCCGTGACGGTCGGCTCCGGTGATCTGGCCGATGCCTTCCTTCATTCCGACCCGCCCTCCTCCAGCGAGCTGGCGGAGGCCCGCGCGCGCGTCGGCGAGGCTTTTCTCGGCGTCGAGATTCCGCCTACGTGCCTGGCCGTTGCCGTGGGCGGAAGCGCCACCTCGCTCCGCCGCCTGGCGGGCGACCAGCTCGACGAGGAAACCTTCGAGCGATCGCTGCGGTTGCTCGGCAGCACAGCGGTTGCCGACGTGGCCCGGCGGTTCGGGCTCGACCGCGAACGCGTCCGGCTTCTGCCCGGAGGGCTCCTGATCCTCCAGGCCGCGTCCGAGCGGTTCGGAGGTACCCTTCAAATCGGGCATGGCGGCCTCCGGGAGGGAGCGCTGTTGGAGGCGGCCCGATGAGCGAGGCCGCCCGATGAGCGATTCACCTGCTCAGGGCCCACCGGGCGCTCCCGCGCCTGCCATCCGGGACGCCGTGGCCCAGATGCGGATCCGGGTCCCGACGCGCGGCAACCGCCGGCTCGAGAGCCTGCTGGAGGCGGTCAACGGTGACGAGCAGGTCAAGGCGCTGTGGCACGTCTCGGCCGTCAACGCCACCCGACGCCTGGGGATGTCAGATCACAGCTGGGTCCACATTCAGATCGTGCTGAACATCGGGCTCAGGCTGGCCCGGCTGCTGTTCAGGCGCGGGGTCACTCCCAGCGTCGTGGTGGACTTCGGGATGAGCGAGCGCGACGCGGAGGTGGTGATCGCCGCGGCCTGCCTGATGCACTGCGTGGGAATGGCGATCCACCGCGACGATCACGAGCGCTTCAGCTTGTTCTTGACCGCCGACAGGCTGGGAGGGCTGCTCGAAGGAGCCTACGAAGAGCCCGAACGGACGGTCATCGTCTCCGAGGCTCTGCACGCCATCATCGGCCACCGGCGCCAGGGCGCGCCGGTCACGGTCGAGGCGGGAATCGTGCGCGTCGCCGACGCCCTCGACATGGCGCGCGGCCGCTCGCGTGTGCCCTTCGAGTCCGGCCGCCAGAACATCCACTCGTTGTCGGCGTATGCGATCGAGGAGGTCAAGATCACCCCGGGACGGGACCGCGCAGTCCGGGTGGAGATCGCCATGTCCAACAGCGCCGGGATCTTCCAGATCGACGAGTTGCTGGCGACCAAGCTTCGTGGCTCGGGATTGGAGGAGCACG
The DNA here is from genome assembly GCA_036771025.1 of Solirubrobacteraceae bacterium. Classification (GTDB taxonomy): domain Bacteria; phylum Actinomycetota; class Thermoleophilia; order Solirubrobacterales; family Solirubrobacteraceae; genus Palsa-465. The sequence goes on from DAIPIC010000049.1 coordinate 11,546, forward strand.
TCGAGGTGATCGCCAGGATCGAGGCCGAGCACGAGCAGCGGCTGCTGCCCGTGTTCAGGATCTGACCGCGGCGTCTAGGCCTACTGCGCGTAGTGCCGCACGCGCTGCGGCGTGATCACGAACTTGATCCGACGCTCTCCCGGTCGGCGGTACGGGTACTCATCTTCGCCCGTGTACTTCTTCGCCAGCCGGTTGATGTGCTCATCGGCGCCATCAGGACTCGCCTCTGCCGTTCCCCGGATCTCGACGTAGTTGTACGGGTTGCCCGTCTCCTGGACGAGCACATTGACCCGGGGGTCGCGCTCAAGATTCGTCGGCCACACGCGTCCGACCGCGCTGTTGATCGCGATATGCCCGTCTTCGGCGTCCACCCAGATCACCGTCGAATGGATCGAACCGTCACGGTTGTACGTCGATACCACCGCGTAGTTGGGCTTCTCCAGCAGTTCGCGGATCCCGGTGTCCTGAAGGCTGGCCATGGGAGCCGCCTACCCCCGTGGGTGTTAGGCGAACCCCTACCAGTGCACGCCGCGCATCAGGTGCGCGAGGGCGACCTGCTCCGTCGAGGCCGCCTCCTTCTCGTCCTTCTGGCCCTTGGCGGCAGCCGACTCCGGGAACACCTTGTAGGCGGTCGAGAGGATCTGATCGACGGCTTTTGGCGCCAGGGCGTAGGCCACCTCGCCGAATGTTCCCAGGCGGGTGCCGATGTGCTTCGGCCTGGCGCGGATCGCCTCGCAGATCAGGTCGGCGGCCTCGTCGGGGGAAATCGTGGGGAAGCTGTCGTAGATCTTGGTGGGCGCGATCATCGGGGTCCGCACGAGCGGCATGTGGATGGTGGTGAACGTGACGTGGTCCGAGATCGTCTCCGAGCCGACCACCCTGGTCCAGGCGTCGAGGGCCGCCTTCGAGGCCACGTAGGCCGAGAAGCGCGGAGGGTTGGTCTGCACGCCGATCGACGAGACGTTGACGACGTGGCCGGCTTTTCGCTGGCGCATGTGCGGCAGAAGCCCCATCGTCAGCTTGATCGTCCCCAAGTAATTGATCTTGATGGTCCGTTCGAAGTCGTGGAAGCGCTCATAGGAGAGCTCGATGGACCGCCTGATCGACTTCCCCGCGTTGTTGACGAGGATGTCGACGGCGGGATGGTCCGCCAGCACACGGGCGCAGAGGTCTTCGATCGAGTCAGGATCGGAGATGTCGGCGCTGTACACGTACGCGCTGCCGCCCAGGTCCTCGATCTCCTGCCGGGTCTGCTCGAGCTTGTCCTCGGAGCGGGCGACGAGGAGCGGGATCCCTCCGGCCTTGGCGATCTTGACGGCCGCGGCCTTTCCGATACCGCTCGAGGCACCGGTGATCAGCACGGTCTTGCCGTTGACGGCGCCCTCGAAGCTGCGGTCCTTGAACAGGTCTGGGTCGAGATTGCGCTCCCAGTAGTCCCACAGCTTGGCGGCGTAGCCCTCGAGCGGCGGCACCGAGACTCCCGAGCCCGAGAGCGCGCGCTCGGCGTCCCGCGTATCGAACTCGGCGGTCAGCCCGATGTAGTCGAGTACCTCCTCCGGGATTCCGAAATCGGCCAGGAACGCGCGGCGGACGCCACGCGCGGCCGGGAGCTGCATCAGCATCCCCAGGGTTCCCTTCGGCAGCGCCTTCAGCAGGGAGGAGTCGATGCGCATCGAGAGCTGGGGGGCATGGGCGGCCCGGGCGAACGCGTTCATGACATCGCCGGAGCGCTGCGGCTTGGGGTTGCAGAGGTGGAACGCCTGGCGATCTAGCCCCGGCTCATGGGCGATCTGATCGAGCGCGGAGGCCACGTAGTCGACCGGGACGATGTTCGTTAACCCAAACTCCGGGCCCACCAGCGGGAACCAGCCGGGCAGGTAGTGGCGGGCCTTCTTGATGGCCGTGAAGAAGTAGTAGGGACCGTCGATCTTGTCCATCTCGCCCGTCTGCGAATTGCCGACTACGATCGCCGGCCTGTACACCCGCCACGGCCCTCGCGTCTGGGAGCGGGCGATCTTCTCGGACTCGAACTTGGTGCGGTGGTACGGATGATCGAGCTTCTGGCCCTCGTCGAACATGTCCTCGCGGAACAGACCCTTGTAGAGACCGGCCACGGCGATCGAAGAGACGTGGTGAAGGCATCCGGCCTCCAGGGCGTTCGCCAGCTCGACCGCATGTCGCGTTCCTTCGACGTTCGCGACGCGGTTGGTCTCCGCGTCGGCGGTCATGTCGTAGACGGCCGCCAGGTGGAAGAAGTGGTCGATGTTGCCGCCCAGCGCCGCCAGGCCCTCGTCCGACACGCCGAGTCGCTCCCGTGCCAGCTCGCCCATGACCGGGTGGATCCGTGCTGCCGCCTCCGGCCCCCACTGGGAGATCAATTGCTCGAGCTTGTCGGTCGAGCCCTCGCGCACCAGGACGTGGATCTCGCCCTCCCGCGCGAGCAGCCGCTCAACCAGGTGACGGCCGATGAACCCTGTCGCTCCGGTGACGAAGTACGCCATCGCGGGGCGAAGCTACCAGCCGCCGCGCCAATCGGCGTTCGCGGCCCGGCGCTTCTCCGCGTCCATCCGGGCGTGCCTGCGCCTGTCGAGCCGCCACTGGATGAGCGAGAAGACGGTGATCACCACGGGAAAGAAGGCGATCGTGATGAACATCACGTTGGTGACGGACTTGTCGCTGCTCTCGCCGTAGAAGCCCTCGCCGGCAGCGGCAAATGCGGCGGGTGCGAGGACCAGCAGCACCACGCCGAAGGCCGCTACCGCGGCGACGATTCGAACGCGACCCATCGCCGCAAAGCGTACCTCAGGCGCCGGGCTCAGGCCGCTGTCCGTCCCTCCTCGACCCCGCTTGCCGGGCGGCTCCCGCGGACAGCCGCGAGCGCGTCCAGCAGCGCCGGGTTGTACTCCTGGCGCAGAAACGGGATGTCGTTATGGCGGATGGCCGCCTCGAACATCCGGGCGTCGAGCGCGCTGGCCAGCTCGCGCTGCTTTTTAGGCGAGACGACCTCATCTCGGGTCGTTATCACCACCGCCGAGGGGACCTTCAGCGGTCCAAGCCAGGGGCGAGAGTCAAAGCGTTCCATCTCCCGTCCCGCCTCGGCGATATCGCGCGCCGAGCTTCGCGTCAATTCAGACAGCAGCCATGCGGTCTGCTCGTTCTCGGGAATGCCGACCCGGCGGAATCCCCACTGCCACGTCTTCAGCGGGGCCAGGGAGAGCATCAGTCCCAGGATTCCCATCAGCCGCCAGTAGCGCCGCGTCTGGGGATCCTTCCAGTGCTGGGCAGTGGCGCTCAGTATCAGTCCGCCCACCACGTCCGGATGGTCGCGGGCGACCAGCTGGGCCACCGCCCCGCCCATGGAATAGCCAACGACGATCGCCGGGGTCGCGTCCAGCTGGCGCAGCGCGGCGGCTGCGTCGGCGGCGCAGTCGACGAGCCTGAACCGCTCGAGCGGCCGCATCCCTCGGCCGTGGCCTCGATGATCGATCGCCAGCACCCGATAGCCCGCCTCGCGCAGGTCCTCGTATGACCCCCACCAGTTGACGTCCGCGCTGACGATCCAGCCGTGAAGCAGCATCACCGCCGGTCCGTCGCCCCCGGTGTCGCGGAGGAACAGCTCCCCGCGTCCAGGAACGGTCACCGTCCGGGCCGGGGGTAGCTCCGTAGGCGGTTGTGGCGGCCAGGTTGTTCGGGTCATCCGCGAGATCCTAATGGCGGGTTCCTACCATCGCTCCTTATGCCGGTCGCGATCGCATCGGACGTAGACAAGGACATTGCGGGTGAGGCGCTGCTGCGCGGGATCTCGTTCAAGCTCGAGCGCAAGGACCGGATGACGCTGTCCGGCCGGAACGGCGCCGGGAAGACAACGCTCTTGAGGATCCTGTCTGGCGAGGCTTCGTTCGACGGCGGCGAGCTGGTCCTGGCGAAGGAGACGCGGGTGGCGCTGCACGATCAGCGGCCGCCGCGCGAACGGGGGCTTTCCCTCCGCGACTACGTGCTGAGCGGGGCGCGCGACCTGGTCGCGATCGAGCGCGAGCTGGAGACGCTCGAGCAGGCGATGGCCGCGGGAGCGCACGATGACGGCACCCTGCGCCGCTACGCGGACGCCCAGGCCAGGCTCGAGCATGCTGGGGGCTACGTGTGGCGGGATCGCGCCCTGCAGACACTGCGGGGGCTGGGGTTCCGGGACGATGGTGACCTCGACCGCACGCTTCAGACGTTCTCTGGAGGAGAGCTCACGCGGGCGTCACTGGCTCGCGCCCTGGCCGGTGATCCCGACCTGCTGCTGCTCGACGAGCCGACCAACCATCTCGACGTGGCCTCGCTCGAGTGGCTCGAGCAGACGCTTCAGGCGCTCGACGCGGCGATCGTCCTCGTGGCCCACGACCGCTGGTTCTTGGAGGCCGTCGGCACCAGCGTCTTGGAGCTCGAGGGCGGTCGTGGCCGCTTCTTCGCTGGTCCCTGGCATGCCTGGCGCAAGGAGAAGGCACAACGCGAGCTGGCGCTGGGCAGGGCAATCGAACGCCAGCAGTCGGAAATCGCGAGGCTGGAGCGCTTCGTCACCCGGTTCCGAGCTGGAACGCGCGCCCGCCAGGCGCAGTCCCGGGCAAAGAAGCTCGACAGGATGGAGCGCGTAACGCGCTCGGCACGCGACGGCGGCGGTCTTCAGTTTCGCTTCAAGGCCCCGGAGCGCTCCGGGCGGGTGGTGTTCGAGCTGGAAGGCGGGCGGATCGAGGCCGGAGACAAGCTCCTGCTGGATGACGCGGAGTTCTGGCTCGAGCGCGGCGAGCACGTGTCGTTGGTCGGTCCCAATGGAGCCGGCAAGACGACGCTGATCGAGACGCTGGCCGGCCGCCGCGAGCTGAAGGCAGGCAAGCTGCGGACCGGCCATAACGTCAAGCTGGGATACCTGAGCCAGCACGGCGATGAGCTGGCGGGCGGCACCGCGCGGACCGTGCTCGAGGCCACACAGCGGTCCACGCGGCTCACCCCCAACAAGGCGCGCGCGCTGCTGGGAAGGTTTCTGTTCTCGGGCGAGGAGGCGGAGAAGCCGCTGGCCGAGCTTTCAGGAGGAGAGCGGCGGCGGCTGTCGCTCGCGCTCCTCGTCAGCTCCGGAGCCAATCTGCTGATCCTCGACGAGCCCACCAACCATCTCGATCTCTCCAGCCGCGAGACGCTCGAGCAGGCGCTCGCGGAGTTCGACGGGTCGGTGCTGCTGGTGTCCCACGACAGGGCGCTGCTCGACGCCGTGGGCACCCGCACGGTCGCGATCGAGGAGGGAACGCTGCGCAGCTACGTCGGCGGCTGGGCGGAGTATGTCCTCGCGCGCGACGCCGTCGAGCGGTCGGCTACGGCTAGCCCCCGGGCCCGGGCGCCTTCCCGATGATCGAGCCGCACGCCTGCGCGGCCGACTTCATCGCCGGTGAGTTTGGGTTAAGACCGCTGCCCGGCCCCCCGATCCGCACTGCGACACCTCCACCCGGTCCGCTGGACACCTGCGGGTCGGGGAAGTTCGGCACGCCGTGAGAGCGCATGCACGCCGCGAACTTCAAGGCCTTCTGACGAACCGCCGCCAGGCCACCGGGGGGTGGGTGGCCCCCGTTGGGGAGTTTCGACCTGCAGGCCTGCATCGCGGCCCGGAACGCCGGGCCGTTCACGGACACGCCGTTGACCTCGGTCGACGGGCCGGAGCCGGACCGAGCCGACTGCCGGATCTGAACGCCGCCCCCGCTGCTCGTGGAGGGATCGGGAAAATTAGGTACGCCGTGTGATCGGATGCAGTTGGCGAACGCGACGCCGTTCGCCCGCATGGATGATGCAGCCGAGGCGCTGGTCGTATTGGGTTTTGAAGAGCCGCACGCGGCCAAGGGGAGGGCGAGCGCGACCAACGCCGCGACGCCGCGAAGAGATGCCAGCGATTGCATGGCCGCATTGATACGCCAAGCGCGGTTACAGCGCCGGAACACGGCCCGTAACCTCCCGGTAACCGCGCGCTGGACATGCTCAAGGCGGCACACTTCACGAGGTCGAATGAGAGTGCTTGTCGTCGAGGATCACCGGGAGCTGGCGGAGGCGGTGGCGACCGGTCTGCGCCGTGAGGGCCTCGCGGTGGACACCGTGTTCGACGGTGAGGCGGCATTGCAGCGCACGACCGTCAACAGTTACGACGTGATCGTTCTGGACCGCGACCTGCCAGGTGTCCACGGCGATCAGGTCTGCACGACGCTCGCTGCCCGCGGCGGACGGCCCCGGGTGCTCATGCTGACCGCATCGAGCACGATCGAGGATCGCGTCGAGGGGCTGAGCCTCGGCGCCGACGACTACCTGCCGAAGCCGTTCGCGTTCGCGGAGCTGGTGGCGCGGATCCGGGCGCTCGCGCGCCGCGCTCAACCCTCGCTGCCGCCGGTGATGCGCAGCGGCGACGTGCGTCTCGACCCAGCCCGAAGGGTGGCCGACCGTGCCGGTCGCCGCCTCGAGCTGAGCATCAAGGAGTTCGCGGTGCTCGAACTGCTGCTGTCCGCACGCGGAGCCCCGATGTCGGCCGAGGAGCTGTTGCACCGGGCGTGGGATGAGGCGGCGGATCCGTTCTCGAACGTGGTCAAGGTGACCATCAGCCGGCTGCGGCGCAAACTGGGTGAGCCTCCGATGATCGAGACGGTGCCGGGTGTGGGGTATCGCATCTAGGCGCCTGCCGGTTCCCCTGCCGCGGTGGACGCTCCGTCTGCGGCTGACGCTTCTGTACGGCGCTCTGTTCATGGTCGCTGGCGCCATCTTGCTGGCGATCACCTATGGGCTGGTCGCTCATAGCTCTCCCGTCACCCGTACGGAGTCATTCGTCTCGGCCGGCAAGGCGGGGACGAAGAACCTGCCGCTGCCGCCGCTCCCCAATGGCGGGGATGCAGTCATCATCGCCCGGGCTCCGAACGGTCCTCCCGTCCAGTTACGGGATTACGCCGGAAAGCTGAGTGCCACCTTCCAGCGGGCGCAGCAGGTTCAGATCCGCGCCGTGGCGGCAAAGGCCAAGGCCGCGCTGAGCCGACAGCGGACCGATGAGCTCGACTCGCTGCTGACGAGATCGGGGATTGCGCTGGCGATCATGGCGGTGGTGTCGGTCGGGCTCGGGTGGCTGGTGGCCGGAAGGGCGCTTCGACCGGTTCGAACCATGAGCGTCCGAGCTCGCGGCATCTCCGAGCGGAATCTCCATGAACGGCTGGCGCTCGATGGTCCCAACGACGAGCTCAAGGAGCTCGGTGACACGTTCGACGAGCTGCTGGCTCGCTTGGAGAAGGCGTTCGAGTCGCAGCGGCGGTTCGTCTCCAACGCCTCGCATGAGCTGCGCACGCCGATCACACTCGAGAGGACGTTGGTCGAGGTGGCACTGGCCGACCCCGATGCCTCTATTGGCTCACTCCGCGACACCTGCCGGCGCGTGCTCGCCGCGGGCGAGCAGCAGGAGCGGCTGATCGAGGCTCTGCTGACGCTGGCCCGCAGCCAGCGGGGGATCGCTGCCCGGGATCAGCTTGACCTGAGAGCGATCGCCGCCGATGTGACCGGAGGTATCGAGGGCAACGGCGTGCGGCTCGAGCGTCACCTGGAACGGGCCCAGACCGACGGCGACCGCAGGCTCGTGGAGCGGCTGATCGCCAACCTGGTCGACAACGCTCTGAAATACAACCAGCACGACGGTTGGGTGACGGTCTGGACCGGGACGCGGCAGGGCCGACCGACCGTAGAGGTCGTCAACACCGGACCGGTGATCGCCCCAGAGCAGGTCGCTGGCCTGCTCGAACCGTTCCGGCGGCTGAACGGGGATCGCGCGGCCGGCCCCGACCAGGGCGGAGACGGCCACCTTGAGCTTGTCGGGGGCCGAGGGCTGGGCCTGGGCCTGTC
>DAIPIC010000049.1:19445-20534 GCA_036771025.1 Solirubrobacteraceae bacterium
CCTGGCGCTCGCGTTTGAGCGTTTCAGTCGTGCCGAGCGCGCCCGCAGCCGCGGGGGCACTGGTCTGGGCCTCGCGATCGTCGATGCGATCGCCACCGCCCACGGCGCGGGGCTGCGCGCCACCCCGCGCCCCGAGGGAGGACTGCGGGTCGAGGTGAGCTTCCCGGCGCGTCCTCGCCCCTCTCTAGACTGAAATCAGATGGCAAGCGACGCCTCAGGCGTCCGGCTGGCGCTGATCGACGACGACAGCGGCCTGCTGACCCTCCTAGCGCGCCGGTTCGGGCCGCTTCGCTGGGAGGCCGAGGTGGTGCCTTACCCAGCGGGACCGGAACAGCTGGCCGCGATGCGGCTCCACGCGGTGCTCGTCAACCCCGCACTGACGGGGCTCGAGTACCTGGAACGGCTCACCCGTGCGCTACCGGGCGTGGCGCTGCTGGTGTGCTCCGCGCCGGCGCCGGTAGCCGATCGTGTCCGCGGCCTGCGAGCCGGCGCCGACGACTGGGTCACGAAGCCCTGCCACCCGGAAGAGCTGGTGGCGCGGATCGAGGCGGTGCTCAGGCGCCGCCGCGCGGGAGAGCTGCCTTCCGAACAGGAGGCGATAATCGCCGGCGAGCTGGCAATCCGTCCCGAGCGCTTCGACGCCCATGTGGGAGAGACGGCCGCCTCGCTGTCCCGCAAGGAGTTCGAGCTCCTGTACCAGCTCGCCGCGGCGGGCGGCAGGGTGCTCGAGCGAGAGGAGATCTACCAGCGCGTGTGGGGGTACACGATGGCTCACGGCGACCGGTCGGTCGACGTCGTCGTTCGCAAGCTGCGCCACAAGCTCCAGCAGGTCTCCCCCGACTGGCGGTATTTGCACACGCACTTCGGGGTCGGCTACCGGTTCGCGGCGGAGTCGCTGATCGAGATCCCGCAAGGGGCCCCCGCCGAGCCGCGATCGATCCAGCCCGCCCGAGGCCCCGAGTCCCGCTCGGAACAGCGCGATCGCGCGTTGGCCACCGCCGTCTAACCTTCAGCGGCAGATGACGACGGCAGTCCGCAACGTGGCGATCGTGCTCGGTATCGCCGCCCTGATCGTGCTGATTCCCGGCG
>DAIPIC010000050.1:0-19831 GCA_036771025.1 Solirubrobacteraceae bacterium
AGCCCTTGTCCCTCGAGCAGCTCGCGGTAGTACGGGTGGTGCCAGTTCTCGAGGATCTGGGGCTTGAACTCGTGGCCCTCAACGAGCAGCCCGGACTCGTGGTTGGTCGAGAAATCGAGCGGGCCCACCATCCGGTCCCGGCCACGCTCGCGCAACCATGACTCGGCCGCATCGAGTAGCGCACCCGCCACCGCCGGGTCGCGCTCGCACTCGAAGAAACCGAACAGCCCCCAGCGGTTGTTCTGGAACTCGTTGAACCGATGGTCGACGTGGCCGGTGACGCGGCCGACGGGCTCGCCGTCGCGCCAGGCTAGGAAGTACTCGCCTTCGGCGTGCTCGAAGAACGGGTTGCGCTTGAAGTCCAGATGCCGTCTGCGCTCAGAGATGAGCGGTGGCACCCAAGCAGCCGAGTCCCTGTAGAGCCGCCAGGGCAGGCGGATGAACGCCTGAAGCTCGCGGCGGCTCCTCACCGGGCGCACCTCGAACGGCCTCGACGGCTCCGCGGCGCGGCGTATTTCTCGCTCGGATGGCTGCGTGCTGGTGGGGCGGGTATTCACCGGTTAGTCCTCCCCTTGCTCTCAAGCTCGATCTGTCGTTCGGTGTGGAACCTAGCGCAGGGGCGAGATACCCTGTGTGCTCGGCAAGCCAATTGAATCCACCGATGGGACGCCAACGCTTCGTCTTCAACCTCAGTGCTCTCGGGGTGGCAATCATGCTGGTGCTCGCCGCGGCGGCGTTCGGGCCACGCGCGACCAAATGGGTGGGGTTGGGGATAGGGATCGCTGGATGTGTGACTTCGTCTCTGTTTGTCGCGCTGCTGGTCCACGAGCGGCGCTTCGCGGGACGGGTCGAGTTCCGCTTCCGTGGTCGCCGCGTAGACGTCTTCTCATTTCTCGGTGGTGCGACCGCGAGCATCGCCGTGTGGGAGATCGTGGCCGCCGCCGTTTTCCAGCCTCGGGTCAGCAGATGGCTGACGCTCGCTGACGGGCTGATGATCGCCGTACTGGCGTGCGCCGGGCTCGTTCTGCACGAGGTCAGCAGGGAGCGGGTGGTTCACGTGCTCGAGGTGGTGGAGCGGCCTCGGAGCCCGAGCTGAGCGCTCACGTCGTCTGCCGCACGCCCGCGTCGTGCAGGACGTCGTCGACGGCGGCATCGGCGGAGCCCAGTAGCGCCATCCGGCCCCGTCCGTGGCGGAAGGTGGGTAGCACCGGTCGCCGCTGCTGACCCTCGAGCTCGAACGCCAGCGCGCAGTAGCCGGCAGCCGCCACCACCACGACGCCGATGATGCCGGCAGCGTCTCGCCAGGCGCCCGTACCCCCGAGCTCGTAAATCCCCGCCGACGCGAAGCGCAACCCGACCGTTGTGAACACGATCGCCGGTAGGGGCTTGGCCGTACCGACCGCCGCTGCCGACAGCGTCAGCACCCAGGCTGAGCCCAGCAGCAACAGCCCCAGCGCGCCGCTTCGATGCCCCGGCACCGAGACGATGTGGATCAGCCCAATCGCCAGCCAGGTCGTCGACAGCACGCCCATCGCGGACCCGGCGGCACCGTCGCGCGCCAGGTAGGCGAAAACGGTCGCCAACCCCTGCATCGCGAAGGGGACGGCGACCAGTATCAGCCCCACCTGCAGCGCCTGGCTCTTGGCGATCCACCGGAGGTCAAACCCGCTTTGCACGAGCGAGGCGATCGCCAGGCCCGACATCCCCAAGGTGAGCGGCGAGCCGATGGGCCGGAGGAAGACCCGGGCCGGCGGCCCGGCTGGCACCGCGCTCACGCCTTGACGCCTGCTTCCTGTAGGGATGCCTCCAGCGCGTGATCGAACAGGGAATGCACGCGGCCGGCTGCCGCCCGCTCGTCGAACAGGATCTCGTCCGCCATCAAGACGGTTTGCTCATCGCCGGCCCGGGCCGCCACGCGTTTCAGGAGCTCGTACGAGGCCACCTCGAGATGCTCGAATGCGTAGCCGAACGCGGCCAGTTTCGCCGGAGCATCGGTCTGCGCCTTGAGGAACATGCCGAGGTTCAGCGCGCCAAGTCGCAGCGCGGCGTCCTTGATCGCCGAAGTGCTACCGCCACGGGCCCGAAGCCGTTGCTCGATCAGTTCGGAGTGTCGCTGTGTCTGCTCCAGATGCTCCTCAAACGCGGCGGCCAACTCCTCGGCGCCGGCCTGCTTCGGTGCCTTCTGGAGCAGCTTCGAGGCCTGCTCCTCGATTGCGTGTGCGTCCGCGAGGTACTTATCGAGGTGCTTGCCTAGATCACTGGCCTCCAGGTCGCGCAGTGACGCATCGACGGCGCGGTCAAACAGACCCGCCAGCCGATCCGCCATCGCCCGCTCCTCCTGCTCGATCATCCGCGCGGTCAGAACGGTTTCGCCGTCGCCCGCCCGCTCGGCCAGCCTGGTCAGCAAGTCGTACGCGGCCAGCTCCATGCGCTCATACGAGTACGCGTGTGCCGCGAGCTTGCCCGGAGTATCGGGCTGGAAGCGGGCGAACAGCGCCATGCCAATGCCGCTGACCTTGCCCGAGATGTCCTTCTGGGGCACCGGCGCCCAAGAGCGCGCCATCAGCCGATCTTCGACGTACGTCCGGTGTCGCTCGGTCTCTCTCGTGTGATCGGCAAACGCTTCCTGGAGCTCGGGATCGCCGGCCACCTTGCGCGCTCGCTTGACCTGCTCCAACGCCTGCAGCTCGATCGCGTGGACGTCGGTGAGGTAGATGCTGAGCTGCTGGTCGACGCTGGTGGCCATCGAATGCGCGCTACCCCCCGGCGCGCATACGTAGCCCAGCGCCCGACGAGCGTCGAACGCTCGGCGCCCCTAGGTCAGCGGCTCTCAGAAGGCGATCGCTCCGTGGGCCCGTGTCGATCAGCTCGTCCACCAAAGCCAGTGCGCAGGCATGGCTCTCGTCGGTGATTTTCCCCATGGCCTTGATCGCGGATCGAGCCGCGGACTCGGGGTCCAGCTGCTTGTTCCGGATCTTCCGGCGTGTGAGGCAGCGGAGCACGGCGCGTCCCGAGCGGCGCTCCCACATCTGCTCCGTCCACCCAAGCAGCCGCTCGACGCGATCGTGATCCGCTCTCTCGCTGCCGGCGGTGCCGACGGCCTTCGAGGCGTAGGCGTAAAGGTCCTGGCGGCGGCGGTCGTCCACCGTGTCGTTGTACCTGCGCAGGAACGCGCCGAGTGATCTCGACACTGCTCTCGGCTGATCGGTGAATGGTTCTCCCGCGAGCATGGACGCCAGCTCCATGACGCAGACGCCGTACTGAGGGGAGGTGTGCTTTCCCTTGGTGAGACTGACCGTCTGATAGGTGGGTTCGTGCATCTATATCTCCTGATCTCTGTGGCGGCGCCTGGTGCGCTGTGCACGCGTCGTATCGCGGGCGTAGGCGCGGAACTCGCGCTCGAATTCCGTCCACCAATCGCCCCGGAGCTCGGCCGGCGTTCGAGGGCGAAACCCCTCTTGTACGAGCAGGCAGATACCGACGATCGCGACGAGGGCCAGGACCAGGACAACTAGCGGCAGCATCTGCGGCTCCTACAAAACTCGACAGTGCTATCGCTGTGGATCTACCCGTCCATCCGAAAGGGAGACCCCTCTCCGACGCGTCTCGTCATCCACCGGACAATGGGGGCGTGTCCTGCTTACCCGGTTGGCGAAAGCCGAGTCACCAACGATGTTCGTAGGCCGACGAACCCCGTGTGGCCTCAACCCCAGCGGGGTAGGCGCGATGCGACTGATAGGTATCGCAAAGGAGCGTCATGGCCAAGCGGAGCGAGGTAGTCGTGATCACGGGAGCGTCCGGCGGGATCGGGCGTGCGACCGCGCGTAGGTTCGCTGCCGACGGTGCCAAGGTGGCGCTGCTCGCGCGGGGACGCAAGGGCCTGGAAGCCGCCGCCGCCGAGGTCGAGCGGGCGGGCGGGCAGGCGCTTGTGCTGCCCGTCGACGTCGCTGAGCCCGAGCGTGTGGAGGCCGCCGCGTCATCGGTGGAGGACGCATTCGGGGAGATTGATGTGTGGGTCAACGACGCGATGGTCACGGTCTACGCCGAGTTCCTCGACATCGAGCCCGACGAGTTCCGTCGGGCCACGGACGTGACCTACCACGGAATGGTGTGGGGGACGCGCGCCGCGCTGAAGCGGATGCTGCCGCGGGACCGGGGGTCGATCGTGCAGGTCTGTTCGGCCATGTCCTACCGCGGGATCCCGCTCCAGAGTCCGTACTGCGGCTCCAAGCATGCCTGCAAGGGGTTCACGGAGTCGATCATCACCGAGCTGTTGCACAAGAAGTCGAAGGTGCGCATGTCGATGATCCAGCTGCCCGGGCTGAACACCACGCAGTTCACGTGGGGGCGGACCAAGCTCCCCAAGCAGACGATGCCGGTGCCCCCCATTTATCAGCCGGAGATCGCCGCCGACGCGATCCACCATGCTGCCCACCACAAGCGCCGGCAGATTTACGTCGGCATCCCCACGGTGATGAACATCATCGGCGAGCGCACGGCGCCCTGGCTGCTCGACCGCTTCCTGGCCAAGACGGGCTTCAAGAACCAGATGACCGAGCACGACCTCGATCCAGAGGGACACGACAACCTGTTCGAGCCCGTCGACGAGGATCGCGGGGCCCACGGCCCGTTCGACGAGCAGGCCCACGCCCGCAGCACGCAGTACGAGCTGGCCAAGCATCGGACAGCCGTGCTGGCCGGCGTCGGAGCGGCGCTGGCCGGAGCAGGTGCCGCGCTCGCGCGCCGCAACGGGCACGGCTGAGCGAGAGCGACGCTAGCGCTCGCGTAGCTGGGGGAGCACGTCGCGGCCGTAGGTGCGCAGCATCCCAATCGGGTCGCTCCCCGAGATGTTCATGACCACGACGGCGGTGGCGCCCGTCTGCTGCATCGCCTTGATCTTGCGCACGTGCGCACTCGGATCCGAGCTGATCAGGCCCATCGTCTTGAACGTCATGTCAGACACATCGCTGCCCCGAGCGCCCACCTCAGCGGGGTCGGAGACGGGGTCGGTGTAGTTCTCCTCTGGTCCAACAGCTCTGTGGGAGAGAAGCGCTCATGTCCCAACGCCACCCCGTATGCGACCTCCTCTGGTTGGCGCTTGCGTGCCCACAGAAGGCCGCGGACTGACTCCATCACACTCATCGCGTCAAGCGCTACCCACCGCAGATGGGTGCTCCGAGGGTCGATGTTTCCGCGCTGACGCCGTGCGGCTCGTTCGGTCGCGAGCCCGAGCCGGGCGCAGTACGTTCCGGTCGGGCCGGCACCAAGCCGAATCGCGAACGTCCGTTGCCATTGATCGAGGATCCTGACCGCGCAATCCGCTCGTCCGAGCCGGGCGCGGGCGAGCGCGCGCAGGTGGAGTGGCACCTGGCGCGAGAGCAGGGTGACGCGTACGGAGACGCGCTGCGGCATGCCGCCCGGCTCGCCGCCGGCGACAGCGGCGAGTGCCGCACCGGCGACTACTGGATCACGTATCTGCTCGACTCCCCGAGGCGCATTCACACGTCGGCGGAGGGCAAGCCGCCCTGGCATGAGCCTGAGGGCGCGGATCTATACGTCGGAATCGCGGTCCGGGACGCGACCGATGGGAGGTTCATTCCGGCCATGAGCGTCGGCGTTACGCTCATTGACGGAGGGGGCACGGTGGTGGGGGCCGGTGACCAGTCGCTGGTATGGGACCCGCTGGCCTATCAGTACGGCCGCAACTGGCATGTGGAAGGCGAGGGGCCGCATTCGATGCGGGTTCGGGTCGAACCGCTGACGCGCGTGCAAGGCGCCAGCGAGCAGGCGATGCGGCCGATCGAGGTCGAGTTTTCCGATCTCACCCTCGCGCTCAGGCGATCAGCCGGCGGCAATCCTGGTCCCGGCACGATCGCGCGCGAAGAACCTCTTTAGCACGGGCGGAGGATCGGTCCTACAGCACGGCTTCAACGCCGCGTCGGTTCTGTGCTATCACCGGGCGGGATGGATAAGCGGGTGGATCCATCCGTGTCCGGATCGCAAGCCTCCGAGGCCGGCGCCGGAGGGCGTGGTCCTCAAGCCAACGCTCCTGTCGAATCGCTGACTCGATCGAACGGCGACGTGCACGAGGGGCTGCTCGAGCGACGGACTGCCGAGCTGCAGGCCGAGGCGGCGGTCGACCGCACAGAGCCTCGGGGCCGCTCGCGAGGCGACCGCGGGCGCGGCCACCAGGTCGCGTTCATCCTCGCCGAGGATCCGGAGCTGGGCGAGGGCCTCCCGCCGAACATCCGGCGCGCCGCGACCGAGATGCTCCGCGCGCGCGTGATCCTGGTCAATCGCCCGCGATGGCAACCGCCCGAGCTCGACCCGCGGACCACATATGGATTGCTGCTGCTCGACGGACTGATCGGCCGCCGGGTTCGCGTCGGCCGCGCGGTCTCGACGGAGCTCTTGAGCGCCGGCGACATCCTCCGGCCGTGGGAAGACCCCTGCCTGTGGAGCCTGATTCCGCCGGAGGTGGACTGGCGCGTCTTTCGGCCCACGCGGGTGGCGATACTGGACGAGCGGATCACCAGGGTCATCTGTAGCCGTCCCGAGCTGGCCATCGCCTTCTCCGGGAGGCTCTACAGACGGGCCAGGCACGCCGAATACATCATGGCCATCAGCCATCTGCCGAAGGTGGAGCACAAGCTGATGGCGACGCTGTGGCATCTGGCGAGCAACTGGGGCCGAGTCACCCCCGAGGGTGTCTACATACCGTTCCGTCTGACGCACGAGGTGCTGGGCGAGATTCTGGGAGCCAAGCGACCGTCGGTTACCACGGCCATGACCCACCTGCAGCGGCGCGGTGAGGTTGCGATCGGTGCCGACGGCGGATACCTCCTGAAGGGCAACCCCGCGGACTGGGACCGGATTCAGTAGCCCGCGGTCCCGGCGCCCTCGCGATTGGGGGTGCCTTCAGTCCTGCGGCTCGCCCTTGTCGGTGGGCGGGAGTCGAAAGCAGCCTCTTCACGCTGCTCCGCCTTGTACCCCGTATCGGTAGGCGTCCTTACTGCCGGGGTAGCTATTTGGCAGGCATGCCCGGTGATGTGATCCAACTGCTGCGGGAGGACCCGGACCTCGCCGAGCACATGACTGCCCAGGCGCGCCAGCAGGCGACGGAGCTGATCCGTGCGCGCGTCTTTCGCATCTCGAAGGGGACCTGGGACCCGCCTGAGATCGACCACGGCACGATCGGGCTGCTGCTGCTCGACGGTCTGATGGTGCGGACGCTGGAGCTTGGAAGGGTCTCTTCGTCGGAGGTGGTGGGTCCCAGCGACATCATCCGTCCTTGGGAGACGGACCTGATCCCGAGCGTAATCCCGGGAGTCTCCAGCTGGCGGGTGCTCGAGCCCGCCCGGGTCGCGTTGCTCGACAGCCGGGTGACCTCGCTGGTGGGACGTTGGCCGGAGCTGTGCGCGTCGGTCGCCGGGCGGTTCTTGAGACGGACTCGATCGCTGGCCTACGTGATGGCCGCTCAGCATTTCGTCCGGGTGGAGGACAGGCTGCTCGCCACGCTGTGGCACCTGGCGAGCATGTGGGGAAAGGTGACGCCGCGAGGAACCGTGGTCCCGTTCCGGTTGACCCACGAGATGCTGGCCGGCATCATCGGAGCCCAGCGGCCGACGACGACGTCGTCGATTCGCTCACTCACCGAGCAGGGCCGAATCGCGCGCGAAGATGGTCGGCGCTATGTCCTGCTAGGTGACCCGCCTGACTGGCTCCGCGACCCCGTACCGGTCGTGGAGTACGAGGTCTGACGTCCCGGGAGGCGTTCCGTTGACCGAGCGTCCGCGTCCGCGCGCTTACAGGAACAGCCCGGCGGCGGATGGCGGTGAGCCGCCGCGGGTAGACGCCTCATATGAGCCAGCAACCCGAGGAAACGCGATGCCCGACACCGCCCAGTTCATCCTGAATCGCTTGTGCCACGTCAACGTCCAGCTCGAGGAGTTCGTCACCTGCTGATGGCCACGACTGAGACCGGGATACACACAGCAATCGAGGCGGTCGAGGCGACCGCCTACGAGCTCCCCACGGCCACCGAGCAGGAGGCCGATGGCACCCTCGTCTGGGACTCCACCGAGGTGGTGGTCGTCGAGGCTCAGGCTGACGGCCTGGCCGGGGTGGGCTACACCTACTGCCATCCGGCGGCCGCGCAGGTGATCGAGACCAAGCTGGCCTCGATCGTGAAGGGCACCGACGCCATGATGCCCGAGCGCTGCTGGGCGCAGATGCAGGTGCAGGCACGCCAGCTCGGTCACGCCGGTATCGCGGCGATGGCGATTTCCGCGGTGGACGTGGCCCTGTGGGATCTGAAGGCCAAGCTGCTCGGCGTCTGCCTGGCCGATGCCTTGCCCCGATTTCACGACAGCGTCCCGATCTATGGCTCCGGCGGCTTTTGCAACTACAGCGAGGCGGAGCTGTCCGAGCAGGTCAAAGCGTGGAGCGATGACGGATTCAGGAGCATGAAGATCAAGGTCGGCCGCGACAAGCTCGCCGACCCGGCCCGGGTGGAGCTGGTGCAGTCCGTCGCCGGGCCCGACGTCGAGGTGATGGTCGACGGCAACGGCGCCTACACACGGCAGGAGGCGCTGCTGTGGGGCGAGTGCTTCCGCGACCAGGGCGTCAGGTACTTCGAGGAGCCGCTCAGCTCCCAAGACCTGGATGGGCTGGCCGAGGTACGCCAGCGCGCTCCCGCGGGGCTTGCGATCGCCGCCGGCGAGTACGGGTGGAACCTTCCCTACTTCCACCAGATGCTCTCCGCCGGGGCGGTGCACATCCTCCAGGCCGACGTCACCCGCTGCGGGGGGATCACCAACATGCTGCGGATCGACGGGCTGTGCCAGGCGCGGAACCTGCCTTTCTCCGCCCACTGCGCGCCTGCCATCTCCGCCCACGCCTGCTGCGCGATGCAGAGCGTGCTGCACATCGAGTACTTCTTCGACCATTACCGGATCGAGGGCATGCTGTTCGACGGCACGCTCGATCCACGGGAGGGACTGCTGACCCCGGACCGGGGTAGACCGGGACTGGGGCTGGAGCTCAAACGTGATGAAGCCCGGCGTTACGAGGTGAGCCCATGACGACCGAGGCCGTCCCCGCCCGCGGCGACACCCACTACCGGGGCGGCATGTCGGCAACCGACCAGGTGGACGTGCGCGGCCACGGCGCCTCCGCATGCTGGACAGCGGGCTTCCCGCGCTAACGGCCAGGCTTGTCGCCGGCGGCAGCCTCGATCTCCTCGCGCAAACGGTTCATCTCCGCAAGCAGGTGGCCTCTTTGGAGCGGCCCGATGCCGAGGATGGATCCATTGAGCCTGACGACGGTCAGATCTCCGGCCTCCGAGAGCAGGACCTCGATCTTCGACGGATTCCTGGTCAGGCCTACTCCGATCTTGGGGACGATCCGATCCGGCCCCTTCTCCTTGACGTCCCACCCGATCGCTGCTATCGCCCGATGACACGCCGATGATGCGTCTTGCACCGGCAACGCGACCGTGAATTCGTCGTGCAGCTTGGTCACCGCGTCACCCTATGACAAGCCCGTCCATACGAAGATGAGGAGCAACCATGGAATATCGACAATTGGGCCGGTCCGGCTTGCGGGTCTCGAGCCTGACGCTCGGCACGATGACGTTTGGGGGCCGAGGACAGTTCCGGGATGTCGGGCAGACCGACCTCGATGGTGCCCGTCGGCAAATCGACATGGCGCTGGATGTCGGGGTGAACATCATCGACACGGCGGACGTCTACTCGGACGGGATGGCCGAGGAGATTGTGGGAAAGGCCTTGGTGGGACGCCGCGATCGGCTGCTGCTGGCCAGCAAGGCCCGGTTTCCGATGGGGGCCGGACCCAATGACGCGGGACTATCGAGGCATCACCTGATCGAGGCTTGCGAAGCCAGCCTCCGGCGGATGCGCACCGACCACATCGACCTCTACCAGGTCCACGAATGGGACGGCCAGACGCCGCTCGAGGAGACCCTGGCTGCATTAGAGCACCTGCTCCAGGGCGGCAAGGTCCGGTATGTGGGATGTTCGAACTTCGCCGGATGGCAGGTGATGAAGGCCCTGGGGATCGCCGACCGGACGGAATTGCCGCGGTTCGTTAGCCAGCAGGTCTATCTGTCGCTCCAGGAGCGCTCGGCCGAGTACGAGATCGTGCCGTCGGCCCTCGACCAGGGGCTCGGCCTGCTGATCTGGAGTCCGCTAGCCGGAGGTCTTCTGTCGGGCAAGTACCGGCGCAATGAGCCCCCTCCTTCCGGCTCTCGTCATGCCGGCGAATGGGATGAGCCCCCCGTCTACGACGAGGACAAGCTCTACGACACGGTCGACGTGCTGGTGGAGGTCGCCGAAACCCACGGCGCCTCCCCGGCTCGGGTGGCGCTGGCATGGCTCCTGGCGCGACCTGGGGTCACCACCGTGATCGTGGGCGCGCGGACCGACGAGCAACTGTCAGACAACCTGGCAGCAGCGGAGCTCGAGCTCTCAGCCCAGGAGATACGCCGACTCGAGGAGGTCAGCCGGCCCCCGCTTCTCTATCCCTACTGGCATCAGCTGAAGACCGCCGCCGATCGGCTGTCTGCGGCCGACATGTCGCTGGTGGGGCCGTATGTGGCTCCATCCGATGCGGTGATCGCATGACAAGGTGGCGATGTGATGGCCACCGGAGGGCGGGGGTCACACTCGGTCGAGTATCCAGACCCGAGGTGAGATCACGGCGTTGAGGTGCACGGCGACGAGGAGGCCGATCGCGAGATACGCGTCGACCAGGCACGACAGGGCGGCTGCCGCATATAGGGCTCGTCGCTGAGCGCCGCGAGCCGACTACGGGTCAATTCTGTTGGGCGCGGGCCCGGCCCCGGAGGCCCGCGCGCCTGATGTCGCTACGCACGAGGCGATGGATCGGATCAGTCTCACCGCTCTCGACCAGGAGCGGTGTGTGATCCGGACTGCCGGGACGCGCGTACACCCGGATAAGCCAGTCAGGAGGCCTTCGCGGCTGTGGTTGATCCAGAGGTTGTTACGGCGCCGATCGCGATTCCGGCTGGACAGCTGCTGCGCCGGCCGCGTATAAACCTCCCCGAGAAAATGTCGCTGCGTTTGACCTCGCGCCGTGTAGGGGCCGGCTCGCACGCGGCTCTTCGACGGCTGGACGATCAGGAGCTGATGGCCCTGGTCCGCGACGGGAACGGGGACGCGTTCGAGGTGATCTACGACCGGCACAGCACCGTGGCGTATTCGCTCGCCCTGCGCATGTGCGGCGCCGCCGGAGCCGCGGAGGATGTCGTGCAGGAGGCATTCCTTTCCCTGTGGCGGGGCCGAGATCGCTACGACGCCAGACGGGGCGGAGTCCGGGGCTGGCTGTTGGGGATCGTGCATAACGCGGCGATCGATCGGTTGCGGCGCGTGGGCGTCCACGAGCGCCGACGAGCCAGCGACGAGGGGATCGAGGAGCGTCTCGAGGCGCCGGAGCGAACCGAGGCGGAGGTCGAGCACCGAGAGCAGGCCGACGAGCTGCGCCGTGCGCTTGGGGCGCTGCCGGAGGAGCAGCGCCGCGTGATCGAGCTCGGCTACTTCCATGGTCTCAGCCACAGTGAAATCGCGGCGGCTCTCTCCCAGCCGGTCGGGACGGTCAAGGGCCGGATGCGTCTGGGCCTGCTGAAGCTTCACTCCGAGCTCCAGGGCACGCACCAAGAGGTACTGGGCACCGAAGGAGTCCGGCGATGACTAACTCAGCGGACAACCGGCGACACGAGCGCTGGGACGGCGACGCCGCTGCCTACGCGCTCGATGCGCTTGATCCCACCGAGTCCCGAGCGTTCGAAGAGCACCTATCGGCCTGCCGGCGGTGCCAGGAGGAGCTTGCCAAGATGCGCCGCGCCGTGGAGGCGTTGCCGGCTGCGGCGCCGGTTCGTCCGGCGCCGCCCGAGCTCAAGCAGCGGGTCATGGCCACCGTCCGAGCCGAGGAGACGGAAAGCGCAGCGGCAGCTCCACGGCCGAGCTGGCGGCGGCTCAGTCCGCCGCCCGGGACCTGGCCCCGGTGGGCGCTGCCGGGCCTCGCTGCGGCGGCCGCAGCGGTACTGGCGATCGCGTTGGTGGCGGGGGGTGGCAGCTCCGCGCGGACCTATCCCGGAAGTGTCTCGGCGCCGGGCGCCAGCGCTTCGTTGCACCGGTCGGGAACCAATGCACAGCTGCGGGTGTCAATGCTGCCGGCTCCCCCTCCCGGCCGCATTTACGAGGTGTGGCTCCAGCGCCCGGGTGAAGTCCCGGCGCCGACACGCGCGCTGTTTTCGACCGCAAACGGATCGGTGGCGGTCCCCGGCAACCTGCGCGGCGTCCAAGCCGTGCTAGTGACCGCCGAGCCGCGGCCGTCCGGCAGCAGCAAGCCCACGCGCGCGCCGATCATCGTCGTCAGGCTGACCTGAGCTCGTTGGCCCGTTCGGCAGTGATCCGATCGGGTGCGCGCTGCGAATAAACAGGACAGCGCCCCCGTTCAACGACGACAGAACTTCAGGAGGCCGCATGGCAACTGCGCATGATGCGCTCGAGATGGAGCCCTTCGGGATAAGGGTCGAGTTTCTGCGTAGCGGGGGGGACAGCGGCGGAGAGGTGCTGGTGATGGATGTCATCGGAAGTCCCCGCGGCTTTCTGTCGCAGCGGCACGTGCACCCCTCTCAGACGGAGCGCCTGGAGGTGATCTCCGGGGCGATGAAGGTCACGATGGACGGACGAGCGCACGTTCTGGCGGAGGGACAGTCGATCGAGGTGCCCGCCGGGACTCCACACACGCAGGTTCCGGTCGGAGACGGCCCGGGACGCGTTCGGATCCAGGTGCGTCCTGCCGGTCGGACCAAGGAGTTCCTCGAGCACCTGGCCGAGCTCTGTCGCCGGGGCAAGGTCACTCGGCGGGGCTTGCCGCGGCCGCTGGCGGCGGCCGAGCTCGTCCTGAAGTTCTCCGACGCCGGCCACGCCGACGCGCCGCCGCTCGGACTCCAGCGCGCATTTGCCCGCGTGATCCTGGCCGTGGCCAGATCGTCACGCCCTTATGTCTTCGTGGACGAATGGGATGTCGCGGCGGGCCCCGAGGCGGTGTTCGACGCCGTCTCAGATGCTCGCACCTACCCCCGGTAGTGGCGCCCGGTGTACCTCGACGCCCAGTCCGATGGGCCGGTACGCCTTGGCGCGCGATCGCAGCAGCACTTCAAGGGACGTCTCCCGTACCACCTGCACACAAGCTCGGTGATTGCCGAGCTCGACCCACCCAGGTCGATTACCTCAGACGTCATTGGGGATCTGCGAGGCCGCGGAACCTGGACGCTCATCCCGACAGAGCAAGGCACCCACGTGCGCTTCGACTGGCAGGTTCACGCCGACCGCAAGCTGCTTCGGGTGCTCACCCCCGTGCTGCGTCCTCTGTTCCGCTGGAATCACGACTGGGCAATCAAGGCCGCGATGCGCGGGCTCGAGCCCTATGCCAAAAGCCGCACAGGCCCGGATGGCGTTAGGGAGAGCTCCACGCCCATGCCCTCGCTTCGGCCCGCCGGTCCTGGACGAGAGCTCACCAGTATTGGTTCAGGGTCACGAGGCGATAGCCGCGGGCGCGGATCGCGTGGATGATCCCCGGGAGGGCGTCGGCGTCCAGCGTGGAGTTGTCGCCGGCCGATCCCACGTGCATGAGGATGATTTCGCCCGGCTGGACGTGGGCGAGTGCGCGCGAGGTGACGGAACTGACCGATTGGCCCATGCCCGTCCCCTCCCAGCCGAGCGTATCGACCGTCCAGCCCACGGCCGTGTAGCCCACGCTATTTACCACCGCGAGCGCCGCTGAATTGCTCGAGCCATACGGGAAGCGAAACAGCCGAATGGGGGGACGTCCGGTTGCCTTGTCGATCGATGGGGAGGCCGCGAGCACCTCACTTCTGACCGAGGGCAGCGGAAGGGTCGTAAGGTCGCGGTGATCGAAGGTGTGGTTGGCGATCGGGTAGCGCGCTGCGAGCTGCCTCGCCCGACCCCCATATAGCTGGGCGAACCGTCCGGTCATGAAGACCGTGGCCGTCGCTCTGGCTCTGGCTAGCGCGGCGAGGATCTTCGGAGCGCCGGCGTCATTTCCGCCGGCATCGAAGGTCAGTGCAACAACCCGCTGCTTCGTGGGCAGCCGGTCGGGGATCTGGCCGCGGATGAGCCGGTGAACCCGGCCCTCCAGGAACTCGAATGTCTTGTGAGAAGACCGGCACCGGGTTACGGAGCCCTCGACCAGGCCGCTGCCCACGCGGGGCGGGTCGGCGCTCGGAAAGTCGTCTAGCACTTCCCGGCAGCTCCACCACTGTGGCGATGGCCGGCCGGGAGTCGCCGGCGGGGTTCCTCCCCACACCACCCTGCCCCATCGCCAGACCCAGCCCTCGCTGATCAGCTGATGAACGACAGCGCAGCTGACGCCCGACGCGGAGATGCGTGAAGCCCGAATGCCGTCGCTAAGGCGACTGTCAGGGCAAAAAGCTGTCCGAGCGCCGGCCGAGCCGGCGAGCGCGGCGACGAGCGCGAGCATCCCGGAGCTCAAGACGACGACAACGGCGACCCGCAGCCTCCTCACTGAATCGATTCTCCCTCGGCCTCGGCGGGGATGCAAGCGGGCCCCACGTCGCGTGGCCGGCCGGGCGCTAGTCGGTCGCGCTCGTGCCGATAGTTTTCCCGCCGTGCCGAGCATCCCGCGGATTCCGTACGTGCCGGACCCCCTTCGGCGAGTGCATGTCCCGAGCGACCTGGAGTCGATCACCACGGTCGGGGAGGAGGTCGACCCCGGACCTCTCGGCGTCGATCCCGAAACGATCGAGCGAATCTGGAAGGCGGCCTGCGACCTGTATCGCAGCGGCGTTCACCCTGCGCTCCAGCTCTGTCTGCACCGGCACGGTGAGGTGGTCCTAAACCGGGCCATTGGCCACGCACGCGGCAACGGTCCCGGGGACGACGCGGATGCAGCCAAGGTGCTCGTGGCCCCGGAGACGCCGTTCTGTGTCTTTTCAACCTCCAAGGCGGTCACGGCGATCGTCGTGCATGTGCTCCAGGAGCGGGGTGCGCTGGACATAGGCGACCGGGTGACGGATTACATCCCTGAATACGGCGTCCACGGTAAGCAGGACACGACGATTGGTCACGTGCTCGCGCACCGGGCCGGGCTCCCCGGCCTCCCGCGCCAGGCGCTGGACCTGGACCGGGTCCACGACCGCGAGTTCCTGGGCAAGACGATCAACGAGTCCAAGCCATTCATCAAGCCAGGAGCGGCCCTGGCCTACCACGCCGTCTCGGGCGGGTTCATTCTCGGCGAGATCGTTCAGCGTGTAACCGGTAAGACGATTCGCGACGTGCTCTCTGAGCAGATCCTCGATCCATTGGGCTTCCGGTGGGGCAACTACGGCGTGGCCCGTGAGGACGTCGATCAGGTGGGCCTCAACTACACGACGGGACCGCCGCTGTTGCCGCCCGTCTCAATGCTGGTGAAGCGAGTGCTGGGCATGCCGATCGAGCAAGTCGTCGAGCTCTCCAACGATCCGCGCTTCCTGACCGCGGTTATACCGTCGGCCAGCGTGATCACCAGCGCAGAGGAGCTATCGCGCTTCTTCGAGATCTTTCGCTGCGGCGGAGAACTGAACGGCGTGCGGGTGATGGAGCCGGCGACGCTGCGCCGGGCGCTGACGGAGCAGTCCCGGCTCGAGATCGACCTGTCGCTGATCTTCCCAACCCGGTTCAGCTATGGCCTGATGCTCGGCGCGAAGGTGCTCAGCCTCTATGGCCCGGACACCGACCTCGCCTTCGGCCATCTGGGGCTGATCAACATCATGGGATGGGCCGACCCCGAGCGCGGCATCTCGGGCGGACTTATCACTAGCGGCAAGGCCATTGTCTATCCGGAGGTGCTGCGCTTCTACCGCGTGATGCAGACGATCGCATCGAAGATTCCGAAGATCCCGGACTCCGAGCGGCCGTTCTGATCGCGGCCCATGCTCGCTTCGAGCTGTCGGCTAGGACAGGTCGACCTTCTTTCCCGACGGCGCCAGCGTGTACCAACCCGCGCCGAAGTTGTTGATTCCCTGGCCGTACGCGTCGCCGTCGTCCTTGTCCTTGACGTATAGGTACAGCGGGTGACCGTTGTAGGTCACCTGTTTCGTTCCATCCGCCCTGGTGATCGTGCCGAGCTCGGCGCTCACGGCGCCTCCTGTGGCCTGTGGTTTGCCGGTGACCGGCGGCCACACCTTGGCGCACGCCCCGGTGCAGCTGGAGCTCTTCCCCTTGTCGGACTCGAACAGATACACGGTGAGTCGCTTCGGCCCGTAGGCCAGGATGGTTCCAAGCTTGGAGTCGTGCTTTGTCGAGATCACCGCCGGCCGGGTAGCCGCCGACGTTGCGGCGCTGGTCGACTGCCCCGCGCTGGAGGTGTGGGATGAACTGCTGGCGGGTGCTGCTGGAGTGCTGGTCGACGGACTCTTCGTGCTGCTGCTCCCGCACCCGGCCATCAGCAGCGCGACCGCGACTGGGATCACCACAACGAGGGTTCTCTTGTGCACCGGCTCCTCCCATTGAGTCGTAGCTGGACATCTTCGAAGGACGCCACCGAGAGGAATTCCTTCCCGGGAGGCGGTGGGTTAGTGCGCGGGGGACGCCGGCTATCGGTCGGTGGCCGCTGCCGTGCTCAGCGCTTCCAGCGGAGTGTCCCGATCCGCGAGCGCATCAGGATCGATCTTCTGGCGTGAGCGAATCAGCGCCTGCACCTGTTCGTTGACGTCCCAGACGTTGACATTCATGCCGGCAAGGATCTGGCTGTTCTTCAGCCAGAAGGCCACGAACTCGCCGCCTTCCCGGTCACCACGAAAGACAACTTGGTCCCACTCGGTCGCGAAGCCCGAGTACTCCATGCCCACTTCGTACTGGTCGGAGAAGAAATAGGGCAGTCGCTCGTAGGAGACTGCCTCATCAAGCATGGCGCGAGCCGCTGCCGGCCCTTGGTTGAGCGCGTTCGCCCAGTGCTCTACGCGGATCCGCCGTTCGTAGAAGGGATGCCAGGCATTGGCGACGTCGCCCGCCGCGAAGACGTTCGGCGCCGAGGTACGAAGCCTTTCGTCGACCACGATTCCGTTATCGACCTCGAGTCCAGCCTCGACCGCGAGTTGGACCCGGGGCGTCACGCCTACACCCACGACGGCGAAGTCACACTCGATCAACCGTCCGCTGCTGGTTCTGACAGCCGATACGCGTCCGTTGCCTTCAAAGGCCTCGACGCCGTCCCCAAGCGCAAGCTCAACCCCATGCTGGGCGTGGACATCGCGATAGAAGGACCCGATCTCCTGACCGAAGATCCGTTCGTTCGGCAGCGCCAGGGGGTCGATCAGTGTCACGTCGAGGCCCTTCTGCCGGGCGGAGGCGGCCACCTCGCTTCCGATCCAGCCGGCTCCTACGACGGCCACGCGTCCACCGCCCTGCAGGTGCTCGCGCAGTGCCTCTGAATCGGCGAGCGTGCGCAGGTAGTAGATCCCGTCGAGTTCCGCGCCCAGGACGGACAGGCGTCGCGGTTCGGCTCCGGTCGTCAAAAGGAGCTTGTCGTAACCGATGGACCGGCCGTCGTCGAGCGTTACCTCGCTCGCGTTGGCGTCAAGGCCGGTCGCCGTGCGTCCTGCGAGCAGTTCGATCTGCTGCTGCTCGTAGAAATCGGGTTCGTGCACATAGGCTCCCTCGCGTGCTGATTCGCCGCGCAGGTAGTCCTTGCTGAGGGGTGGACGCTCGTAGGGCGGCTCGGACTCAGAGCCAATCAGGACGATGCGGCCTTCGAAGCCCCGCTCGCGAAGCTCACCGGCGGCCTTGGCGCCGGCCAGGCTGGCGCCAACGATCACGTGCGTCTGCTTGCTCGTGGATGTCATACGGGTATTGGCGATGATGGGTCCGGAGTTCTTACGCTCGGCGCATCGCGGCGCTAGGACCCTCCCACCTTCAGAGCCGCTAGCAGCACTAGCACGAGGGTGGTCGCGGCTACCAAACCGTGCACCGCCACGATCGGAACCGGGAAGTGCTGCTCGGCCGGTGTGCTGCCCTCAGCTGCGAGCGAGGCGCCGCCGGTGGCCGCAGGTGCCGGCTGTGCCTGGCGGCGCTGAAGCCATAGAGCAAGCATGGCGAACCCCAGCGTGGCCACCACGAGCAGGAGCCCGAAGGCGACCCAGGCCAAGCCCCGCTTGTCGATCGCCAAGTAGACGATCCACAAGACAAGACCGGTGGCCGCGAGCGCCAGGTGCGTGAAGATCAAGGGTGTCCGGATCCTCCGCCCGGGTTGGTCGGCCTGCTGGATGCCCCCGCGCTGTAGCCAGATCGCCAGTAGGGCAAAGCCGCCGAGCGCCGTGATGACCCACACGATCAATGCAGCCCATTTCATTCGATCGTTTCCTCCTCAGTTGCCGTTTGGGATACGGGCACCGGTTCGCCGGGACGGCGATCCTCGGTGGGGTCCGCGGACGCCAGGACGCGCGTGCCGTGGACAAAGACGAGTGAACCGCCGAGCCATCCGCCGACCGTCAGGACCACTACTCCGCACAAGGTCAGCACCAGCCCGCCGGTCGAGACGTGGCCGTGCTGGTAGCCGTGGTACTGGCGCCAGGCTGCGAGCGCGAACAGCGTCACCGCCGTCACCATCGCCGTCAGATGCCAGGTGGCGGTACGCCAGCGGGGGCTGCCCCACTCGATCGTCAGCCAATCGATCAGTCCGGTCGTAGCTGTAGGCACGGACACGATCAGTCCGCCGATCAGCGCGAGCCACATCCCCTTGGCTGCTGCCAGCTCGACCCCGCCGGCATATCCGATGATGGCCAGGCCGCCGGCGAGGACATACATGCCGATCGTCGCGTCCGTCAGCGGCGGATGCAGGGGATGGCCGGGGAGGCCGCGGATGAACACCAAGGGGTCCCCGCGCCGCTGCGCTCCACCGCTCATATCTGAGCCTCCGTGGCCACGGTCATCTTCCATTAGCTGCTGACGCCGAAAACTTCTTACGCCGCTGGTCAGATCCGTGACCTCAGCGTAAGCTCGGTCCTCGTCGCGCAGCTAACGGGGCATGCGGAACAGAACGGGGCTGTGGTCGAGGAGCCGAGCGACAACGGCGCTGGTGTTCACCTGTGCCGCGAGCGCGGGCGCGCACGCCGGGCTTGTGCCCGCCCACCTAAGCGACGAGCCACGGCTGGGAGCGGCTTTCCTGATCGCGGTCGCGCTGCTCTTGGCGGCCACGGCAGCGGTCACGGCACGTCCCGGGGACCGGCGAATCACGGGCGCGACCGGGCTGCTTTTGGTTGGCCTGATGATCGCCTACATCGCAAGCCGCACCAGCGGAATCCCGGTGCTCGTTCCCGAACCAGAGGCCCTTGACGCGGTAGGGATTGCCACCAACGTGGTCGAGGCGCTCGGGGTCCTGGTCGCATTCTGGCTGATCTTGCCTTTCGGCCGACACCGTCGGCTGACCCACCTACAGGAGGTATCCCGATGAACAGCGGTTCTCTTCCCCGGCGCCGGGCGACGGTGATCGCCGGCCTGATCGCGCTGGCCAGCATGATCGTCGTGCTGGCCGCGGTCGGAACCCGCGAGAGCCACGCCACCGGCGACAGCTCCCACGACCCCGCACCGGTGGCAATGCTGAGCTCGAAGGCGGTGGGCTTCCATGACGCCATGCGCGCGCTCTGGGAGATTCACGGAACCTATACCGAGCGCGCAATTGTCGATGCGGTCGGCGGAAACCCGGACACCAACGCGGTGGTCGCCCGACTGCTGCGAAACCAGGTCGACATCGGCAACGCGGTCAAGCC
>DAIPIC010000051.1:0-19794 GCA_036771025.1 Solirubrobacteraceae bacterium
CCCCTGTCACTTAGGTCCAGTGTGTCACAGATCTGAATCGTGCTGGTCGGAGCGCTCTTCGCGGGGTAGTTTTGGCGGTGGTTCTGATCCTGCAGTTCGCACCATGGACCGCGCATTCAGTGTTGCTTCACCATCGCCACGACGGCTAGCGAACACCGCTACCGCGCCGGGACGCGCGGTGGTAATCGGCGTGATCGCGGCCGTGGCGGTCGCTAGCGGCCACGCCGCAGCGGGCACGATTAAGCGATCGACGGCCGTGGGCCCGGGCCCGGCAACCGACCCCGTCCTGGCGCGCCTGGGCCTGCCGCCGCTGAAGGGCTCCTCACCGCTTCCTGGATACCTGCTGATCGCCGACCGTGACAACAACCGACTGATCATCGTCAACCCCCGCAAGCAGATCGTGCGCCGTTTCCCGCGACTTCCCGGGCCCGATGACGCCTTCGTCTCGGCAGATGGCCGCTACGTCTCCACGAACGAGGAATTCTCGGAGACGATCATGGTGCTGACGCTGGCGCGGCGCCCCCGGATCGTATGGAGGTATGGGCATCGGGGCGTGCAAGGAAGCTCCTACGGATTCCTGGCCCACCCAGATGACGCCTACCTGCTTCGGAACGGGCAGATTCAGGTGGCGGACATCATCAACTGCCGAGTGCTGCGGATAAACCACGCCAAGCAGATCGTGCGATCGCTGGGACGAGCCGGCGCGTGTGCACATGACCCGCCCCGGACGTTCAGCAGCCCCAACGGCGACACACCGCTGCCCGATGGCGGCGTGCTCGTCACCGAGATCGGAGGCTGGATCGACCGGATCAGCGCCTCGGGAAAGCTGCTTTGGTCGATCAGATCCCCGACCGACTACCCCTCCGATGGGCAGCTGCTTCCGAATGGGCGGGTCCTCGTCGCCGCCTACAACGGCCCCGGGCGAATCGACGTCCTGGGCCGTGGAGGAAGGATCGTATGGAGCTACGGCCCGGCATCCGGGCCCGGGGCCCTCGACCACCCATCGCTCGCCATCAAGCTGCCAAACGGGATGATCGCGGCAAACGACGACTTTCACCACCGCGTCGTGGTGATCAATATGAGGACCAAACGGATCGTCTGGCAGTACGGGCACGATGGCTCGCCGGGATCGGGGCCGGGATATCTGAGAAACCCGGACGGAATCGACCTCATCCCCTGAGCGGGGCCGGCCGCTCCTGTGATCACCCGCTTCCCTGAACGGCGGACACGCCGGACACGTTCCCTGCCCTGAACATCCGTCCCCGCGCGCCGACGGCACCCTTCAGATACAGGTCGAGGAAGGCGGTCGTCACCCGCTCGACGATCCCCAGCTGCGGCTGACCATCCGTGTACGGGCCGAGGTGATCGGCGCCGAACATCTTCAACAGGTACTTGGGCGCAGGAGCCACGTC
The DNA here is from genome assembly GCA_036771025.1 of Solirubrobacteraceae bacterium. GTDB lineage: Bacteria > Actinomycetota > Thermoleophilia > Solirubrobacterales > Solirubrobacteraceae > Palsa-465. The sequence continues at coordinate 1,413 of DAIPIC010000051.1, forward strand.
GTAGAACGCGCTTGTGAAGCTCGGCGGATTGACCGCGTCCGCCGTTCCCTGCGTGGCCAGCAACGGCGGGGCCGGGATCGGAAAGTCAAATCCGCTCACGCCAGGGATCTTGGCGCCGGACAGGATCACGGTCGCCCGGACGCGGCGATCGAGGTAGTAGAGGTTGTACGAAACCGCCAGCGCTGTCTCCCCGCCGTCGGACTGGCCGCTCACGGCGATCTGCTTGGGATCGATCAGCCCAGACAGAAAGCCTGTCGGGGCTCGGCTCAGCGCCAGCAGCCGGGTGATCAGAAAGCTCATGTCACCGGGCTGGTTGATCAGATCGGACTCGTCTGGCCCACCGGGCGCGTTGGCGTTCTCGAGCGGGAAGATGGGAGCGGCGACTACATACCCCGCCTGCGCCCAGGACTGCAGCAGCGCGGCATAGATTCCCGGCGTCACCGCGTAGCCGTGCCCGAATACGACGAGCGGAAATCGGGTGCCGCGCACCGGCGCCGCGCCACGGATGTCCACGCCCGAGGCCGGGCCTGTCGCTGGGTAGCGGATCAGCGTCACCAGCGTCCGCGGGCCGGGTGGCTGTCCGGGCATCGTGAGCTTGCGGCTCCGGTCAGTGAACGTGATCATGCGCATCCCGACGGCGAACGGAGCATGCGGCCTCGGGCCAGGCGGGGCCGCCCTCCTGGGCGTCGTCCTGGCGGTCGTGACCGTCTGCGCTGACGCGGTGCTCGGCTGTTTCGGGGGCGGCTGACGGTGGGCGCCGGACCCGCAGCCAGCGACCGCGCACAGCGCCGCTGCCACGAAGCAGATCGCTCTCGGCCGCGGCCTCGCACGCCCCTCGGGCGTCGATCTCATCTGGCCACGATTGTGAAGAAGTCCCGTTGCCAGGGCGTCAGGAACTGCCCGGGGATGCCGGTCTGTCCGGACAGCGCCTGCACCGGGGAGGGCGGCCGCGGGCGGTGACCCCGGGCCCGCACCGGCCGCTTACGCGGCCGGGCGCTGCCGCGGCGGCTTACGCGGCCGGGCGCTGCCGCGGCCTAGGCCGCCGGGGCCCCCTGCGGATCTGGCCGAACGATGACCGTGTCGGCAATCGGGATGACTTCGTCCACTGGAAGCTCTGCGCGCGAGGCGTGCTCACGGATCGCCTCTGGACTGCTGGCCTCGTAGATGCAGACGGTTCCCACGGACCCGCCGCCTTCTTCGAGCACGTAGCTCCGGATCCAGCGGATGTCGTCCGCCATCTCCTCGTTACCCACCTTCGTCGAGCGGGCCGCCGCTTCCTCGAGATCCGCAGGCGAGCGCCATCCCCCGCGTCGCAAGATCGCATACAGCTTCATTCCGGTCCTCCTTGTGATTGGCGCCGGCTCGGGGACCCGCCGCCGGCTGTCAGGTCACGACCCTAACGGGGACGCCGATCGCCGTGCAAACCCTCCGCCGAACGCGACAGGGAAGGCTGGCCCCACGTGCAGCGTCTTATTGCTTAAGCAAAGGTTCCTGCCAAGCCGGACTGAGAAAAGAGACAGAGGTTCACCATGATCACGAAATTCAAGTTGCGGGCGGGTTGCCGTTGCTGGCGCTGGCCGCCGCCGGCCTCATCGCCGCCGGATGCGGCAGTTCGGACAGCTCTTCTTCGTCGTCCGCGAAAAGCCCACCGGCGGCGGTGACGAGCACGGCCGCGCCGACGAAGACGGCCGCGCCCGCGCCGGCCAAGAGCTCGTCGTCCACATCGAAGTCATCGAGCGCATCCAAATCCAGCTCGAGCGGGATCCCGCAAGGGCCCGGCGCCGGAGACCGAGACGCCGACAACAACGGCGGCCCCAGCGATGGGGACGGCAATATCTAGGCTCGCCGCCCTCGCCATCGCCGTCGTCTTCGCGGCACTCGCCGCCGGATGCGGCAGCGCGGGGCACACCCAGACAGGCGGCGACGGTGCGGCTAGCTTTGCGTGGCTGAAACCTGCCGCGCCGCCCGCCGGGTGGCAGGCAATTCACATCCCGAGCGGCTCCACGGTCTCTTATCCGCAGGGATGGACGCGTATCCACGGCGATCCCGGGACGGCCACGGTCGCTCTACTCGGTCCGCAGCGCCAGATACGCGGCTACCTCAACCTCACCCCGCGCCAGGGCGCGGAGACGCTGGGTAACTTCGCGCACTTCCGTGTCGATCACAACGGCGATGAGGGCGACCGCGGCATCAGAACGCTCGCGTCTGCGACCGAGCACCCTTTCGGCCACGGACACGCATCCTGCGTGCAGGACTCCTACGCCACGAAGACGGGGGCTCGGTACGTCGAGCTCGCGTGCCTCGTCAGCGGGCGAACGACCGTCGCTGTCGTGGGCGCCGCTCCGCCCCAGGACTGGCCGCGCCTCTCGCCGCTGATCCAGCGAGCGATCTCGACGACCACGGCCTAGCCGGCTAGGACGGGCCGGGAGCCCGGGATCCGGCCCGGCCTTCCTGCCGCCTGACCCAGTCCAGGATCTGGCGCGAGTGCTTGAGCACGGTCCCGTCCGAGAGTCTCAGTGCAGGCAGCTTCTCGTCCCCCGTCGCCTGGCGCAGCTCATCGCGTGGCCCCTTGCGCAGGAACGGAAGCGGACTGCCGTGCGCGGCGATCACCTTTTCGTACTCGATCCCGGCGGTTTGCATCGCCTCCTGCACACGGCGGCAGGGATGCACCTTCGGCCCGCCCTGATCACCGTGGCAGACAAACAGCGTCGGCTTCTCGTCCATCTCCTAAGTCCTCCTGTGGGCGCTAGCGGCGACCACCCTAGCGCGGGCCCGGGATCCCCCGAAACCTGAAGGGACCGGGCTCCCGCCCGGCTTGCACAAACCAGCACTCGCCAGTCATGTCTCCCGCGAACAGGCACAGCGCCGCATCGGCAACGGCCTCCGCCGGGATCACGGGGATTCCCTCTTGGGCAAGCTGATCGCGGATGGGATCGATCATCGGCGACTCGGCGAACCCCGGGCACACGGCATTGAAGCGGATCCCGCGCTCGACCAGCGACGGCCCTAGCGAGCGGGTCAGTCCCACCACGGCATGCTTATTCGCCGAATACAGCGGGTCCGCGGGGACGCCGGTCAGTCCCGCGAGGGAGGCTGTGGCGACGATCGCGCCGCCGCCGCGGGCCTCCAAAACTGGCATGGCGGCGTGCGTACCGAACACCACGCCGTCCAGATTGACTCCCATTGCCCGCCGATAACGCGCGGGGTCGAAGTCCTCCCCCACGCCGCAGCCGCTCGTGACGCCCGCGTTCAAGTGCACCAAATCGAGCCCCCCGAAGCGCTCCAGGGCCGCCCCCACCAACGCCTCGTTGTCCTCGGGACGAGAGACGTCGGCCGCAAAGAAATCCCCGCCAACCGCTTCCGCCACCTCGCGTCCGCCCCGCTCGTCGACGTCGACGATGAGCACCCGCGCGCCCGCCGTACTGAGCGCCTGGGCCGTCGCCCGGCCCAGGGCGCCCGCCCCACCGGTGACGATCGCGACCCTGCCGTCGAGCTGACCCGCTGACACCGGCGCGACTCTACTTCATTCCGCAGGACGATCCTGCCTATGCAATACTTAGGCAGATGCCCGACGTGCCCATCGGCGAGGCGGCCAAGGCGATCGGCGTGAGCCAGGACACAATTCGGCGCTGGGACCGGGCCGGCAAGCTCCAAACCCGACGCGATTCCCGCGGACGGCGGCTGGTCTCGAGCCGGGACGTCGCCCGCTTGGCCCGCCGCCCGCGACGGCATTCCACCGGTGCCGGCCTCTCGGCTCGCAACCGATTCGAGGGAAAGGTCCGCTCGGTCGAGCAGGACGGAGTGATGGCGCTTGTCGAGATCGAGGCCGGGCCCTTCCTGGTAACCGCGGCGATCACGCGCGACTCCGTCGACGAGCTCGGACTGGCGCCAGGAGTCACGGCAACGGCCACCGTCAAGGCCACGTCGGTCATGATCGAGCGGGGAGGCAGATGAGGCGCCGGCAGCCGATGCTGGTGCCCCTCACCGCCCTGGTAGTCGCGGTCGTGGTCGTGCTCGCCGTACTGGTGCTCGCCGCCTGCGGCGGCAGCGGCGCGACGAGCGGCGCCCGGACCGGAGCCGGTTCCGGCAGACCTCAGCTGGTGGTCTCCGCCGCGGCGTCGCTGAAAAAGGCGTTCACGACCTACGGGACCCAGTTCTCGGCAGCGACGGTCCGATTCTCGTTCGCCGGCTCCGACGTGCTGGCGGCCCAGATCGAGCAAGGAGTGAGGCCGGACGTGTTTGCGTCCGCCAACACCAAGCTCCCCGCCTTGCTGTACCGCAAGGGACTGGTCGACAAGCCGGTCGTGTTCGCGGCCAACACGCTGGTGCTGGCGATCCCGGCAGGCTCGAGCAAGGTCAAGAGCCTGGCCGACGTCGAGAAGCCGGGGGTCGTGCTGGTGGTCGGCACCCGGACGGTGCCCGTCGGGGACTACACCGACACCGTGCTGGCTCGGCTGGCGCCGACACAGCGGCGCGCGGTGTTGGCAAACGTCAAGGACCGGGAGGCCGACGTAACGGCCATCGTCGGCAAGCTGACCCAGGGTGCGGCCGAAGCCGGCTTCCTTTACGCGACGGATGTAAAGGCGGCCGGCGGCAAGCTCAAGGCGCTCCAGCTTCCGTCAAGCCTCCAGCCACGCGTGTCGTACGGCGCGGCCGTCGTCAGGGGAGCCGCGCATCCCTCCCAGGCAAGGCAGTTCGTGTCCGGCCTACTGAGGGGAACGGGGCGCGATGACCTTCTGGCCGACGGATTCTTTGCGCCGAGGTAGCTCGTATGCCCCGCCTCAGGTCGTTGTGGTTCGCGCTTCTGCTCGGGCTGGCCGGCGCGCTCACGGTCGCGTTCCTGTTTCTTCCGGTTCTGGCCATCTTCGTCAACACCAGCGTCGGACGCCTCGTCTCGAGCCTCGGAAATTCTCAGTCAACAGACGCCCTGCGGCTGAGCCTGGAGACAACGGCGATTGCCACCGGGATCATCGTGCTGGTAGGGACGCCCACCGCTTACCTGCTGGCCACCCGGAGTTTCCGGGGGAAGGCAATCCTGACGACGATTATCGAGCTGCCGCTTGTGCTCCCCCCAGCGGTGGCCGGGATAGCGCTGCTGGCGGCGTTCGGCCCGAGCGGGATTCTCGGTGGGGCGGTCAAGGACGCGCACATCGCGCTCGTATTCCAGACTGCCGGTGTTGTCTTGGCCCAGGTGTTCGTCGCTTCACCCTTCTACCTGAGGACGGCGCAGACCACATTCGCCAGCATCGATCGCTCGCTGCTCGAAACTTCGCGAACGCTCGGCTCGACCGAGGCCGCCACCTTCGCCCGCGTGGTCGTCCCGGTCGCGCTTCCAGGATTGACCTCTGGCCTGGCCCTCGCCTGGGGACGGGCGCTGGGCGAGTTCGGGGCGACGCTGATGTTCGCCGGATCCCTCCAGGGAGTCACCCAAACCGTGCCGCTGGCGATCTACGAGGAGTTCGCGAACGATTTCCCCGCCGCGCTTGCCCTCTCGGCGATCCTGGTGATCGTCGCGGGAGCGGTGCTGATCGCCGTCAGGCTGGCAACGGGTGGCACCGCCCTAAGCAGTGCTGCACGTTGAGCTAGCGGGAAGCGTGGGCGACATCGCGCTCGATGTCGCCCTGCAAATCTCACCTGGCGAATGCCTCGCGCTCGCCGGCCCCTCGGGCGCGGGCAAGACCACGGTCCTTCGGATGATCGCCGGGACGCAGAGTCCAGGACGGGGGCGGGTGGTATGTGACGAACAGGTTTGGCTCGACAGTGAGCGCGGTATCGCACTTCCGCCCGAGCACCGGCGGTGTGGCTACGTCCCACAGGAGCACGCGCTGTTCCCCCACCTGACGGCGTGGAGGAACGTGGCCTACGGACTGGGCGGGCTAAGGCGGGCCGAACGGCGCACCCGGGCGGTTGAGCTCCTTGAGCGCTTCGGGCTCGGACAGCGCGCGGATGCCCGGCCGCAGACGCTCTCGGGCGGAGAGCGCCAGCGGGTCGCTCTGGCCCGGGCGCTGGCCATCCACCCGCGCGTGCTGCTGCTGGACGAGCCGCTGGCGGCGCTAGACGCCAGAACCCGTGGCCAGGCGGCCCGCGAGCTCGGCGCCGTCCTGCGCCAAGCCGCCATACCGTCGCTGCTCGTCACGCACGATTTCCACGAGGGGGCTTTGCTCGGGGACCGGGTGGCGGTCATCGATCGCGGCAGCGTCATCCAAGACGGCCGGGCCGAGGAGCTGGCGGCGGAGCCCCGGTCGGCGTTCGTGGCCGAGTTCACCGGCTCTGTGGTGCTGACCGGCCGCGCCCACTCCGACAGCGGTCACGTGACCGTCATCGAGCTCGACGGCGGCGGAATCGCGGTCGCCACCGATCCCGGCGAGGGGCCGGTGGCCATAAGCGTGTTCCCGTGGGAGATCACCCTCGCTCCTTGCGACGAGCCGGGGCACGACTCGGCCCAGAACAGACTGATCGCACGTGTGCACTCGCTGACCGCTGTGGGCAACCGGGTGCGCGTGGGGCTCGAGGCCGCTCAGCCCCTGGTGGCGGAGGTGACGCAGGCGGCGGCTGACGAGCTGGGGTTACGGGTCGGCCTGGAGGTCGCGGCATCCTGGAAGGCCACCGCCACCCGGGTCACCGCTCGGTGACCGCGCTCCACTCGACCACGGTTGCGCCCCAGGTGAATCCACCGCCGAACGCCGCCAGCAGCACCTTGGACCCGTGGTTCAGTCGCCCCTCCTGGGCGGCAACCGACAGCGCGATGGGCAGCGTGGCGGTGGATGAGTTCGCGAATCTCCCGACGTAGTCAACGACCCGGCTCGCGTCGAGCCCCAGGCGCGCGCCGACCGCGCTGATGATGCGGGAGTTGGCCTGGTGGTAGACGAACAGATCCACGTCATCGAGCTTCAGACCGCCGGCCTCGAGCGTCTCGTGCGTGACCGTGGTCAGACGGGATATTGCCTCGCGGAAGGTGTCTGGCCCCCGCATGCTGATCCGGCCCCCGCGGTCGAGCCTGATCAGCTCGGCTCCGCCGTTGTCGGAGTGAAGGACGATCGGCCCGATACTCCCGCTGCCCTGATCGGACGCTGATACCACGGCCGCGCCGGCACCGTCGGCGAACAGGGGCGCCGTCTCCCGGTCATGGAGGTCGAGGAACCTCGACAGGAAGTCGGCCCCTACCACCACACCGTTGCGAGCCCTCCCGGCCTCGATCTGTCCGCTGACCATCGCCAGCCCGGCCAGCCAGCCGGTGCAGGCGGCCCCCACGTCGAACGCTGCTGCCCCGGCCGCGCCGACCATCCCCGCGACCAGTGGCGCCGCGTTGGGGGTGATCTCGTCGGCGCTCGAGGTGGCCACCACCACCAGGTCGAGCGCCGCGGGCTCGAGGCCTGCATTGGCCAGCGCCTGCCGGGCTGCATTCGCGGCGAAGTCGGTCATCCGCTCCCCCTCCGCCGCCCACGGGCGCTCGCTCGCTCCCGTCCGCTTGACGATCCAGTCCTCGTCCACGCCGATCGACTCCGCGATCTCGGCGTTGGTAACTCGTCGCTCCGGAATCGCCATGGCGACGGAGGTGATGCTGGCCCGCTGGGACATCAGCTCTGGTCGATCGGGACCAACCGGCGCCGCCGGAAGCGCCAGCCCTCGGGTGTACGCGTGTACTCGTCCTCGTACTCGCCCACCAAGTCAACGTACGTGCCGCTGCCCCCCGTCTTGGCGACGTGCAGCACGAGGGCCGCGGTGCCGGTGATGAGGTCCGGCTCGACTTGGTCCAGACGCAGCAGCGTCATCTGATGCTGGGTGCGCCGCGACTTCTTCTGCGCCCGGTACTCGGCCCACTCCGCCAATCCCTCTTTGCCCACGATCTCCCGGCCGCGAATGAAGAGCACCGCGTCGTCGGCGAACAATTTGGCCACATCATCCCAGCGGCGATGGTCGAGCAACCACGCGTATTCCGTCACCAGCTGTTCGATCGCAAGCCGGTCGTCCATGGGGATGTCTCCCACCGGCGCGACTCTACTGAGGGCCCGGGCTACCGAACCCTCACCGGCCCTGCGCGGCTTCCGCGTGCTCGCTCAGTAGGTCGAGGAGGACGAACCCTTCTTCTTGATCACAGTCCCGGTCGGGGCGATCACATACCACAGGCCACCGTTGAGGTTCTTGGCCTGCCCGGTCGCCATCCCCGGGCCGGTGTCGGCGACGTAGGTGTAGAGCGGCCAGCCGGCATAGGTGACCACCTTGCCGCCGCTTGGATTAGGAGCCGAACCGAGCTTGGAGGCCTCGACCGGACCCGAGGGAGTGGGCTTCGAGCCGGATAGCTTCAGAGGCGGCCACACTGCGGCGCATCCGCCGGTACAGGTCACCTTTTTGGCGTTGTCGGGGACGAAGATGTAGAGCACCCGGCCCTGGGCGTTGACAAGCACTGGGCCCAGTCCGTCGACCGAGGCGACGGTGACCTTGGTGCCGGCCGACGCGGTTGGGGCGGCCGTGCTTGTGGCTGGCGTGGAGGCGGCCGGAGCGCTGGTGGTCGACTTCGAGCTTGACCCACAAGCGCTGGCAATGACCGGGACGACGGCTACCGCAGCAAGCAGAAAGAACCTTTTCACGACTAGAGCTCCCTTTTCGATTGACCGCGAAAACAACCCTACGCCTACAGAAGGACGCTTGGCGGGGAGCGCATCTTCCCTAGCGGGCAATCGCTAGGCTGCCGCAGCCTTATCCGCTCTGGAGAACTGACAGTTCGGATGACGCCCAGACGCCGCGGGTGGCTCGCGGCGCTCTTTTCGACCGCAGCGGTGGCGATAGCCGGCTGCGGCGGGCACGCCGGTCACAAGATGGTGGCCCAGCCCGCGGGCCCCTATCACTGGCTGGTCAATACCTCGGGGCCCCAGCCGTCGGTGGCGCAGGAGAATCGAAGCCCGGGCAGCGGCGACTGGCGGCTGCCTGGCCCGGCAGGCGACGTCGGCGGCCTGGCCCACGGCGGCGTGAGCGGCTACGTCGCCCAGCAAGCGGTCCGCCCCGGCGACACGCAGAGGGTGTACGTCAGCGCCCCGGGTGCCTCGTCGGTGCGGATCCGAGTGTTCCGGATCGGCTGGTACGGCGGCGCCGGCGGCCGCGAGGTCCTAGCGTCTCAGTCCATTTCCCTCGCCCCGCAGCCGCCTTGCACGCATAGCTTCCGCACGGGGCTCACTGAGTGCCACTGGCACCCCACGCTCAGCTTCCAAATCCCCGGTGCCCTAGCCAGCGGGGTATACATCGCCAGGCTGACCGCGAGCTCCGGCGAGAGCGACTGCCTGTTCGTGGTCGAGGCCTCGCGCCCACAGCCGCTGCTGGCACAGCTACCGACCTCGACCTATGAGGCCTACAACGCTTGGGGCGGCAACAGCCTCTACCCCGGAGGAGCAGATCGGGTCGGGGTCACGGGGACGACGCAGGGGGTCGAGGTGTCGTACGACCGCCCGTATGACAGCAACACGGGCGCGGGCCAATTCTTCAGCCGGGACGTGGCGATGATCAGGTTCCTCGAGCGCTACGGCTATCCCGTCTCCTATACGGCCAGCGAGTCAGTCGACGAAGATCCGGGTCAGGCCGCAGGCCACCGGGCGCTGATCGACTTCGGCCACTCCGAGTACTGGTCCGCCCGCCAGCAGGAGGCGTTCGCCCGAGCCTTCGCCAGCGGCCAGAGCCTCCTGTTCTTCGCCTCGGACACGCTCGCATGGCGTGTGCGCTATCGGCCTGCGACCAGTGCCTCCAGCGAATCCGGGCGCCCGGCCCACCTGATCGTCTCCTATAAGGAGCACGCCGCACTGGACCCCGACCGCGCCGAGCCCACCGGTGCCTTTCCGGACCATGGCGCCCCCCTGACGGGGTCGGCATACCTGGGCTGCATCACGCCGCGGCTCAGGCTGCCGGGGCCCCCCACGTACCGCTACTACTCCTGGTCCCCCGAGCCCCGACTGAAGCCGTCATGGCTGTTCGCCGGCACCGGGGTCACGACCGCCACCAGCATCCCGGGGATCGTGGGTTACGAGCTCGACCGGACCACCCCACTGACGCCGGCGGGCACCGAGGTGGTAGGTAGCGGCAGCGCGCCATGCATGAGCGCCGCGCCGGGCGAGCCCGTTCCGGGCCCCGGGGACGACGTGGCCCAGACGACGCTGTACACCGGACGGTCGGGAGCGATCGTGTTCGACAGCGGCACCCTGGGTTGGGAGCTGGGATTGGACCCCGTTCCCAGCGCCTCCCCCGACGCGCCCCGGTCGCCGGACCAGCGCGTGGTGGGGATGACCCGGAACCTGCTGGGGCGGGCGCTCGGCACAGGAGCCTGAGCGCCGGCCCGTCAGCGCCCCGGCAGGTGGTAGATGAAGACCCTGCCGCTCGTGACGTGGTCCGGTCCGAGGGTGCCGCCCCCTACCGGCAGGATGACGCGTCCCCCGATGACGATCGGGCTGTTCCAGTGACCTCGCGCCGCGGGAAGCGCCGCGACCGTGGCGCCCGTCGTCGGTCGCCGCACCCGCAGCCTGCCGTGGACCTCGTCGTAGACGTACAGCAGCCCGCCGGCGAGAACCGGGCTCGTGCCCGGTGCCCCGTCCTGCCAGGCCACCTGAAGCCGGCGGCCGCTCAACACATACGCCTCGGTGCCCGAATCGTTGGCCACGAAGACGTAGGTGCGGCCGCCGCTTTTCCACACGACCGGAGCCGTGAACACCCCGGCGCCGCTGGGCGCGGAGGCGGTCGGGACCTGCCCCCCTGTGCGGGGGCCGCGCCCGCCGGCCGTCCCGTTCAGGCGGCTCAGGTCAAGCAGCGCGAGCGATCCACTCTTGCCGCCCTGGACCGCCAGCCTCCCCGGGAGGACCGCCGGGGCCGTACTCCCCACGTCGGTATCGCTGGACTCCAGCTGGGCCTGATTTTTCGGCGTCCAGTTGCCAAGGAGTGCGCTGGCGTCGGGGCTCAGCTCGAGCACGCTGTCGCCCCAGTTGGTGGAGCCGTTGAACGGACCGTTTCCGGTGGCCAGCAAGAGTCTTCCGTTCCCGGACTCCACCACGGCTCCGGCCCTCGCCCAGATGGCCGAGGCGCTCGCCGAGCACGAGCTCGGGGGATCGATCAGCTGGTGACGGTCGGAGCAGAGGGAGTTGAAGACGTGCACGACCCGGCCGCTCGCGCGGTCGATCAGGGCCACGTGGCCCTGATAGGGCGGCTCATCGCCGTAGTAGCCCCCGGTCACCGCCACCACATACGGTCCCGAGAGGTTGAGCGCCGCCGCGATCTTCTCGTGGCTGGGGTCAAACGTGATTCGCGTCGACCACGTCTCAGCGCCATTCGACAGCTGCAGCCTGTGGATCACGCCGTCCGGACTTGCGGTGTAAACCGAGGCTCGACCTGGGTCCGCCACCGGTGAGGCGGTCGTGATCTGCGAGCTGCCCTGATAGCTGCGGACGTTGCTCGGGACGTACTGCCATAGCTTGGTCCCGGTGGCTGGATCGAGCGCGATCGTCCGCCCGTAGGTGGTCGTCAAGATGACGGCATCACGCACGCGTCCCCGGATCTGGACGCCGTGAAGCTGGATCGGAGAAGAGTCGGCGACTCCGTCGATGCGGACGACCCGGCGGCGCAGCTTGGAGACGTCTGACGAGGTGATCCCGGTGCGAGCCGGTCCCACCCCGGCGCGCTGGGGGCCGTAGTCGAACATCCTCCAGTCTCCGTCCGGAACCGTCCGCGCGCCCGGAGAGACCGTGACCGTCGTGGAGGGCGGAGAGGTGTGTGTGTTGGTCGCCGAGTGCCCGCCGCAGGCCACGAGCAGGGCGCATACTGCCGCCAGCGGCGGCAGCCCCCGCCTGGAGCGCTCTGCGCTCACTGCGTCCGATTTCCGGAAAGCAGCCGCGCTGCCCCCGAAGTGACTCCAGACAGCGTGTTGTCGACGGCCTGGCCGGCGCCCTGAAGCACCTGCGTGGCCAGAGGCCCGACCGGGGCGGGAAGCGTGCCCGTGACCGACGTGCCGAGGTTGACGACCTGATCTACGAGCGTCGGGGGTCGGGAGGGCGGCTGCGTCGGCGGCGGGCCACTCACGGGAGCGGGTGGCGGCGAGCCGGTGCCCGTGCTCTGGGGAGGCCCGGTGCCGCCGGCCGAGGGCTGATTTACCGGAGCAAGTCCCCCTCCGGGGTTGGCGCCCGGCGCGCTGGTGCCCGGTCCCTGGACAGGTGCCGTCCCTGCCGCCGTGGACACGGTCGAACGAGCCGCCGTCGCGGTTGTGCTCGCCGCCGCTACGGGCAACAGGGGCGCTGGTGCGGTTGGCGCGCCACCGGCGGTCGCTCCCGTCGCTGCGCGGCCCAAGGCGGCGGGGGCGCTCGGCCCGCCGAACGCCTGGTCAAGGCGTCGCAACTGACCAAAGCCACCCGTCAGCGCCAGCACCAGGACCGAGGCGAAGATCGCGCAGGGCACGAGCAATGCCGCTGCGTAAGCGCCAGAGATCTGTCGCGTCCAGGCACGCGCCAGCGACATGGCGCGATGGTACTCCGCGAAACCCCCCGCGGCTCCAGATATCTTGAAGCTGGCAAATGCAGCGCTTTTCGATCGCTCGCTCGCTGCGCCTGGCGCTGATCGGATTGACCCTCGTATTGGCGCTGGTGGCCGCGGTCGGCGTGTCCAGCCTGTACAACACCCGCCAGCACTACGAGGACGCGCTGACTCAGAGCTCCGCGCTCTCGGTCGCGGCGGCAAACCTGCCGGCGGCATGGCTCGACGCCTCCTCGGGATACGGCACGGCGGTCCAGAACGCGAGACGGCTCGCCGTCGGTGACCAAGCGAGCGCCCAGCTCGTGGCGAGCGAGATCGCCGCCGAGGATCGGGCCAGGTCGCTGATCACGAGCGGGCGCCTCACCGAGGCGATCCGGCCCGGAGGCCCGCTGGCCCAGGCTCGTTCTCTGGCCTCCCGTGTGGGCGTGCGCCAGCAGAGACTTCAGGAAGCCGCCCGGAGCAAGGCGCGGTCCGACTCTCGCCGGGCGGTGATCGTGGCCGCGATTGCAGGCGCGCTCGCGCTTGCGGCGGCACTGGCACTTGTGGCTGCGCTGGTCGGCGCGATGCGCCGACCGCTCGACGAGCTGGTCCGAGCGACCCGCGATCTCGCCGCCGGGCGCCTCGACCGCCGAGTGAAGGCCGGGGGGCCGCATGAGCTTGTGGAGCTCGGCCGGGCGTTCAACGCCATGGCCGAGGAGCTGGCGCTGGCCCACCGGCGGCTCCAGGACGAGAGACGGCGGCTGGCCGTGACGATCGAGAGCCTGGGCGACGGTCTGATCGTGACCGAATCCGATTCCGTGAGCGTGCTGGCCATGAATCCCCGCGCGGCGGAGCTGGTGCCGGGGCTCGCTCCTTCCGGCCGCACCGATCACAGCCCTCTGCCGCCGCTCGAGACCGCGCTGTCCCGGGAGACGGTCGTCGACCACGGAGGCCGCACACTCGCGGTTGTCGCTTCGCGGCTGGGAGCTGGCGTCGAAGGCGTCGTCTGGACCGTTCGGGACATGACCGACCGGGCCCGGCTCGAGCGAGCCAAATCGGAGTTCGTCGCGACCGCCTCGCACGAGCTGCGCAGCCCACTGACCTCGATCAAGGGCTTCGTCGAGCTGCTCGCGCGCGCCTCGGACGGGATGAGCGAGCGTCAGCGCGAGTTCATCGACATCATCCTGCGCTCCACCGACCGGCTGGTCGAGCTCGTGAACGACCTGCTCGACGTGGCGCGGATCGACGCCGACAGGGTCGAGCTGGAGCGCCGTCCGACCGACGTCGGCGAAGCCATACGGGAGGTGGCCGAGCTGATGGGGCCGCGGCTCGCCGAGAAGCAGCAGCGGCTGGACGTCAGGGTCTCGCCGGCCCTGCCGCCGGCGGTGGCCGATCCTGGGCGGCTGCGTCAGATCATCGCCAACCTCTTGACCAACGCCCACCAGTACACGCCGGCCGATGGGAGGCTGGGGGTGGGCGCAGAGCTCGATGACGACCGGATCCTGATCTGGGTCACGGACTCCGGTGTCGGCATGACAGCCGAGCAGGTGGAGCGCGCGTTCGACCGCTTCTACCGCGCGTCGTCGTCAGGGACGGGCCTCGGACTGTCGATCGTCAAGTCGCTGGTCGAGCTACACGGCGGGCAGATCGAGGTTGACTCACAGCCAGGCCGGGGCACCACTTTTCGTCTGCGGCTACCGGCGGCTATACCGCCTCTCGAGAGCACTGAACGGCTCGACGCACTCCGCGGCAGGCGGGTGCTGGTGGTCGACAACGAGCCGGACGTCACGGCGCTGATCGCCAGTCAGCTGGCGCCGGTGGAGGTCGAGGTGGAGGTGGCAACGAGCGGCGAGGAGGCTCTGGCAGCGCTCCGAGCGGGGCCCTTCGATGCCGTCACTCTCGACGTTCTGATGCCGGGAATGGACGGCTTCGAGGTGTTGCGAGAGGTCCGGGCCGACCCCCAGCTGCGCGGCACGCCGATCGTGTTCGTGTCGGTGTTCTCCTCGCGGCGCGAGCTGGCTGGCGAATGGGTGGTACCAAAGCCGATCGACGCCGACGAGCTACGCCGGGTCCTCGGCGCGGCAGTCGCCGCCGGTCGCTCCCGTGTGCTCGTGGTTGCACGGAGGCAGCTGCAGGAGGTACTGGAGCCATCGCTGGCAGAGCTTGGCGTCGAGCACGAGTGGGAGCTGAGCGCGGCGGCCGCGGCCCGTGTCTGCGCCGAGCGGCACTTCGAGGTCGCCTTGGTCGACGTAGGGATGCGCAGCCCGAGGGCTGTCCTCCAGGCGCTCGACCTACGGGGGCGCCGCCTGCGCCGGGCTGTGATTCTGTTCTCCGACGGTGCCGCTCCCGCGCCACCCGGCATTTCGAAGCTGGGGCTGGAGGTGGTAGCGGTGGAGCAGGTAGCGGCCGCCCTGACGGCGACTTTGCGGGACGAGGATGCTCGCGTCGCCGCGCCGGAGCACTAGGCTGATGCCGTGGCGGTAGGGAACGAGACCGAGCTGATCAGGGAGATCCAGCGGCTGCGGGGCGAGCTAGAGCGTCGCGAGCGTGAGTCAGGCGACAGGGAGCGCCAGCTCGAGCGCTACGCCGCAGACCTGCGCGAGACGTTCAAACAGGAGCGAGTCCGCTCGCAGGAACTGAGACAGTCGTACATGGCAACGGTGCGCGCGCTGTCCAACGCGGTCGAGGCTCGCGACGCGTACACCGGCAAACACGCCGAGAGGGTCACCGCGTACGCGCTCGAGATCGCGCGAGCACTGAAGATCGATTTGACCGACAACGCCGAGATCGAGTTCGGCTTCCTGCTGCACGACATCGGGAAGGTCGCGATTCCCGACGCGATCCTGTTCAAGCCGGGTGCGCTGACGGACGAGGAACAGGCGCTGATGCGCCAACACCCGTTGATCGGGGCGCACATCATGAGGGACATCGATTTCTTGGGTGACGCGACGGATGTCGTCCGCTATCACCACGAGCGCTGGGATGGCCAGGGCTACCCGGACGGACTGGCCGAAGAGCAGATTCCGCTGGCCGCGAGAGTCTTTGCGGTCGCCGATGTGCTCGACGCGCTGACCACAAAGCGGCCCTACCGCCGCGCCTCGCCGTTCGACGTCGCCCGCGAGATCATCAGCGAACAGGCCGGCGCCCAGTTCGATCCGCGCATCGTGGAGGCGTTCAACTCCATCCCGGACGCCACCTTCGAGCGGATCGGGGCTCAGATTCGATGAGTCGCGCATGGGGCCGCGGGCCGTGAGCTCCGTCGCTGGCCGGCGCGCGGTGCTTGTCGTCGACGATGATCCATTCGTGCGCAAGCTGATCGCCACGACGCTCGAAGACGTGGCCGAGTTTGATCTGCACGAGGCCGCCGACGGCGTCGAGGCCCTCGAGGTGGCGCGGCAAAGCAAACCGTCGCTCGTCTTCCTCGACGTGGACATGCCGAGGCTGGACGGGATCGATGCTTGCCGCCGGCTCCGTGCCGAAGACGAAACGAGCGCGATCACGATCGTGATGCTCACCGCGGCGCATGGGGACGCGGTCGAGCGCCAGGCAGAGGAGGCCGGGGCCGACCTGTTCCTGACCAAGCCGTTCAGCCCCTTGGACCTGCTTCGGCTGGTCGATGGATTGGGCAGTGTGCCGCCCGGTGATTAGGGTGCATGGAGCGCGAGATCCGGGGGCCGTCAGGCAAGGACGCAGGATCCGACGCGCAGCAGCGCTGCGCGAGGATCCGAGGACACAGCATGACGGCCATCCGGGGCCGCGATACATGTGCCCTAATTGCCGGACGGTGCACTCGTGAGGCTGGTCACGTTCGCGGCCGCCGACGGCTCAGAGCGCGTCGGCTCTCTGCACCCCGACGGAGCGATCGACGAGCTCGAAGCTCGGGACATGGTCGAGTGGCTGGTAGGCAGCGGACGGCGCGACATTGGCCGGGCACATCATCTGGCAGAGGTGCGCCTGCTGGCACCGGTCCCCTCCCCTCCCAGCGTGCGCGACTTCTACGCCTACGAAGGCCATGTCCAGGCGGGATTCGCGCGGCGCGGCGCCGCCAAGATCCCTGATGCCTGGTACGAGGCCCCGGTCTTCTACTTCTCCAATCCGGCGGCGGTGTTCGGGCCAGGCGAGGTGGTGAGACGGCCCGAGTCGTGCCAGATGCTCGATTTCGAGCTCGAGCTCGCTGCCGTCATCGGGTCGGAGCAGCAGATCGCCGGGTTCTCGCTGCTCAACGACTGGAGCGCCCGCGACATCCAACGCCGCGAGATGACAGTTGGCCTGGGACCGGCCAAGGGCAAGGACTTCGCCACCAGCCTCGGTCCCTGGCTGGTCACGCCCGACGAGCTTCCGTTCGATGGCGAGCGGCTGGACCTCGAGGCGACCGTCGCCGTCAACGGCCGGCTCGTTTCCCGGGTCTCGGCGAAGCCGATGCACTTCTCGTGGCCCGAGCTCGTGATGCAGGCGTCGCGGAACACGCGGCTACGCCCCGGCGACGTGCTGGGGTCGGGAACGCTGACCGGCGGCTCACTGCTCGACATCGGGGCGCTCGACGGGCGGTGGATCGAGCCCGGGGACGAGGTCGTACTCGCCGCCCCGGGACTGGGCGAGCTGAGCACGCCCGTAGCGGGGTGATTGGCCGGGGTCCGTCTCCCCCGGCTCCCGCTCTCCCATTCGCCTCGCTTCTGCTTTTGCCGAGGCTGTCGCGCAAACCCGTCGCGAAGCCGTCGGTTAGCGAGTCTTGACATGGCCATCTGGACTGCGAGGGCGGGAGTTGTGGGAGATAACTTGCGTATAGCGAGAGTTATCTCCCACAGCCCCTGGTGCCTGCGGCTTCGAGGGTGAGATTCCCAAGCTGAAATCGGCGGTCATCCGCCCCGTGCTGACGCCACGACGACAACCGGTCACGTGCTGACAACGCATTTAGTTTGCGCGACAGCCACAGCCCCGAGCTAAAGCCTCCGGCCACGAGCCCGGACGCGATTCTTCTCGGGTCGAGCGGTCACGGCCTCATGTCCGCTGACGGCCCTGCCGATATATGTACCATCAAGCGCCGGGAAATCTGAGGGGCCGCGCCTCGCAACCGCTATTCCGAGGAGACAACCTTGCTTCGTCATCTCCGTACCGTGATGCTCGCTGGGGTCCTGCTGGCCGTCTCGCCCGCGATCGCGCAATCGGTCGTGTTCCGGCATGGAGCGCCGAGAAAGTTCGGTCGCAGCTCCAGCACCAGCACAAACTGGTCGGGCTACGCGAGCAATAGCCTCGGCTCGGGTCACTACACCAGCGTGTCGGCGCGATGGACGCAGCCCACGGTCAATTGCGTGGCTACGCCCAATGGTTATTCGGCCTTCTGGACCGGCCTCGATGGCGACTTCACCAGCAATACGGTCGAGCAGACGGGCACCGAAGCGGACTGCTCGAATGGCTCCGCGAGCTACTACGGCTGGTACGAGATGTACCCGAAGGGCTCGTTCTTCTTCGGGAATACCGTCAAGCCTGGCGACAGCATGAGCGCCTCGGTTACTTCCGGCAGTCGCTCATTCACCCTGACGCTGTCCGATTCAACACAGCATTGGTCCGCCACTACGCATCAGCGCCTGAACTCGGCCAAGCTTGCCTCCGCCGAGGCGATCGCCGAAGCCCCCTCGTCCGGCGGTGGAGTGCTCCCGCTGGCTGACTTTGGGAACGCAGATTTCACGAGCTCCTCGCTGGCGCCGCTTAGCCCGCAGGCCATCACGATGGTCTCATCGAGCGGAGCGACAAAAGCCAAGCCTGGCACGATCAGCAGCGGCGGCGCCTTCACCGATACCTGGTATAGCGCCGGACCGTAGTCTCATCGCCGGCTGAGTGGCGCGGGGCCGGGCCGCGCCGATAGCGGCGCTCGCCCCGTTCCCCGCTTCCCGTGTGATCGGAAAGCGCC